>CAYTRD010000184.1:0-1020 GCA_964440255.1 uncultured Ruminococcus sp. | reverse complement strand
GCGATCCTGCCGCTATGAAGCAGGCAGGTATTGCCTATGCTACCGATCAGATTATTGATTTATATGCTAACGGCATCACCAATGTGCATGTATACTCAATGAACAAGCCCGATGTGGCGGCAAAGATCCAAAATAATCTTTCGGATATGTTAGGAAAATGAATTCTGTGATTTCAAGTAAAACCTATAACGAGCCGCCTTTCTGCGAAAAGGAAATTCTACGGTATGCAGGCTGTAAAGAGGCAAACAGCGAAATATCGGCACTTGTTAAGTCTTGTATTAACGAAATAAAGACTAAACTCACATATAAGGTATGTTACCGTCAGTTTGAGGTTAAAATCTGTAATGATATTTGTGACTTTGGTGCATTCACTTTGCGGTCGAAAAATTTAGCATTAAATTTAAGCGGCTGTGAAAGCGGTATACTGTTTGCCGCAACCGTCGGCGTCGGAATTGACCGTCTTATTTCCAAATACGGACGAATTTCCCCTTCGAAAGCACTGATGTTTCAGGCAATAGGTGCTGAACGGATTGAGGCGCTTTGCGATACTTTTTGTGCCGATATTTCAAAAGAATATAATGTAGGCACAAAGCCACGATTCAGCCCCGGCTACGGTGATTTACCACTTGCGGCTCAAAAGGATATTTTCGCCGTTCTTTCCCCCGAAAAGCAGATAGGACTGACATTAACCGACAGTCTGCTTATGTCACCGTCCAAATCGGTCACGGCTATTGTGGGGCTTAGCGATAAAACAGAAAACACAACAACTAACAAATGTGCTCTTTGCGATAAAAGGGACTGCACATTCAGAGGTGTCTAATGAATTTCAGAGAATATTTAAAAAACAATATCGTTTATCTTGACGGCGGTATGGGAACGTTGTTGCAAGCGCAGGGGCTTCGTCCCGGTGAGCATCCTGAACGCTGGAATCTGTCGCACCCCGATATAATTACAGGCATACACAAGGCGTATTTTGATGCGGGCAGTAATGTTGTTTGTACCAATACCTTTGGTGCAAAT
>CAYTRD010000183.1:0-1059 GCA_964440255.1 uncultured Ruminococcus sp. | reverse complement strand
CATTTTTTTACTTTTTATTTCTTAATGCTTCACACTAACCGTCCCCTGATTGGTTCTCTGTGTGTCTGTGTGTCTGTGTGTCTTTGTTTTCTGCTGATGTTTTTTCACCTTGACTATAAAGAGGAGACTGAAAATCTCCGCTTTATTAAAACTAAAAAAGTGTGAGCTCACATCACTATCACAAAACCGTCCCCTGATTGGTTGTGAATTGATCTATATCTTCAATTAAAAAAACTTCGCAAATATATGAATCAATATCACCATCACCGATAACACCTGTTAGATAAAGTTGATTATACTCTTTTACAAAAGAATTTATCGAAAGCAAGGAATCAAATAACCCATATTTATTTAATTCTTTGTGAAATTTAAATAAAGGTTTGTACCAATTAAGATCTGTTATAATTTGTTCATCAATTGGGAATGGACAATACTCATACCCAATGAAAGTCATTTTAGGTAACTCTGCAGACCATTCTTCCGTTGTGTATAAACTTCTTAGAAAGAGTAATCTAATATTTAGGTGCAATTCAGCACATTTATTTATGTATTTACTTAATAAATCATGATTTGTAATAAGGTCAGAACAAAAAATCTGATTGTTAATTATATGAATATTTTGTTGTTCTTGGGTTAATCTTTTAGACTCAACATCATTAGCTGAAATGAGCGGATTAAAATGAAAGGCATTTATTCCAGAATAATTGAATTTTGTAACATAATTAGTTGGCTCATCCAAAGATTGAATTAAAACTCCATTATGTCTCATTTTAATTCCCCCAATCGAAAATGTTTATATGCTGCCCATTAATTTTCATATGCAATTGCCTGCCACCTAAATAGCTATCATATTTTGGGGGATGGTAATTTTTAAATGAACTTAATCCAGTTTCTTCTGCCCAAGACCATAATATATCTGCGTCAGCACGAGATAATCCTGTGCGTTTAAATTCTTTAGCAA
Source organism: uncultured Ruminococcus sp. (assembly GCA_964440255.1). GTDB lineage: Bacteria > Bacillota > Clostridia > Oscillospirales > Acutalibacteraceae > RUG806. The sequence goes on along the minus strand of CAYTRD010000183.1, from coordinate 98 downwards.
TTTGAATAACAGCACTTTGATCTGGTGTGTTGATTGAGCAAGTATTATGCACCAAAATACTTATATCGCCAACAAAATAAGTATGGAAATCCTCAACC
>CAYTRD010000182.1:0-1062 GCA_964440255.1 uncultured Ruminococcus sp. | reverse complement strand
AGCATATCCAGTGCCGCTTCAACAAGCAAGGCTATTGCGATATATTTCCATACAACCTCTGTCGAAGTAAAGGGATTAGTTATAATCATTACCGAAGAGAAGACAGTCAGAACAGCGGCTATCAGATTTATGTACCAATACTTCATTTTAAATCTGATAGCATCTGCCGAGCTTTGAAATTTTACAACGCCCAAAAGAAGCATAAATACTCCGTACAAGACTGTTGAAATCGGAAATGTCTTGATGAACCACTTTGAGTTAAAAGCAAAGAACATACCACCGATAAGACACAGCAGTCCTTTCGACAGAAGATTTGTTTTCATTGCTTCACTTTTTTCGGTACGGAAATAGTTTACGGTACTCTTTATTCCGAGAAGTATCAAAATGATACCCAAGCAAACAATTATAACTGAAGTAAAACCTTCGGGTCTGAATAAAAGTATGATACCTATAATAAATTCTACGGCACTCATAAGGGTGATGTTTTTTGTGGCTTTTATATTAGTCATTGCTATCTCCTCCTGTCGCTTTTTTCTTTAGATATTTGAGCTGTCTGAAAACATCAGGCAGATAACTGAAAAATGCAATGAATGTCAGCACTGCGGCAATTGAAACAAGAACCATCATAACAGTATCAGGTAAGCAAAAATAATTTCTGAATGCACCAACCTCGGGCCCGATTGCCATAATGACAACCATTACAACATAAAATGCAGTTGTTGCAACCTTGCCGAAAATTTCTGCGGCACAGGGACGAAGGCCTAAAAGAATCATAATAAAGGCAAAGAATATCATTACAAAATCCTTAATTATGAAAAGCAGAAATACCCATGAGAATGCATTTAATGTCGGGTTTAAAGCCTTACTGAATTTGAGATAAAGTATTATTGCTATTGCAAAGACCGTCATCTTATCAGCAACAGGGTCAAGAATTTTTCCTAAATTGCTGACCTGATTATACTTTCTTGCTATTTTGCCGTCAATAAGGTCAGAAAGTCCTGAAAGTGCAAGTATTATGACTGCCGCTACGGTGTTTCCTTGATAAAACAGCACGGCAAAAAC
>CAYTRD010000181.1:0-1093 GCA_964440255.1 uncultured Ruminococcus sp. | reverse complement strand
GGACTTATGGGTATGAGCAAGGAACAGGCACAGCAACTGTACCTGCTGTATACCAACAGACACGGCGATACATCCGACTGGAAGCTTTCTGTAAAGGGCTTTATCGACTTTATCATTGACAATGTGCTCGCTAACAGCGAATATGCGGGTAAAATCGATGCCGACACTTCCGATATGCTTTCCTCCGCAAGAACTATGGTGAATGCGGTAATCTCCGGAGAAGCCTACACTGCTGAGGAATTGGGAACACTTTTAAGCGGTCTGACCGAAGACCTGGAAAGCTCTATGGTCGAGCTGATGTATCTGTATGCGGAAAGTTCTGAAAACGCAGATCCGCAATGGACAATGACTCTGGAAACCTTGTTCAACTATATGATCAATGATGTACTCAAGGATTCCCGTTTTGAAGCTGTAATTGATACAGATATGCGTCAGAAGCTCCTTGATGCACAAGGCTCTTTGGATGAAGGAAAGCAGCAGCTTGTAACAGATAAATATTCAAGACTTATTATCACTTCCTCCTATCCGGATGAGGGTAAAGATACAACGGCATTCTTCGCAAATCTTGAGGAATACGGCAACAACAGCCTGAACGGAAAGTTCTATTTGGTTGGTAATTCCGCAATGAACTATGAGATGCAAAAAACCTTTGATAACGAGCTCTTGTTTATCACTCTGCTGACTGCATTTGCGATCTTCCTGATCGTTGCATTTACCTTCAAATCCATTTCTGTTCCGCTGATTCTTGTTCTGCTGGTACAGTGCGGTGTTTATATTACGGTTACCATAACGGGACTAACTAGTGGTCATATGTATTATCTGGCACTTTTAATCGTTGAATGTATTTTGATGGGAGCAACGGTGGACTACGGTATTCTTCTCACCAATTACTATTGCGAGGCTCGTAAAACGGCGAACGTAAAGGAAGCACTCAAGATGGCTTATTCCGGTTCTATTCATACGATTATGACCTCCGGTCTGATCTTGGTTTTGGTTACAGCCGTAGTTGGCGGTATGTTTGAAAACCCGACGGTAACCTCAATCGTAAAAACGATCTCCATCGGTTCGCTTTGTGCTACAATATTGATTCTGT
>CAYTRD010000180.1:0-1278 GCA_964440255.1 uncultured Ruminococcus sp. | reverse complement strand
TCGTCCCCTACAGATTATAAGATTTATTTTGTACCTCTCGGGAAATAACATATGAAATTTTTTTGACGGGTAAATCGGCGAGCAAAGTGCCAAAAACCGACGAGGAAAGCGACGAGCAAGCGACGAGGAAAATATTTTACGGGAAGCCTTGATACATAAGGCTTCCCGATGCTTTTTTTGTGACGGAAAATGTCAAAAACGACGAGCAAACGGCGAGCAAACCGACGAGAATGACCCCAAAAACCGACGACCAAACCGACGAGCATACATTACATTATATAGGAAATAAAGAAAGAAATAATGAGGAAATAATGTAAGAATATAATATAAATAGGAGGAGGAAAAACCTGAAATTATGATTCGTATTTTTCTCCGTCGAAGAAATATTTTATTTCTTTCGGTGTTTGTTTTTCTTCACAGAAATCCACGATTATGAGTTTGATTTTCTTTCTTTCGGGAATAATATTTTTTATGTAGACGGCGGCGGACATTCCTTCCTTTACATCGGGATGATATTCCGCAAGACCTGCAAGGTTTGGCGTAAGCTCTATAAAAACACCGTAGCTTTCAACGGAACGGATAATTCCGGGAACGGTTTCACCAATCTTAAACATTGCAGCATTTTCTTCCCAAGTGCCTAAAAGCTCCTTATGGGAAAGAGTTATTCTGCCCAGCTCGTCTCTTCCTGCTACGATACATTTAATTATCTGCCCCGTAAAGAAGCGTACGGACGGGTGCGGAATTCTCGACACGGAAATTGCTTCTATGGGGAGAAGTGCAGTAAGTCCCGCACCGATATCGCAAAAAGCCCCGAAATTTTCCATATGAGTGACTTTTACTTCTATTACATCTCCGATATCAAGTCTGTCGGAATACTCCTCTATTGCCTTTTTTTGAGCCTTTTTTCGTGATAGGATCGCATACAGCTTTCCTTCCGTGTTTCTTCTGATTTCTTCAACGATAAAGCACACATTTTTTCCTACTCTTGAAATAAGGGCAATATCTCTGACATAGCCTTCCTCTATTCCCACGGCACCCTCGTTTCTGGGAATTATACCCTTCATCACACCTAAATCAATGTGGAGATTATGCTCCTTGTCACAGAGTGTTACTCTTCCCTCAAGAAGCTGTTCCTTCATCATGGCTTCCTTTATTCCCTGAAGCGATGACAAAGCATTTTTATTGGCGGCAGTATTTATAAGTGAACCCTCGGGTCTTATTTCGGACATACGGTTTTTCTTCCTTTCAGTAAAATAGTCTCACTCTAATCATATTAAT
>CAYTRD010000179.1:0-1325 GCA_964440255.1 uncultured Ruminococcus sp. | reverse complement strand
CGCCCCAGGTTGTTTCACCATATGTCCAAGTATCGGTCTTGACTGCAGTACCGAGACTTTTTGTCTTATTTGGTTAATTTGAAGAGCACAGCGGCACTTTCAGGTGAGAAAATGCCGCAAAAATCGCTACAGTTTTCTCTTTTTATGAGAGATTTGAAAAAACTTTTCTTGGAACAAAATCAAGGAAATTTTTTTGACCGTTAAAACCGCTTAAAACCTTACTTTTTCAGTGGTTTCTAACCGTCCTCTGTCTTTTCCCCTGTCTTTTCCGTTGTGTGTAATAAAATGTATCAATGCGGTACTCTTTTTACACTTTTGATAATATAATTGCAATCCCTCCAAATGTATAACAAAAGATAAAAAACCAAAATATAAAACGAAAGAATTTTCTCTTTGTGTCAGAAAAATTATTATCCTTGCCCAAACTATGAAATAGCAAAAGAAGAGGCAACAATAATATTAGAGTTCCAATTGCATTAATAAAAATTGACAAATTATCATTTTTTGTTATCAATGGCAACAACAATAACTCAACAAAAAACCATATTATAAAGATCGTATATTTCATTGACATCATAACCACCCATTTTCAATACAAGTAGTATTATTATATTCAAAAATTTCGATCAATCTATCATTCCAATCTTTAAGATCAATACCAATAGACAATTCTCCACCTAAAAGAAAATATCCACTAATGGAAAAGCCATACATTGAACTATTCTCTTTTATTGGATAGTTAGCGGGACAATTCATTTTTTCTCCGAACGAAGTCCACATTAGGGTACAATAGCAATCAGTATCTTGATAAGAATGTTGAACACCATTTTTATAGGAAAAATCAAAAGTGTCGCCAACTGTTGTACCTATGCTTACTGAAGATGTATTTAATTTATCAATTCGACCTTTATCATAACTAATTGAATCCGTGATTGATGCAACTGCATTGGCCTCAACAGCAACTCCATTTACTGTCACCTCGCCACCAATACCAAGGCCGATACCAGCACCAAAAGATGCTGACATTGATTTAAATGGTGAAGCAATAATCATCCCAAGAATTTTTATTGAATGCACAAATTTTGCAGACAAACTCTCTATAATTTTCGGCCAATTACCATTTGAATCAGACATATTTACAGGATTATTAAAGCAATATGCAAATTGGTTATAACCAAGAACATCTCCGCCAACTTCAGCAATTGCTCCGTCAGGACTCAAGAACCTACATATCTCCGGTGAATAGTACCTTGTTTTAAGATAGTAGAATCCTGTTTCGGTATCGTAGTAGTAGCTTCTGTAGCGAATGGGGTTAATTGTTCCTA
>CAYTRD010000178.1:0-1335 GCA_964440255.1 uncultured Ruminococcus sp. | reverse complement strand
CGCATGATTTTTCAATCACTCACAACGAATGAGAGTCTTATATATTGATTAATCACAATGTTAAATTACTATATATCGGGACTCTCACACTCACCGTCACCTGATTGATTTTTTTTACTCAATTCCCACTAATTGATCCCTGAGATAGTTCTATGAATGTTGATCCAATAAAACCAACAATTATTATTATAATTGCGATAATTATAAATATTCTTATTGAAGGTTTTATATTTTTGTCTTTTGCTAATAATAGCAGCAATGTACATAATGGAATCACAAAAAATGAAAACATTATTACTTGGATAAAATTGTCATATAAATCAAATGAATTTCCAAAGGAAACAATAATTATATAACTTGAAATAATTATCGTTATTAATGTTTTATAAGTTTTTTTCATAATTTCTCACCAAAAATATATGCTTTCATATTCCGAATTATAAATATTAATCATTTCGTTTTTTAAAGTATCAATATTAAATCCTATTGAAAACTCAACTCCTATTCCCAAATATAGTGCTCCAGAAACACCGAAAAAAGAATCGCTTGATTGCACTATTTCATTTGCTGGACATAGAGGTTGTTGCAAATATGAATAATTATGTGTAGCACAAGTACAATCATCAGACAATAGAGAATGACTTTTACCATTTGTAACACCAATGGAACTCTTACCTAAGGAAATTGATAAATTTTCTGTCGTAGAATTTACAACATCAAAAGAGTAGTCCTTATATATAATTGAATTTGTAACAGTATTTTTTGCAGACGCTCCCATATCAATGCCACCTACACTACCGGAAATTTCACCACCAATACCTACACCTACGCCTACACTTGCCTCTAATGCTTTGAGTGGCAGAGTAAATATTCTAAATGTCATAGATAATGCATATTTTACTCGATTTGCTACTTCTGTCACTATTTTCGGCCAATTACCATTTGAATCAGACAGATTCACGGGATTATTGAAGCAATATGCAAATTGGTTATAACCAAGAACATCTCCGCCAACTTCAGCAATTGCTCCGTCAGGACTTAAGAACCTACAAATCTCCGGTGAATAATATCTTGTTTTAAGATAGTAGAAGCCTGTTTCGGTGTCGTAATAGTAGCTTCGGTAACGAATGGGGTTGATTGTGCCGATTGAATTGGTGGAATCGTCGTCGATTTCGAGGATTCTTCCCCATGCGTCATAGTAGTAACGGCAGATTATATTTCCTGTGCTGTCTGCTATAGCGACTACATCTCCCTGCAGATTCTTTATATAGTAATATGCAGTGTCGTTATACTCAAAGCCGTAATAATCACCGTTGCTGTCGTAGATATATTCAA
>CAYTRD010000177.1:0-1396 GCA_964440255.1 uncultured Ruminococcus sp. | reverse complement strand
GGGCTTGTCGGGGAAAATCTTGATCCAGACCTGACCGCCACGCTTGATGTATCTTGTCATAGCGATACGGGCTGCTTCAATCTGATTTGAGGTGATCCATGCGGGCTCAAGTGCTACAAGGCCAAAATTGCCGTAAGTAACAGTATTGCCACGATGTGCAGCGCCCTTAAGGCGACCTCTCTGCTGTCTGCGGTATTTAACGCGCTTAGGCAATAACATTTTTAAGCCCTCCTGTCTCTTCTTTTCTTAGCGGCGGTTTCGTGAAGAACTTCGCCTTTATAGATCCAAACCTTAACGCCGATGCGGCCATAGGTTGTTTTTGCTTCTGCAAAGCCGTAGTCAATGTCAGCTCTGATTGTCTGAAGCGGAATTGTTCCTTCCTTGTATGTCTCGGAACGAGCAATTTCTGCACCGCCGAGTCTGCCGCCGCACTGAATCTTGATACCTGCTGCACCAAGTCTCATTGTGCTGCCGATTGCCTGCTTAACTGCACGGCGGAAGGAAACTCTCTTTTCAAGCTGCATAGCAATCTTTTCTGCTACGAGCTGTGAATTGAGGTCGGGCTGCTTGATTTCGATGATGTTGATGAAAACATCCTTGCCTTCGCCAAGCATCTTCTTGCAAGTTGCCTTGATCTTTTCTATCTCTGCGCCGCCCTTACCGATAACCATACCGGGCTTTGCACAGTGGATATTGATACGAACTCTCTTGGGGTCGCGTTCAATTTCAATTTTGGGTACGCCTGCAGAATTAAGAGCGTTGAGGAGATACTCACGAACATTGTAGTCAGCTACAAGAGTATCGCCGAAGGTTGACTTACCTGCATACCAGCGAGATTCCCAATCCTTAATGACACCGATTCTTAAACCGGTAGGATTAATTTTCTGTCCCATTGTTTAATTCCTCCTCCCCGATTATTCCATTTCCTTGAGAACAAGGTTAATGTGAGATGTCTTCTTATTTATTCTGAATGCTCTGCCGTGTGCTCTGGGTCTGATTCTCTTAAGAGTGGGACCCTGAGAAACAGAACACTCTGCAACATAAAGTCTTGTAACATCCATGTTGTTATTATTTTCCGCATTAGCCATAGCGGATTTGAGAAGCTTTGCAACGGGTTCACACGCAGCCTTGGGTGTGAACTTAAGGATTGCCATAGCTTCATCAGCGGGCTTGTTTCTGATAAGGTCGAGAACAATCTTAACCTTACGGGGAGCTATACGCTCAAAAGTCGCTTTTGCTCTTGCTTCCATTGTTTACACTCCTTTCGGCTTATTTACCGTTATTTGATGTCTTTGATCCTGCATGACCTTTGAAGGTTCTTGTAGGAGCGAACTCACCTAATTTGTGACCAACCATATCTTCTGTTACATATACGGGAACGTGCTTACGTCCGTCA
>CAYTRD010000176.1:0-1552 GCA_964440255.1 uncultured Ruminococcus sp. | reverse complement strand
ATGTTTTTCCCAACTTTTGGTTATCTTCTCTCAAAAGCTGGTCAAGGTTATCATACAGTGGAAAATCAGGGAACGGTTCTGTGATTGACGGATTCTAAAGACAAAACCGTCCCTGATTAGTTTGTGGTTTTGAATTTTACCAAAAATCTTTAGGAATTCTAAAGAGATATTTTGGTGGGAGTAAAGGTGATAAAGTTTCTTTCAGACCTTTTCGCACTTTGATTTTAATGAGTTTCTCTGATACAGGTACATTATTTATGTGTGTCAATTCATAATCACTTAATCTTCTTTGAGAAAAAACTATATATTTTTTCTGTGTGTAATAAGTATACGAAGCACAATAAAAATAGCCAAAATCAGAATACTTTTTCATGATCTTTTTCTTAAAAGTAGGCTTATACGATATACCATCTGCTGATAACTCAACAATTATGCGCCATTTTGGCAAACAACATAGACATATGATATTGATACAAACTGTTAGCAAAAAAAAGAAAATTGCAATATTGTTTTCAACAATTTTGAGACAAAAAATAGTTGTAGCAATACCTGCTGTAGTCATACATAACCAATAACAAATCCCCATGATAAACAATTGTGAATCTGCTAAAAAGCATTTTGTTTTAACATTATGATATCGGTTCAAAAACATATTTTATCACCTCCGTTGCATAAGAAGAACAAAATGTCTCTATTACGGCTTGACCAAATTCACGAAAAATATTTTTTGCAATATTCTTTCTAATTCCATCAATAGTTTTTGGAACAACTTTTCCCGCAACTAACCGTGTAGTATTTTTTAAGATATCATCTTTAGCATTGTTAATTATATTTTTTATGACATTGCCACCAACTTTCTTAAGAGAACCACCACCAGTTCCAAAAGATAGCACATTACTCACGCCACCAATAAGTACTTCTGTAGCAAGCTCGCTACCATCAATTTCTCGATTATTAACATTCTCTGTTAATAGATAATCTATTCCACTGGCAAGCATTCCTCCAGCGGCAGCAATTACAATTCCGACAAGTCCTCCAGTCGCGACAGCAGCATCAACAGCAAATCCGGAAATAGCTCCAGTTGCAGCACCAATGCCAATACCTGCAAGCACATTATCACCATTTAAAGCAGCTGAAACACCGCCGACTATACCACCAACAACAGCACCTATAATAGTACCAAAGAAGTCGCCACTAATATCGCTATTCTTTACTGGACTATTAGCACAATAAGCAAACAGATTTTGAGTATTAACACTTCTATTATCAACCAATGTGTCAGGACTCAAGAACCTACAAATCTCCGGTGAATAGTACCTTGTTTTAAGATAGTAGAAGCCTGTTTCGGTATCGTAGTAGTAGCTTCTGTATCTTATTGGATTGATTGTGCCGATGTTTATTCCGCTTGTGTCTGTTGACGAAATCAGTCTGCCCCATGCATCGTATTCATAGGTTGCGACCTTGCTTCCCGTGTTATTGTAAATTGCTACTACATCGCCCTGCAGATTTTTAATATAATAATACGGGGTGTCGTTATACTCAAAACCGTAAT
>CAYTRD010000175.1:0-1583 GCA_964440255.1 uncultured Ruminococcus sp. | reverse complement strand
CGCCAACAGAAGTATTTGATGTGATAGTCTTTATCTGATTTGTACCGTCAACATATGTGTTTCAGGTATTTTTTCGTAAAGTGAACTGTAGAAACTTAACTGTTTACTCTCTTCTCGAAGCATCTTTTTTCTCCTGTTTTTTGATGCTTCTATTTTACCATAAAACACGACTTTTATTATTCGATTTTGCTAATTTGAAAATTTAATTGAACTTTTTCAGCGGTTTCGAACCGTCCCCTGATTGGTTAACCATCAATAATATCGAAATATGCAGCTTGACTGTCTTCTGATTGGTTGATTTGATTGTTTACAATGTTTGCAGGAAATTCGGGAATGTTACGTATTTTTAGTTTGAAACAGATCCATTCTTCTATATCTTTTTGTTTCGGAATGATTACAATTTCATTCCGATGTAGGTGTTTAAGAGTATTTAGACCATTTCCTTTTATATCATCAATTGAAAAAGCGTGGTAAGAAAATAAATAGAATACTCTCTTTTGTATACTTTTTCCATATCCAAATTCAATGGACAATGTAGTTATATAAAATTGCTTTGTCAATTCTAATGTAATTTCTGTTTTTGACTTACTTATGTTTGTAAGTTTTTTATCTGTAACAAAAAACTGCATATTGTCAATGATTTGTGAACTATGAAAACCAATAATACAAAATACAACAATCACAAGCCACAGAGCAGAAAATCCCCATAACACAGCATTATCAATTTTTTTGATTGACTCTTTACATAAAAAAATTAATAATAACACTAACATTGGTATTCCAATATATTTTGTGAATAGCCTGGCACCTCGTTCAGCATCATTCAAAATATAACCATTAATTTCGGTTTGTTTTCTCATATAAATTCTCCTATTTAGAATCAGAAAATTACATTGACAATCTACGTTCCATAAAAGTTAGTTTTTCAACATTTTTACTTTCAGACAGCGTAGATTTTTGAGAAAAAAATATTTTTGTTTCAGCATAATCTATTATACAATCAACAATTGTATCAATAGTTGTTCCTGAAATTAGATTCTCTAATGGGTTATAATAATATGTGATACTAGAAAATGAGACATCAAAAATAGTATTTAGAACTATATTAATAGCATCATCTTTAGTTACTTCACCGTTAAGAGCCAAATAAGTTAATAAATCACTTATAATTGTTGATACAGCTCTTGCAGCTATATTGCCCTGAAAAGAAAAACCTGTCGCCCAAGAAACACTAAAACCAATTGTACCACCTACAAATCCTGCAATGCCAGATATAAGACACTCTTCAAATGTTCCTCCGTCAGAAGCTGTGCTAAAAACACTGAAAAGTCCAGAAATTGATGATGCAATGGCTCCTGCTGCTATTATTTCCCAAAATCCACCTGATGCATCAACTCTGATAATTGGATTATTTGCACAATAAGCAAACAGATTTTGTGTATTAACACTTCTGTTATCAATAAATGTGTCAGGACTCAAGAACCTACAAATCTCCGGTGAATAATATCTTGTCTTAAGGTAATAGAAGCCTGTTTCGGTATCGTAGTAGTAGCTTCTGTAGCGAATGGGGTTAATTGTTCCTA
>CAYTRD010000174.1:0-1691 GCA_964440255.1 uncultured Ruminococcus sp. | reverse complement strand
TATAAAGGCAAATGACGGCGTAGGGGCGGGGTTGCTGCCCGAATAGAGCGAAGCGGAGCAAGACGCGTCAGCGTCTTCCTTACTTCTTACATCAAATCATAATTCTCCTCTTATTTATATTATATTCTTACATTATTTCCTCATTATTTCTTTCTTTATTTCCTATATAATGTAATGTATGCTCGTCGTTTTGGTCGTCGGTTTTTGGGGTCTTTCTCGTCGGTTTGCTCGCCGTTTGCTCGTCGGTTTTTGCATTTTCCGCCGCAAAAAAAGCATCGGGAAGCCTTGATATATAAGACTTCCCGAAAAATATTTTCCTCGTCGGTTGCTCGTCGCTTTCCTCGTCGGTTTTTGGCACCTTGCTCGCCGTTTTCCCCGACAAATCACAAATTAAAGGCGTAAGCCGTTAATTTATGATTTTCCGTAGTACTCACACATTGAATAGTATTCATCCTCTGAAATTGCCACAACGGAGCCGTGACGGGGGCTTAACTGGTCAATTTCCATATCTGCACGGCGGATTCTTGTGAAATTCTGAAAATCCTCCGTCATCTGCGGAAAGAAAGAGCCCTCTGAATATTCGTCCATTATCATTACCCACTTATCCGTACCCGTAATGTTATACATTGAGCTACCCTCAACACCCCACCAATTAAGAGAGCATATGGTGTAATCGGTATTATATGGGCCTGTGAGATTCTTTGAACGGACATATGCAATTTTCTGAGTCAGATCCTCCTTGAAATAGAGATAGTAATAGCCGTCCTTTTCGTTATAAACGATATCACCGTCAATACACTGAACATTTCTCACTTCGCCCGTTTCGGGGTCAGCTTCATTCCATCTGCCGAAAAGAACCTCGGGGGCAGCCTCAAAGGTCTTGAAATCCTTGGTATATGCATAATAGTGACCTGCACAGTCATTTTCTTCGGTGGAATTTGCCCAGTATACCATATACATTTCCTTATCGGGATCCCATATTGCCTGCGGTGCCCACGCACGGTTTGTTGTCTCAAAGCCCGGAAAATCTCTTATATCAATGACTGTTTCGTCAGTCCAGTTAATAAGGTCGTAGCTTCTCCATGTGATAAGTGCGTGATTTGATGTCCAGCCCTCAAGAGCATTCATATCGGTTGCTATGATAAAATAACAGTCCTTACCGTTTTCGTCGGGTCCCTTGAGGATATAGGGGTCACGCACACAGCCTGTACCCTTTGTCTGTTTTATCACGGCTTCATTATTATTCAGTGCCTCGAATTTATACCCGTCTGTGCTTACGGCAAAATGAAGTGTCTGCTCTTCCGCCTCGTTGCCCACAAAATAGCAGAAAAGATATGCTCCCTCTTTACTTACGGCAGGGATAGCATAATCGTTGAAAAGAAAATTAAAAAGATAAACGGGCATCATAAGAATTGCAGTAAGATATCTTATAACAGTAAGCCAAGTCATAATATTTCTCCTAACATTTTGTTATTCACAATTATATTAACATACATTACACCAATAAGTAAAGATAAATTATGATTCAAGAAAACGGCTTCGCCGAGACTCAGGCGACCGTTTTCGGATAGTCCATCGACCGGGGAAGCACCGCTTCCCGTTGGTCGGGACATATAATCTTTTTTACTTTATAGGAAGCAATTTCCTATATAATAAGAAAAAATCTTACGATTTATCAACCCCCTACCCCC
>CAYTRD010000173.1:0-1772 GCA_964440255.1 uncultured Ruminococcus sp. | reverse complement strand
CGACGACCTCGGCGTCCCGTTTCAGATAAAAAACATTATATGTTATTTCCCGAGAGGTACAAAATAAATCTTATTATCTGTAGGGGACGACGACCTCGGCGTCCCGTTTCAGATAAAAAACATTATATGTTATTTCCCGAGAACTTTACAATAATCCTCAAGAGTAATTAATATCTGATTCTTTATTTGCAGGCGGGACGCCGTGGTCGTCGTCCCCTACAAAATTGAAATATATTTTCATCGTACAAGGGGAATTTGATTTCACCTTGGTACACCGTTAAATTATGATTTACAGAAAAGGAGAATATTATGGAAAATTTTGAAATCAAGCTTACTCACTTCTCTGCAGGGGAAGTAATTAATTCTACTGAGGGGACAGTTGAAAGCGGTGTTGTTACAAACGCTGACAGCCTCAGTCCCGAAATGAAGACATTTTACGATAAGACACTTATTACGCTTGCAGGTGCTAACCTTATTCACGAACAGTTCGGTCAGAAAAGACCTATTCCCAAAAACGGCGGAAAGACCATAGAATTCAGAAAGTTCTCCCGTCTTCCCAAGGCATTAAAGCCTATCACAGAGGGCATTACACCTGACGGCAACAAGCTTAATGTGAGTGCAGTAAGCTGCACAGTTGACCAGTACGGTGACTATATCGAGCAGACAGATATGCTTGAGCTTACAGCGGTTGACAACACCATCGTTGAAGCCACAAAGGAGCTTGCTTCTCAGGCGGGACTTACTCTTGACACGGTTGTAAGAAACGAGCTTGTTGCAGGTACTAATGTTATGTATGCACCTTTTACGGATGCAGACGGCAACGAAACCGAAATCACCTCAAGAAGCGACATCACAAAGGACTGCAAGCTTCGTGTAAAGGACATTTTCAAGGCTGCGGCACAGCTTAAAGCCGTTAATGCCCCCAAGATAAACGGCTCTTATGTTGCAATCATTCACCCCTATGTGGCATACGACCTTATGCAGGAGGCAGGCGAGCAGTGGGTAGGTATTCAGAAATATCTCAACCCCGAAAACATCTTAAAGGGTGAGATAGGTACTCTCGGCGGTGTGCGTTTCGTTGAAAGCACGGAAGCAAAGATCTTCGGGCCCGATGTTATCGCAAACGGCATTTCCCGTGTGACTGTAGCTGCAGCGGCTTCATCTGCAACAAGCATTACCGTTGAAGAAGAGCTGGGAAGCGTGACCTTTGACGAGCCTGTAAGCGTATATGTCGGCGGTGTGAAGAACACCGTAACGGCGGTACAGGGCAACACCGTAACACTCGGTACAGCCGTAACAGTAAAGGTCGGTGACATTATTTCCGGTTACGGTGCAGGCAAGGACGGCAGTGCAGTATTCTCAACTCTCTTCCTTGGCGAAAACGCATACGGCGTAACCGATATTGAGGGCGGCGGTCTCGAGCATATCGTAAAGCCCAGAGGCTACGGCAACGACCCCCTCAATCAGAGAAGCTCCATCGGTTGGAAAGCAACAAAGGTGGCAAAGAGACTTCTTGAGGAATACATTATCCGTGTTGAATCAGGCTCGGAATTCTCTGCAAATGCTGAATCAAACTAAATCATAATTTAACGGCGTAAGCCGTTAAATTATGATTTGAAGTAAAAAGTAATAGTGAATAGTGAAGAAGTAAGGAAGACGCTGACGCGTCTTACTCCGCTTCGCTCTACTTAATTCAAGGGCGAAGCCCTTCCAACAGTGAAGTGTACCCCGTGTCAAGTACAATTTTGATTTGTAGTGGAAAAAATTTTCCA
>CAYTRD010000172.1:0-1851 GCA_964440255.1 uncultured Ruminococcus sp. | reverse complement strand
GTCTTCCTTACTTCTTCACTATTCACTATTACTTTTTACTTCAAATCATAATTTGTGGGGCAAAAGCCCACACAAATTATGATTTACCTGTATTTGTTCATAAGCGATGTGAACAATTCCTTTGTTGACGGTGGAGTGTAGGTGATTGCATTTGCACCCGCTTCAATTGTTTTTCTGATTGTTTCCCCTGTCGGGCCGCCTGTTGCAATTATGGGCACATCCGGAAATTTCTCTCTGATTTTTCTTACAAGCTCGGCTGTTTTGTCTGCTGCGGCAACATTCAATACAGAAGCCCCCGAATCGAGTCTTGCCTGTATATCAGCATCCTCACTTACAACTGTTATAATAACAGGAATATCAACGGCATCGGAAACTGCCGTAATATTTTCATCCGACACGGGAGCATTAAGCACTACTCCCATAGCCCCCTGTGCCTCAACATCCTTTGCAAGGCTCACGGTTCTTGCACCCTGAGTCGTTCCGCCGCCAACACCGCAGAATACGGGTATATACGCATTTTTGATAATTGCTTCGGAAATTGCCACCTGAGGAGTAAAGGGATACACGGCAAACACCGCGTCGGCATCACAGTTTCTTATAATTGCAATATCCGTGGAAAATATAAAGGTTTTGAGCCGTCTTCCGAAAATACTTATACCGCTGCATCGGTAAGCCTCCTCGGGCACTCTTAAAATATTGTGACGAAGTCTGCTTTCATAAGTGGGAATTCTGCTCTTTATATCATTAAAATCATTATTCATATCAAGTCCTCCCTTTGTCCTGCATTTTAACATATCACCTGTAATAAATCAATCGAAAAGAGTTACCGTTATGTATAAAAAAATATACCTTGAAATAACAAATGTCTGTAATCTCGATTGCTCGTTCTGTCATAAAACATCAAGAGAAAAAAAGCTTCTTTCCGAAGAGGAGTTTACGGTGCTTGCAAATAAAATAAGCCCCTTTACCGACTATCTTTATCTGCACCTTATGGGCGAACCCCTTTTACATCCGCAGGTCGGCAGATTTCTTGAAATTGCAACCGCTCTGGGCTTTAAGACCACCGTCGCAACAAACGGTTTTCTTATTAAAAAGAAAGAAAATGAGCTTCTTTCCTGCCCTCCCTACAAGGTCACCTTTTCGCTTCATTCATACGAAGCCAACGAAACAGACACTTCCCTTTCCGACTATCTTAAGTCTATTACCGATTTCTGTAAAAAGGCTGAAAAGCTCGGTACTATCTGTGTTTTAAGGCTGTGGAACGGCGGCGGAGAAAATAAGCTCAATGACGAAATAATCGGCACGCTTAAAAACGAATTTACATTCAAGGAAAACCGAAAAGGCTTCACCCTCTCCGATAAAATATTTCTTGAATTTGCGGACAGATTCATATGGCCCGACAAAAATGCCCCCGAACAGGAGGTACGCTTCTGTATGGGGCTTCGTGACCATATCGGAGTGCTCTCGGACGGTACGGTCGTCCCCTGCTGTCTTGATGCCGACGGTGAAACAGGTCTCGGAAACCTCTTCAGCGAAGAGCTTGAAAGCATAGTAAACAGCGAAAGAGCAAAAGCAATATACGACGGCTTCTCAGAGGGCAAATGTAAAGAAAACCTCTGTTCCCGCTGCCAATATGCAACACGCTTCAAATCATAATTTAATGTCGCAAGGGGTGCAAAAACCAATTTCCCCTTGTACGATGAAAATATATTTCAATTTTGTAGGGGACGACGACCCGGCGTCCCGTTTCGGGAAAATAAAATATCATAAGTTATATCCCGAGAGACACACAATAAATCTGATAATCTGTAGGGGACGACGACCCGGCGTCCCGTTTCGGGAAAATAAAAT
>CAYTRD010000171.1:0-1881 GCA_964440255.1 uncultured Ruminococcus sp. | reverse complement strand
TTAACTGAAACGGGACGCCGGGTCGTCGTCCCCTACAGATTATGATAAGTAATAGGTAAGAAGTAAGAGTGAAGAAGTGCCCTGTTGGAAGGGCTTCGCCCTTGAATTAAGTAGAGCGAAGCGGAACAAGACGCGTCAGCGTCTTCCTTACTTCTTCACTATTCACTATTGCTTTTTACTTCAAATCATAATTTAGCGGTTTATGCCGTTAAATTATGATTTGTATCACATTCCCCCTTTTGTGCATAATATATATTAGTAATATTTGGGGGTATGTTATGAATTTTTCCGGTTCTTCTTCATTCTTTCTCGGGGCGAATACGCCTGTGGGTTTTTATTCTTTGTTTAATGAGCTGTATTCTCCCGAGGACGGGTGGACACTTTATATAATCAAGGGCGGTCCCGGTACGGGGAAGTCCACATTGATGAAAAAGGTGGCTTCTGTTTGTGACAGTAAGGGGCTTTACTGTGAAAGAATATACTGCTCTTCCGACCCGAACAGCCTTGATGCTGTTATTATTCCGTCGCTTAAAGTGAGTATTGCAGACGGCACCTCACCTCATATTTTAGAGCCGAAGTATCCGGGTGTCAGTGAAAAGCTCATTGACCTTGGTATGTTCAGGGATGATAAGAAGCTTCGTGAAAACCGTGATATCATAATCGAAAAGATAAAGGAAAATTCATTTCAGCATAAAAAGTGCGTTGATTTTCTTGCTGCCGCAAGGTCGGCTGAAAATGACAATGCGTCCGTTGTGATTCCCTCAATGAAAATGGGTACACTCCATAAATTCTCAGAGAAGCTCTCCGATGCGAAGTTTCCCGTTACATCAGATTCAAGGGGAATTATGAAAAAACGCTTTTTAAGTGCACTCACTCCCTCGGGGATAGTGCTGTTCAGGGACACATTTACCTCTCTTTGTGAAAATATTGTTGTTCTTAAGGACTCTTTCGGCTGTGCCTCCTCTGTGATGCTGAAGGTGCTGTCCCTTAAAGCCGCGGAAAAGGGGCTTTCGGGTATTATCTGTTATTGCCCTATGTCTCCCGAATACCGTCCCGAGCATCTGATACTTCCTGAGCTGAAGCTGGGATTTTATACCTCGAATCCCCGTCATCCCGACGATTTCGGCGGAGCTTTTGCGGTGGACTGTATGCGTTTTTACGATAATGCATTTTTACAGCATCATAAAAACAGGATAGCCTTCAACAACCGTTCCCGTGATGAGATGCTCTCGGGTGCCGCGGAATACCTCAAAAACGCAAAGCGTATACACGATGAGATAGAAAGGTATTATATTGAGGCTATGGACTTTAACCGAATGGGAGAATACGGTGAAGCTGTTATAGAGGAAATATTCAATTTATGATATTGTGCACTTTGCACAAAAAGTCTCGAAAAAAAGTTCAAACTTTTTCTCAAAAGTTGCCCTAATTCCACCTCATGGGAATTTTTTTTGTGCTATAATAGCATCAGCAAGGGAAAACAACACAATTTAATAAGCGTTTATCGCGGACCGTACTTCGTTCTCGGAGTACGGTCCGTATTGTTTGCCGAAAGGGGTGAGAGTGTGAGGAAAAGCGGGAAGGTCAAAAGCCGTGAGGATTATCTCGGTCTTTGTGCCGATATTCTCTGCAAGTCCCTTTACCGTATGTGCAGGGAAAATCTGAAAAAGAGTGAAGAGGGAAAGACATACGATCCGAAGCTTCTCAAAGATATCGGCTCTGCAGTAAAGGAAGCCGCCGCCGTCGTTTCGGGAATCGAAAAAAAGAAAGACGATGCACCTGAGAGCATACGGGTGGTGTTCGAGGATACAAATGAGTACTGCGAATAAATCATAATTTATCGTCGCAAGGGGTGCAAAAACCAACCCGTTTGACGCACAG
>CAYTRD010000170.1:0-1883 GCA_964440255.1 uncultured Ruminococcus sp. | reverse complement strand
TTTTCGGCATATCCTTGCGATAACAACGGTGATTCGCTTTATGACAATATCACGGCTGAATACTATCCCGAATCGGTTGCAAATTACCCCGATGTTCTTGATAAAAATGCAACCGATGAAATAAGCCTTGTAACCTCTCTTGCAGACCGTTACGGTGCTGATATGGTTTATTATTTCGTTTACGACTGGCGTCTTGACCCTATGGATAACGCTGACCTGCTTGATGAAACCGTCAATAAGGCACTTTCAGATCACGGCTGTGAAAAGGTTAATATTATCTGCTGCAGTATGGGCGGCAGTATAACGATTTCTTATCTTGCCGAATACGGACACGATAAGGTCGATACCGTTATTTCCAACACATCCGTAATTTTCGGCTCCGATGTTATAACCGACCTTTTCAACGGTAAGGTATGCTTTGAGCCTGATACTGTTGAAAGATATGTGAGTGCTATGGTGCCCGGGCTTTCCGGTATTCTTAAATTTGCAAATGTTACGGGCGGACTTGATGTGCTTTGCAAGCTTATTAATAATTTTGCCGAAAAGCACGAAAGACAGATCTTCGACGAATCGCTCATTCCCACATTCGCAACTCTTCCCGGCTTTTGGTCTATGATGCAGGCAGATTCATATCTCACTGCAAGAGAATTTATTTTCGGTGACAAGGAAGAGGAATATAAAGGTCTTCTTGCAAGACTTGATGCATATTATGAAACTGTTTCTTCAAAAAGACAGGAAATTCTTGATGAAGCACTCTCCGACGGAATGAAGCTTGTGGTTATTGCAAACTATAACACTCCTCTTGTGCCTGCATACGAAAGTGCAAAATATCAGGGTGACGGTATGATTGAAACTGCTCCCATGTCGGGCGGTGCTCTTACCTCGGTTATCGGAAGCACACTTTCCGATGAACAGCTTGCAATCGGTGACGGCAAGTACATATCCGCCGATAAATGCATAAACGCTAATACCTGTCTTTATAAGGACTATACATGGTTTATAAAGGACGGCGGTCATGTTATCGGCTCATACGGCTCAGACTGTGTATATTTCCTTTTTGCACTTCTTGAAAGTGAAGAACAGCCCACAATAAACACCTTCAAAGAGTATCCTCAATTTATGTTAAGCGATGCGGCTGAAACGCTTGCTCCTTTAGTGTAAGGCGGCTTATGGACAGAACTGTTAAATTAAACGATAGCTGGCACATAATAAACGGCAAAAAGAAAGGTGTTTCGGGAATATTTTCAAAAAAACGGGAGCTTCCTTTTTCCTGTGATGCACCTTTTATTCTTGAAAGAAAATTCATTTGTCCCAAGCAGGTGAATGATACCGTAAGAATCTTTTTTGAGGGTGAGTATGAAATAAATGAGGTTCGGGCATCCGATAAAATCCTTCCGCCCGAAAAGGACGAAAACGGAAAAGTTACATATAACATCACTCCCGCATTAAAAACGGGAAAAACACAGATTTCGGCTTCCTTTAATAAAGGAAATGTAAACGGCTTTTTCTTCAGCGTAAAAAGAACCGTGAATGAATAATTGAATAAAATCTGCCAAAACTTTCTGTAAATCACATCGGACAGCCTTGTCCGTAGGAGGCACTTTTATGACTCTCAGGTCACTGCTCGGAAAGTATGACAGAAAATTAAGAAGATACTGCAAGGGACAGCTTCGGCAAAACAGCAAAACAGCTTCTGCCGTGTGGGTAACGGATAATTACCGTCTGTGCAAATCTTCGTTTATAACGGCAAAAGGCTATGCTTCCCGTAACGGAGAAAAAGGTCTTTTGCCGCTTTTTTTAATGTGTAAAAAGTTTTTTTCACACCCTTTCCAAGTGACATCGGACAGGATAATTGCTTTTTTCTCGGCAGAGCGGATGAGTGT
>CAYTRD010000169.1:0-1971 GCA_964440255.1 uncultured Ruminococcus sp. | reverse complement strand
CACATAATATTTTATTTAACTGAAACGGGACGCCGAGGTCGTCGTCCCCTACAGACTATAAGATTTATTTTGTGCCTCTCGGGAAATAACATCTGTTCGTTAAATTATGATTTTTCGCTTTGCATCTTTACTATATCTCTGTATGAAATTAATTCTACTCCGTGTTCACGCAGATATTTTTCTGTTTCGGGGTCCTTCATAAGCTGATATTCCCAGACTCTTTGCCACCAATTGCCTGTAATTGACTTGAGTTCATCGCTTTCAAGTGCGGGATGAATAAAGGTTTCCGTGATTCCCTCGGGAATATCAGTCCATATTTCAAGAATACGCTTTCTGTAGCTTTCATATGAATCCTTGGGCATTACACCCCAATCGGGGAAAAGAAGGAAATCAGGCATAATTACACCGTATTTCTTGCCCCAATGCTTTGAAATCTTTGTACAGGCTGCGTATGCGAAGTAAGGCACACCTCTCGGACAGATACGCTTGTCGTGTTCAAGGAACATTCTGTATGCATAACCGTATTCACCGCATACACGAAGCGTCATTTTAAGAAGTGAGAATCTTCCCGTAAGGTGACCGTAAAGAGAGCCCATATGATTATCAACATGAGAAGGCTTCATTCCCCACCTGTGTGCAAGGTCGATCTGAGCCCTCATTTCCTTTTCGAGCTCATCGTATTTGCCGAATTTACCTACATCCTTTGCACTGTGCCACATAAAGCCTTCTTCGTCAATAAGGCTCTTGCCGTCTGTCAGCGGCTTCCAGCGGTAGTCCTTCCATTCCGCAGTCATAGTAAGATGTATACCTATTGCGTATTCGGGATGAGCTATTGAAAAATCAACGGCATCCTTTGCCGTAGCACAAGGCATCATTATTGTTGCAGATTTAAGTCTTCCGTCAGTAAACAAATCAAAAACTGCCTCGTTGGCACTTTTACACATACCGAAATCATCTGCATTGACCAAAAGATACTTTCCCATGGGGAACACCTCCAATTCATATATATTTTAATTTTAGCACATATTTCACAGTTTTTCAACTTATAGGAGAATTTTTTTGTCTAATATTAGAACCAATGCTTCAAAAAAAGGAAAAACCCGACATAAGTCGGGCTTTTCCTTTTTGGGGAAGAGAAAATAAATAAAAGGAATAATCAATCATTAATGCAGAATCAACTGCAAAAAGATAATATCACAAAGTGTTTACAGATTAAGTGCAACTTTATGAACAATTAACTAATATTTTTTAATATCCGCCAAAATTTCACAACAATTTTGTAATATTAAATTAATAATCGATTTATTTTCCCGTAGCCAAAATATCAGCCTTCTTTAGGCTGTGACTGCTGTTTCAAGTAGGCATTGATGAAGCCGTCAATTTCGCCGTCCATAACAGCATTGATATTACCGTTTTCAAAGCCTGTTCTGTGATCCTTTGCAAGAGTATATGGCATAAATACATAAGAACGGATCTGTGAGCCCCAGCCGATCTCCTTCTGCACACCCTTGATATCCTCAATTCTTTCAAGATGCTCTCTTTCCTTGATTTCAATAAGCTTGGACTTGAGCATTCTCATACACACTTCACGGTTCTGATGTTGGCTTCTTTCAACCTGACAGGAAACGACGATACCTGTGGGATTATGAATAAGACGAACGGCAGACGAAGTCTTATTAACCTTCTGACCGCCGGCACCCGATGCACGGTAAACTTCCATTGTGATGTCTTCTTCTCTTATCTCAACTTCTATCGTGTCGTCAATTTCGGGCATAACTTCAAGGGAAGCAAAGGAAGTATGTCTTCTTCCCGAGGAGTCGAAGGGAGAAACACGAACAAGTCTGTGAACACCCATTTCGCTCTTAAGATAGCCGTATGCATTGTCGCCCTCGATAACCACAACTGCAGACTTGAGTCCTGCTTCGTCACCGTCAAGGAAGTCAACGGTGGTAAACTTGAAGCCGTGCTTTG
>CAYTRD010000168.1:0-2021 GCA_964440255.1 uncultured Ruminococcus sp. | reverse complement strand
ACCCCCTCATGATTGAGGGGGTAGGGGGTAATGATTTGTCGCAGACAATTTTTTACTCGGCTTGAGCGTTGGCATCATTTTTTTAAGGAGCTGTAAGTTTACAGCTCCTCATTTCTTTGTCAATTTTCAGTAATTACCTTGCTTTCTGTTGCAAGCATATTGTTTATTGTGATTCCGTAACCTTTTGTCGGGTCGTTTACGAAAACATGAGTTACTGCACCTACCAGCATTCCGTTCTGAATAATAGGTGAGCCGGACATTCCCTGAACGATACCGCCCGTAAGCTCAAGAAGCGTTTCATCTGTAACTTTTATTATCATATTCTTATTTTCGCTGTCATAATTTATCTTTTGAATTTCAATATCGAAGTATTCTTTTTCGTTTCCTCTGACAGTTGAGATTATCTGAGCGTATCCGGTTTTTATTTCCGAATCATATGCTACAGGTAAAGCCTCTGAATTTAAGTCAAAAAATGAAACCGTTCCGTATATTCCGTTCTCATTATTGGAAATAATATCTCCGTAGGCTTCACCCGAAATGCTTCCTTTAAGTTCACCTGCTGTACCGTTAGTGCCTTTTCTTACTCCCGACAAGGTAGCGTCGCTGAGCTTTCCGCTTGCTGTGGGCATAAGCTTTCCTGTGTCTGTATCATATATTCCGTGTCCCAATGAAGCAAAAGTGCCGTTTTCAAGGTCACAGTAAGTCAGTGTTCCTATACCACCTGTTGAATCTCTTATCCACAGTCCGCATTTATATACACCTGTAAGTGCAGAAATCTCCGGTGTGAGTGTGACTTCAAATACCTGTCCGTCCCGTTCGATTTCAACGCTAAGACTTTCTCCTTCACATCCCGAGATCAGCTCTGCAAGCTGTGAATTAGTGGAAATTGTTATATCATCTATGCTTTTAAGAGTATCGCCGACTTCGATTCCTGCATTTTTAGCAGGGTCGGCAGTGCCGTTTTCCGTTTCAAAGCATTCTGTTCCTACTATCAGAACACCGTCGGTTTTAAGCCTTATTCCTACAAGTTCACCGCCGGGAATAACATATTGACGTACACCGGAATTGACAGATATTTCTTTTACCGGAAATGCTCCGAGCAGCTTAATGTTGGTTGATGTCTTTCCTGAATTTTCATTGTTATTGCTGAATGCAGGATGTGCATCGTTATTTTCAATACTTACGCTGTAAAGCCCCTTGAAATAGATCTCGCTTCCGAGTTTGTCTGTTTCGTCAGGAATACTCAGATCACCGTAAATTATAAAAGAAAATATCAGCAGTACAAAAAATGATAAAATTGAAACCGATATTTTTATAAATTTCTTCAAACTTTCACCTCCGTACAAATAAATTTTTTGCGAAAGAATGAGAAATATTAAAACCAAACAAAGATAGTATCGGCTTAATTTTCATAAACATTTTTATATTAATCAAATTGTCATTTTTTTACAAAAAAATAGGCAGCACCATAACAGTACTGCCCGAATTTATTTGAAATGATTTATTTGATGATCTCGCCCATAGCGTTTGAGCCGGCAAGAACTGCGTTTGCTTCATCTGTGTCAATGTGCATTGCAAGTGCAAAGCTGTCATTTACACGGACAACAACATCACCGAATACAAGAGAACGCTCATCGGATTCAATTTTGACACTTACAACCTGCTTGTCGGTAAGACCGAATTCGGCGGCATCTGCAGTTGTCATATGTATATGTCTTTTTGCAACGATAACACCTTCGGAAATTTCAACCTCACCCTTGGGGCCTACAAGCTTGCATGAGCCTGAACCCTTGATGTCGCCTGATTCTCTTACGGGAGCGGTAACACCGATTGAACGGGCATCGGAAGCAGAAATTTCAACCTGAGTTGCATTTCTTACGGGGCCGAGAATTGAAACGCCGGGGAAGGAGCTCTTGGGACCTATAACCTGAACTCTTTCTTCACAAGCATACTGACCGGGCTGTGAAAGATCCTTTTTCTTGGTAAGCTCATAGCCTTCACCGAAAAGAACAGCAAGGTCC
>CAYTRD010000167.1:0-2024 GCA_964440255.1 uncultured Ruminococcus sp. | reverse complement strand
CGAAACGGGACGCCGTGGTCGTCGTCCCCTACAAGATATAAAGGCAAATGACGGCATAGAGGCGGAGTTGCTGCCCGAGTAGAGCGAAGCGAAACGGGACGCCGAGGTCGTACCCTACAAAATTGAAATATATTTTCATCGTACAAGGGCAATTTGATTTAACCAAATTACGCCGTTAAATTATGATTTGAAAGGATGTGTTTTTTTGTACTCTTTAGGCTTTGATATCGGCGGTACGAAATGTGCCGTAATTTTGGGTAAAGGTGAAATGCCCGAAAAACACGAAGACCTTATTATTGATAAAATCGCATTTCCGACCAATGTAAAAAGAGGTTGGAAAGCGATAGTAAAGGAAATGCTTGATACAGCAGATGTTATTCTTAAGAAAAACGGTATAAAAGAGCCGTCAGAGGAGCTTGTCGGTATCGGTATCAGCTGCGGCGGCCCCCTTAACAGCGTAAAGGGCACCATAAACTGTCCCCCGAATCTTCCCGATTGGGATAATGTCCCCATATGTGATATGCTTGAAAAGCATTTCGGAATAAGACCGGATTTGCAGAACGATGCAAATGCGTGTGCGGTTGCCGAGTGGAAATTCGGCTCGGGCAAGGGCACAAAAAATATGGTTTTCCTCACATTCGGCACAGGTATGGGTGCGGGACTTATTCTTGACGGAAGCTTATATTCCGGCACAAGCGATATGGCAGGTGAGGTGGGTCACATAAGACTTGCCGAGGACGGCCCCGAGGGATACGGCAAATGCGGTTCATTTGAGGGCTTCTGTTCGGGAGGAGGTATTGCAAGACTTGCCGCAATAATGCTTGAAGAAGCAAAGAAAAACGGTGACGAAAGCGTGCTTTATACCGAAAAGGAGTTATCTGCAAAAGCTGTTGCAATCGCCGCTAAAAACGGTGACAGCCTTGCAAAAAAGATATATGATAAATGTGCAGAAAAGCTCGGTATGGGGCTTAGCATAATAATTGACATATTAAACCCCGAAGCAATCGTTATAGGAAGCATCTATTCCCGTTCAAGTGAGCTTTTTGACCACATTATTAATGATGTAATAAAAAAAGAAGCACTTTCTTATTCTCACGAAGTATGTAAAATTCTTCCCGCAACACTTGGCGACAGCATAGGTGACTATGCCGCATTGGGACTGGCATTTTAAGGAGTATGATTATGAACACACCTGATAAGATATTTGATAAATTATATAAGGATTACCCTGCACTTGAAGTAAATAAAACGGATATTTATAACACATTTCTTCTTCTTAAAAAATGTGCCGAAGAGGAAGCCTTTATCTACTGTTGCGGAAACGGCGGCTCTGCTGCCGACAGCGAGCATATCACAGGCGAGCTTATGAAGGGCTTCATATTAAAAAGACCTCTTCCGGATGAAGAAAAGGCAAAATTTAATGATATTGAAAACGGCACGGATATTGCAAATAAGCTTCAAAAGGGCATAAGATGTATTTCGTTGGTCAGCCAAACGGGTGTTATCTCTGCTTTCGCAAACGATATCGACCCCTCACTCGTTTACGCACAGCAGGTATATGCCTATGCAAAAAGCGAGCATGATGTGCTGATTGCCCTTTCCACCTCCGGAAATTCTCTCAACATCGTAAACGCAGTAAAAGCAGCAAAGGCAGCAGGAATTAAAACAGCTTCAATTACGGGAGAAAAGGAAAGCAAGCTCTCCGAAATCTCGGATGTTACAATAAAGCTCCCCACCTGTGAAACATACGAGGTACAGGAGCTGACACTTCCCGTATATCACGCTCTCTGTGCCGCTTTGGAAGCTCAGATGTTCAAATCATAATTTAACGGCATAAGCAGTTAAATTATGATAATGCAAAGTGCAAAATGCAAAATGAATAAAGAGCTTCGCTCTATTACGACCGTAGGACAATATCACGAAACCGATATGTTTCATATCACTTTGTTTTAAAATATCTCGCCATAGACGAGGAATTTTAAAAACAAAATATCACGCTGACGATAGTCAGCATATCACTTAAC
>CAYTRD010000166.1:0-2046 GCA_964440255.1 uncultured Ruminococcus sp. | reverse complement strand
CTGCAGTCAAGACCGACACATGGACATACGGTGACAGTGATTGGGGAGATCTTCTTACTGCATATAACGGTACATCAACTGCAGTCAATAACGGCAGAATAACTGCTTTGGGCGGAAAGTCACTGACATATTCATATCTCGGCTTGCTTGCAACTGCAGGAACCACAAGCTACAGCTATGACACATCAGGCAGAAGACTTTCCAAAACTACAGGCAGCACAACTACAAACTATTACTATGCCGGTGATATGCTTGTAGGTGAAAAAACAGGCTCGAATAAAATTGAGTTCCTGTACGACAGCAACGGCGATTATTACGGTTTTGAGTATAACGACACCCCGTATTATTATATTAAAAATCTGCAGGGTGATGTAGTAGCAATTTACA
The DNA here is from genome assembly GCA_964440255.1 of uncultured Ruminococcus sp. GTDB lineage: Bacteria > Bacillota > Clostridia > Oscillospirales > Acutalibacteraceae > RUG806. The sequence continues at coordinate 1,659 of CAYTRD010000166.1, read as the reverse complement.
ACAATTCGGGAAGTAAAGTTGCAACATACGAGTACGACGCTTGGGGCAGACTGATTTCGTCAACAGACACAAGCGGAATAAACATCGGCACAATCAACCCCATTCGTTACAGAAGCTACTACTACGATACTGAAACAGGCTTCTATTATCTTAAAACAAGGTACTATTCACCGGAGATTGGTAGGTTTTTGAGTAGTGATACTGAAGAAGTTTTATTCGCTTCGACTTATTCAGTGTCAGATAAAAACTTATTTGCCTATTGTGATAATAACCCTGTTTTGCGCCTTGACGACAGTGGTGAAATATGGGTACATATTGCTGTTGGTGCAGCCGTTAGTGGCGTTAGTTCTTTTGTATCTACATTCATTACTTCTAAAGGTGATGTTTTAGAATCTATGATATCATTTGGTTTTGGTGCAGCAGAAGGAGCATTATCTGCTGCAATCCCCTCGTTTAGTCCCCTTTTTGGTGCAATTTTTTCAGCCGCAGAGAGTGTTGTTTTTGATTTGAAGGACGGAAAAGAAATTTCAGAGATAATGATAAATGCGACTGTATCTGCTGGCTTCGGTGCCTTGTCAGGTTTAGGTGATGATTATTTTAGTAGCAAGTCATTTACAGATGACCTTATTAATGTGAATAGCATTAAGAAAAACTTTCGTGCTACAGATTCTTCAAAAGCTAAAAGAGAGGCCGTAAAAGCAATGACGGATTTTAAGAAAAAATGCTTCAAGGAAGCAAAACTTGCAGGCGTTGAACTTATAGGCTATACTGCACTTGAAGAGGGTACAAAGTGGTATGGAAGAAATGCATATTCGTATGCAACGAGGTAATACATATGCGTATAAGAAAATTTTTGGAGAAAATACTTGATATTATAACAGATAAGGACTTGTTATTTATCTGTATAGTTCTTTTTATTTCAATATATTCTTTGGCGACTGCTTTCTACTCATATGGTAAGGTCAATTTGTCTGAATTGATACAGTTTGAAAGTACAATAATCGACATAGAAACTGATTTTTCCGGCAGAGTTGATTATGTTACATTCAGGACATCAGATAATGATAGATTTTATGTTAGTGTAAATGGGTTAAAAAAAGGTGGCGCGCAGGATTTTGCCAATAATTTAGAGAATGTAGTAACCCCCAATGAAAAGGTAACCGTATTTTGTACAAATAGACGCATATTATTTCCTGGTTTTTATAGCTTTAGTAGTTATCACAGAGTTGTTGCAATACAAACAGAAGATGAAGCAATTATCTCTGTTGATGATTTTAATAATGCCAACAAAAATTATTTTATCGGTTGTATTGTAGGTTCTGTTGTATTTATGCTTTTTGCAATAGGGTTAATTAAGTTGAAAACATAAAGTTAACCTATTTAGGAGGAAACATAAAGACAGGATTAAGACAGGAGACGGTTAGTGTGAGAGTCCCTATATATCGTAATTTGACATTGTGATTAATCAATATATTGGACTCTCATTCGTTGTGTGTGATTGAAAAATCATGCGGTGTTCTGTGATTGTGATGCAAGCTCACATTTTTTAGTCTTAATAAAGCGGAGATTGCCTGTCTCCGCTTTATAGTCATGGTGAAGAAACCTCAGCAGACGGAATAACCACAAATTACAACAGTAATCAGGATAACGGCTTTTTGT
>CAYTRD010000165.1:0-2052 GCA_964440255.1 uncultured Ruminococcus sp. | reverse complement strand
AGGAATCTGCCTTCATAAATGGAAGCAAATGCATTGTGGAAGTTAGAGAGACCTGCTGTGTGAGCCTGTGTACCTGTTGCGTGACAGAACTGTACATCAGGATACTTCTTAGCAGCGTCGATAAGGAAGGATTCATGACCGAAGGAGTCAGCGAAGATTACATTACAGCCGTCAACTTCGATAAGTTCAACAGCAGCATCATAACACTTGTTGGACTCGGGGATCTGAGTCTTCTGTGCATACTCAACACCCATTGCTTCGCAAGCAGCCTTAGCAGCGTCAATGAAGTTCTTGTCATATGTTGAGTTTTCGTCGTGAAGGAAGATAAAGCCTACTTTAACTTCGTTTAATTCACCTGTGGTTGTTGTCTCGTCGCCGGCTATAGTTGTTTCTTCTGTGTTGCCGCCGCAAGCAGCAAAAGCCACAACCATGGAAAGAGCGAGAACGAGAGCGAGTACTTTGATTACTTTTTTCACTTTGGGTTCCTCCAATATTTTTTTATTCTTATCAATCGTCACTTCTGAAACTGATGGAATCATCAGTCATAGAATCAACGATTGCTAAAGACTTAAGATTGACTCCGGCTTCACGAATCTGCTTACCGCCGTTTTGGAAGCCTTTTTCAATTGCGATGCCGACACCCTGCAATGAGGCACCTGCATCCTCGACTATTTTCTTAAGACCGAGAACAGCCTGTCCGTTTGCAAGAAAATCGTCTATAACAAGAATATTGTCCTCGGGGGATATGTATTTCTTTGAAACAAATATTGTATAGCTTGTTCCTTTGGTAAAAGAAAAGACCTCAGCGGTGTAGCAATCGGTACCGATATTCTTATGGTGTCCTTTTTTTGCAAATACTACGGGAACATCAAAATGCTGTGCTGCAAAACAAGCTATAGCGATACCTGAAGCCTCTACGGTGAGGATCTTGGTTATATTATCAGATGAAAATAATCTGTAAAATTCTTTTCCGAGCTCGGACAGAAGTGCTACATCAAGCTGGTGGTTAAGGAAACTGTCTACCTTAAGAATATTCCCGGGAAGCACGGTTCCGCAGGAAAGAATCTTATCTTCAAGCAATTTCATACAAGACCCCTCCGAACATCAAATTCAAAACAATGACAGTATACCGCAGAACGGAAATAAAATCAAGAAAATTTATGTAACTTTTAAGTTTTTTTTAACTTTTCTGCATTTTTTACAATTTTTGACTCATATTGTGTCATTTTCATTTGCAATTCAATCAAATAAGCCCGATTTGTCGTGAATAACAGACAGTATTAATCGGATAAATGTATTTATTTAGAAAATTTGAATGTAATTAACCGATATACTAATTAAATATTACAAAATTGTAACACAAATATTGTTAAAAACAACAAATATTAAGGTGTTGACAATTAAATTGCAGTAATTTAAAATATAGGCATAATCAGTCGGTATGTCCGAAAAGGTTATAAAATTTTTGAAAGGATGTTTTTTGGAATGAAAAAAACAAACAAAATCATAGCACTTGTCCTTGCTATGGTACTCGCTTTCTCATCCGTTCCGCTCATGGCCTCCGCCTCTGCAATTAAGGATGAAGTAAACACAGTTGAAAAGCTCATTCAGGGTGAATCTCTCGGCGACCTCGTTGAATGGCTTCTCCAGAACCTCAACAACAGAAAAGAAGAAGTAACCGGTACGGTTCTCAGTCTTGTCTTCATGTTTATGGAAGACATTGACACAGGTTCCTTAGATGTATCAAATGCTTCCGATGAAGAGCTTGCAAAGGTTCTCGTTGATTATCTTAATGCTAACCTTCCTGAATGGACAAAAGACATTACAGGTCAGGATTGGTGGAGCACAGTTACCGGCGTACTCAAGCCTCTCGGCATTACTGTTGATCTTGACGATGTTGACGGTATACTTATGACTCTTTATTCTATTGCTTCCACCTCCGGTCTTGGTGATATATCCGGACTTGATGAAAGTGCTCTTATTTACAAAAAAGCTGCAAATGCACTTCAGAAAGATACAGTAGTATCAGTTTCAAACAGCAATAATCTCGGT
>CAYTRD010000164.1:0-2089 GCA_964440255.1 uncultured Ruminococcus sp. | reverse complement strand
GCAGATTCTTTATATAGTAATACGGGGTGTCGTTATACTCAAAGCCGTAATAATCACCGTTGCTGTCGTAGATATATTCAATCTTGTTTGTGCCTGTTTTTTCACCGACAAGCATATCACCGGCATAGTAATAGTTTGTAGTTGTGCTGCCTGTAGTTTTGGAAAGTCTTCTGCCTGATGTGTCATAGCTGTAGCTTGTGGTTCCTGCAGTTGCAAGCAAGCCGAGATATGAATATGTCAGTGACTTTCCGCCCAAAGCAGTTATTCTGCCGTTATTGACTGCAGTTGATGTACCGTTATATGCAGTAAGCACATCGCCCCAGGTTGTTTCACCGTATGTCCAAGTATCGGTCTTGACTGCAGTACCGAGACTTTTTGTCTTATTTGGTTAATTTGAAGAGCACAGCGGCACTTTCAGGTGAGAAAATGCCGCAAAAAACCGCTACTGTTTTCTCTTATTATGAGAGATTTCAAAAAAACTTCTCTTGAAACAAAATCTGATGAATTTCTCGACCGTAAAACCGCTTAGAATCTTACTTTTTAAGTGTTTTCCAACCGTCCCATGTCTTATTTTCTTTCTGTCTTTTTCCATGTCTCCTGCTGTATAAGATTTTGGATATAAATACCCCACCGACACAAACAAAAGTCAAAATTAATCCATAATCGAATTGCATTGGAATATCAATCAAAATCTGTGTTTCATTATCAGAATATCTTATCAACTGTCTATACCCTAACGCTTGACTTTTGGAGAGCTTGTATTTCCATTTACCTACCTCAAATTCACTTTCTTGTTTGCTAATATCAATTGAGGCTGGGTCAAATAAATAATATTTTATATCTCTGCTATTAATATTAAAAATCAAAACCGTGTCAAAGAAAAAAATATACACACAATTTCCGGATATCCTGAGTGTCGGATCAATTTTTGTATAAAAAATTAACTCACAAATAAAGTTTCCAGCATTATCAAAAATATCAACGAATTTTTTTTTGAAATACACACTATCTATATTTGAATCCTGAGCATATGCAAAATAATAAGTCATAGTTGCAAAACAGCCATTTTCATTTGCATCAGCCTGCATAATACATTTATTTGCAGTGTAAGTATCTGATATTGTTACTGACAAATCACTCATATCAATATCATCATAATAATAAATATTATCCGTAAATGAAGCAGAGGAATATGATTTAAAATAACCAATAATAAAAATACAAACAAACAGCATAGATAATATTTTTTTTAATACAGCCATACACTATCGCTCCTATCCCTTAAATATATTTTCCAATACTTTTACAATAGGCGTTGTCCAATATTTCTTTGTTACCGTGTAATTATCATATTCATGTACTTCTATTTCTGCTCCGATAGGGATAATAATCGAAATTCCTCTACATAAAGCATCAGAATTAGATTTTGGATTAAACTCCATATATTCAATAGATAATCCATTAGATTGATATACAACGGTTCCACCAACTGATTTAGAATACCCTTCAAGGTCAAAAACATTATTTGCATTTGTTAAAGTAATGACAAGTCCAGCACTTGCACCAACACCAGTAGATAAACCATTTGATTTTGTATTCTGTATAGAAATAGTATCTTTACTAGTTGAAACAACATAAGATTCACTATAAGAATGATGACCTTGTGTATATCCATAGGAACCACCAATAGAAAAAGTAGTTCCGAGAGAATACTCATTTGTTTTTGATGTAGTATAGTTCACAGAACCACCAAAGCCGGCATGTTCTGCACACAGTGTTCCGGTGATATCAACATATCTAACAGGATTATTCACACAATAAGAAAACATATTTTGTGTATTGACACTTCTGTTATCAATAAATGTGTCAGGACTTAAGAACCTACAAATCTCCGGAGAATAGTACCTTGTTTTAAGATAATAGAAGCCTGTTTCGGTGTCGTAATAGTAGCTTCTGTAGCGAATGGGGTTGATTGTGCCGATGTTTATTCCGCTTGTATCAGTTGAAGAAATCAGTCTGCCCCATGCATCGTATTCATAGGTTGCAACTATTGTGTTATAATCTTCTCCGATTGCAACAACATCACCCT
>CAYTRD010000163.1:0-2094 GCA_964440255.1 uncultured Ruminococcus sp. | reverse complement strand
TCGTCCCCTACAAGATATAAAGGCAAATGACGGCGTAGAGGCGAGGTTGCTGCCCTAATAGAGCGAAGCGGAGTAAGACGCTTCAGTGTCTTACTTCATTTTGCATTTAGCACTTTGCATTTTGCATTATCATAATTTAACGGCTTACGCCGTTAAATTATGATTTATATGTCGAGCATATGATAGAATATGTATTGCTGGGCGAGTCCTGAATCGGGCTTGAAGCATTCGGGCAGTCCGTCGGGGTAAAGAGCTTTTGCAGCTCTTGCAATATGCCTGTCAACGGGGAAGCAATCCCGAAAGCCGAGCGAAAATAAAAGCGTGCAGTCCGCCACCTTTCTTCCTACTCCCCTGATTTTCATAAGCTCTTTTCTTGCCTCTTCTTCGGAAAGACTTCTGATATATGTAAAATCAATTTCACCCGATGCAACACGCCTTGCAGCGTCCAGAATGTACGGCACTCTGTAGCCTGCTCTTAAAAAAGAAAGCTCTTCTTCTGTTTTAACTGCGAGTGTTTCGGCTGCGGGAAAGGTGAAGCTGTCACCCGTCGGTTCACCGTAGGCTTCGCAGAGTCTTTTTACAATACCCTGTATTCTCGGGATGTTGTTACAGGCAGATATAATGAATGAGCAAAGTGTTTCCCAAGGCTGTTGGTTCAGAATTCTTATGTACCCGAAGGTTTCAAATGTCGAACGTATAAAATCATCCTCACAAAGTCTTTTTACTATGTCTTCATAGGGTGCATAAAGATCAAAATAATCTGCCCATATTTCCTTAACATCTTCTATAGGGGTATCTATAAAGAGAAGACCGTCGGGCTCTTTTTTTATTTTAGTTTCCTTGCCGAAGGCAACTCCCCTGAAAATGCTGTCCCCGATACATTCCCAACGGAATGCCTGTCCGCAATTAAGGGTTATCGGTAGGTTTATTTCACCGAAGTCCACGGCTTTTGTGCCGTTTTTTACGCTTATAAGCTCCATTTTTTTCCTCTTTTTTCCTGTTGTCATTTTAAATAAAATTTTCTGAAAATTCTATTTAAAATTATTTCCATTTTGTATAGTTGGCAAGTTAAGACAACTTACTGTATATGTTAAAATTTTAACAATGTGCCGATGTTGATAACTTTTTTGTGTTAAAAACTCGGTAAATCAAGGCTTTTTGGGGTAAGTTATCAACATTATTAACAGAGTTATCAACATTTTCACATTTTTACACATTATACAAACTGTATAAAAACATTTACACGAAAAAATCACTATACTTTTTTCGACTTTTTTTGCAGGCAGCTTTGATATGAAAAAATGCTGTGAAATTTACGGATTTTTTGAAATCGGATATAGTGTGTCACTAAAAAACGGGAAACACTATATGTACACTTCCCTGTTGTTTGTTAAAAAAATAACAAATGCATATATGCAGTATTTCTGTCACCTTGTCGGATGTTATTTTCTGCATTGTTAATAATTAAAATGATTTTTTGGATATAAGACTTAATTATCTCAAATCGGGTAATAATCTTAATATATATTATCCGGAGGTATGTAATATGCTTAAAGGTGTGAACCGTCAGGTCGTGGAGATTCCCCAGCCCGACAGTGCTTATTTTGAGAAGGTTATATTTTTTGTAAAGCCGGGATGTTCGGCTGTCAGCGAAACAAAATTACGAGCTAAGGCAGATGAATTGATAAAGGATGCCTCCACTCCCCCACAGGAAAAAAATATGCGGAGAACTTCGTCCAGGTTAATGCAGGCAGTAAAGTTTTCCATTGCCGCCGCATCGGGGGCAATAGTATCTGCCATCGGCTTTTTTCTTTCCAATTTATAAATCAAAATTTAGCGGTGTACCAAGGTGAAATCAAATTCCCCTTGTACAATGAAAATATATTTCAATTTTGTAGGGGACGACGACCTCGGCGTCCCGTTTCGCTTCGCTCTACTCGGGCAGCAACTCCGCCTCTACGCCGTCATTTGCCTTTATATCTTGTAGGGGACGACGACCTCGGCGTCCCGTTTCGCTTCGCTCTACTCGGGCAGCAACTCCGCCTCTACGCCGTCATTTGCCTTTATATCTTGTAGGGGACGACGACCTCGGCG
>CAYTRD010000162.1:0-2171 GCA_964440255.1 uncultured Ruminococcus sp. | reverse complement strand
TAACCGAAGAAGCAAAAAAGCATCTGTTTGATAAGTTTTATCAGGCTGACTCATCACATAAGCAAGAAGGAAACGGATTAGGGCTTGCTCTTGTTAAGAGAATTGTGACAATTCTCGGTGGTGAGGTCTATGCCGAAAATCTTGAAAGCGGCGGCTGCAGGTTTAACGTTATACTAAATAAAAATTGAATATAAAAAGCAAAAGCGGATATCGGCATAATAGCCGATGTCCGCTTTTTTAACAATAATTGATGTTAAGTTGAATTTTTGTTGAATTTACTTTTATACAGTTTATTTAAAAATATATAAAAGAGGAAAGTTTTGTGTTGTTCTAAAAGATAATGGTGATGAGCCTATTGGTGATATAGCTGTAGTACATATGGACGAAAACGTTTCTATGATGCATATTGGATATTGTATCGGTAGAGCTTGGTGGCATCAGGGAATTACATCAGAAGCACTTAAAGCTGTTATGGATTATTTATTTGATGTTGTAGATGTAAACCGTATTGAATCAAGGCACGATCCAAGAAATCCGAACTCGGGCAAAGTTATGCAAAAATGCGGTATGAAGTATGAAGGAACTTTACGTAATTCTGATTGGAATAATCAGGGAATCTGTGATGCTTGTTATTATGCTTTGTTAAAGTCAGAGCGATAATCTTATTCAGGAGTAAATTAAAATGAAAATTAAATTCAATCCCTTTAATAAAGTGAAATGTGATATGTGCAATGTTATTGAACAAATCAAAAAAGGTGAAAATCCGTGGTTTGTAAAAGAACTTGAAACCGGATATGTTATTTTAGGTTGGAATCATCATTTTTACGGATATTCATTATTCATTTGCAAGCAGCATGTTGTTGAGCTTTTCGATTTGGATATTGATTTCAGAACAAAATATTTACTTGAAATGACTATTGTTGCTGAAGCTGTTAAAAATGCTTTTGGTGCCGAAAAGATAAACTACGAATGTCTCGGCAATGGCGATGTCCATTTGCATTGGCATATCTTTCCGAGAAAAACCGGTGATTTATTAGAATACGGCAATAACGGAAAAGGTCCTGTTTGGTGGTTGCCCAAAGAAATAATGTGGGCTGAAGATAACAAACCCTCACCTGATGAGTTGGAAGATATGAAAGCAAAACTTCTCACAGAAATTGAAAAACTCTTATAATATAATAATTTGATGATGTTTTCTGCTCTCCCCGTGAGGGCAGTTTCTTTTTATCCAAACTGCTACATAATGAAAGATAGTGAAAAAATAGTGAAATATTAGTGGAATTTTTTGATGTGTTGTGGTATAATAACCTCACGAAACACAATCCAAATCAAAGCTTTGGTGTGTTTCGGAGAACATTGAATCATAAAAGGGCTTCGCCTTGACGGTTACACCGTCGCCGTAAAATGAATTTTACGGTTTTATGGTATAATAACCTCACGAAACACAATCCAAATCAAAGCTTTGGTGTGTTTCGGAGAACATTGAATCATAAAAGGGCTTCGCCTTGACGGTTACACCGTCGCCGTAAAATGAATTTTACGGTTTTATGGTATAATAACCTCACGAAACACAATCCAAATCAAAGCTTTGGTGTGTTTCGGAGAACATTGAATCATAAAAGGGCTTCGCCTTGACGGTTACACCGTCGCCGTAAAATGAATTTTACGGTTTTATGGTATAATAAGTACAGTAAAATATCAAAGGAATGATATAATGATTAAGGTTACTCTCACTAATGACATACTGAAAAAATCTTTGTGATAGACGAAAACAGATTTTCTGTCCGTTCTGTTGAATTACCTGCAATCACAAAAAACAGACTGAGAAAAAATTCAAAAAAGAAAAGATCTTATGCTTCAAACAAAATCGAGGGTAGTATTAACATAAATTGCAAAAGACTCTGCAATCGTTTGATTGCAGAGCTTTTTATAATTGGATATAGTGTTTCAGATATAAACAAAAAATCCGAACCCTTTTCCTATTGGGAAAATTTGGTTCGGTTTTTTCCGGTTTGTCTATAGGCTACGAAAAAGATATTTTCGGCAGTTTTGCGTATGAATTCGAACTCTCGCAACAAATTCTAAATCATCCGCGAAGCAGATACAACTTTCCACCATTCACTATTACTTATTACCTAATCGACAAGTTTCGAAAGAGAAGAGTGAAAAGT
>CAYTRD010000161.1:0-2215 GCA_964440255.1 uncultured Ruminococcus sp. | reverse complement strand
AACACATAATATTTTATTTAACTGAAACGGGACGCCGAGGTCGTCGTCCCCTACATATTATAAGATTTATTTTGTACCTCTCGGGAAATAACATCTGTTCGTTAAATTATGATTTATTTTAGTTTCAACTTAAATAGAGATATTATAATATAATATTAAGAATATACATAAGGAAGTGAATTTTTATGCATCCACCTATGGGACCTCCTCCGGGAGCACAGCTTGATAAATTGAAGGAACCCAAGCCGAAAAACATAAAAGAAGTACCCCGTTATCTTAAGAATCTCTTTTCAAAATTCTTCTTCAGGCTTTTCTATATTTTCCGTCTTGTATGGGAAACAAAGCCGTGGATACTTTTTGTTATGATGACCCTTGCGGTGCTCTCGGGACTTCTCCCCGTAGCACAGGCACTTGCCGGCTCACAGCTTCTCAATACCCTTGCAGGTGCGTACACATCTGCCGTCACAACAGGAGAGCTTCAGCAAGGTCTATGGACAAAAATAGTATGGCTGCTTATTTTGCAATTTATCTGCATTTTTGCAATATCACTTACCAATAACATAAATTCCCTTATCACAAGAATATCGGGTGAGCTTGTTGCAAACCATGTAAGAGTGAAAATAATGGGCAAGGCAAAAGAGCTTGATATAGCAAGCTTCGACCGTCCCGACTTTTATGCAAAGCTTGAAAATGCCACAAGGGAAGCCGACCACAGACCTATAGGAATAATTAATTCCGTATTTACACTTATAAGCACGGTAATAACGGTCTGCTCGTATTTTGCGGTTTTAAGTCAGGTGCGTCCCGTATGGGCATCGGTGCTCGTAATTGCACTCAGCATCCCGGGAGCAGTTGTAAGCTTCATTTACAGAAAGAAAAATTTCCGTTATATGCGTCACCGTTCAAAGGACAGACGGATGCTTTCGTATTTTTCAAACATAGTAACAGATAAAGACCTTTCAAAAGAAATCCGTATTTTCGGCCTTTCTGACATTTTTACAAAAAGATATAAAGAAGTATTCATAAGATACTTCAAAGGCCTTAAAGAGCTGTTTGTGAAGGAAGGAGCGTGGAATATATCACTCTCTCTGGTATCATCAGCGGCAAGCTGTGTACTCTTCCTTGTAATTGCAAAGCAGGTTTTTAGCGGTCAGATTGAAATAGGAGACTATTCTCTTTATACGGGTGCACTCAATTCCGTATCGGTGGGTATTGCAACATTTATATCCACAACAGCCTCCGTTTATGAGGGAACACTCTTTATTGACAATCTCATAACCTTTATGCAGGAAAAGAGAAAAATAAAGGCTATAATTGATACACCGAGAGAGCCTGTCCGTCACACGGGACATAAGATAGAATTCAGAAATGTATCATTTTCGTATCCGGGTACAAAAAGAAAGGTCATAAACAATATGAGCTTTGTGATTCAGCCCGGCAACACGGTTGTTCTCGTTGGTCTTAACGGTGCAGGCAAAACCACACTTATAAAGCTTCTTACCCGTCTTTATGACCCAACGGAGGGTGAAATTCTTCTTGACGGCCACGATATAAGAGAATATGACACTGCAAAGCTTTACGACATATTCGGCATAATTTTCCAGGATTTCGGAAAATACGCAGTAACCGTAAAGGAAAATATAACCTTCGGTCAGGTAAATAAAAATGCCGATATGAATGAAATATTAATAGCCGCACAAAAAAGCAGCTCGGCACAGTTTATTGAAAATCTTCCCGATAAGTTCGACACTCCGCTTATGAGATATTTTGAAGATAACGGCATTGAGCTTTCAATAGGTCAATGGCAAAAGCTTTCTATTGCAAGGGCATTTTACAGCGATTCCGACATTCTCATTCTTGACGAGCCGACAGCATCACTTGACGCAATTGCAGAGCAGGAAATATATAACCGCTTCGATGAATTGAGAGTTGATAAAACAACGGTTTTCGTTTCCCACCGTCTTTCAAGTGCAACGGTTGCGGATAAAATACTGGTTCTTGAAAACGGCTGCCTTATAGAAGAGGGTAACCATAAAGAGCTTATGGAAAGACAGGGAAGATACTACGAGCTGTTCTCTACTCAGGCAAAACGATATAAATCATAAATGCAAAATAAGGAAGGGCTTAGCCTTCGGCGACCGTTTTCGGATAGTCCGTCTACGAGGAAAGCTTGCTTTCCGTTCTCAGGGACATATAATCTTTTTACATTATAGGA
>CAYTRD010000160.1:0-2324 GCA_964440255.1 uncultured Ruminococcus sp. | reverse complement strand
GACACCGCCCTTTCACGGCGGTAACACGAGTTCGATTCTCGTCCGGGTCACCAAAAATTCCGAATGCGAAAGCGTTCGGAATTTTTACTTTTTACCTTTTCACTCTTCACTATTCACTAAAACAATCGCATTCCGAATTTTTGGAAGGTAAAAGGTAAAAGGTAAAAGTGAAGAAGTGAATATTACAGAAGCCGGACGGAGATAATTATGAGTAACAGCCCCCTGATTGATAAATCAAAAGCATTTGCACTTGAGATAATAAAGGTCTGTAATTTTGTGAAGCAAACAAAAAAAGAAACAGTTCTTTGTAATCAGCTTTTAAGAAGCGGCACATCAATAGGAGCCAATATCAGGGAAGCCTTTTTCGGACACGGCAGAGCCGATTTTATAGCAAAGCTTCAGATTGCCCTTAAAGAGTGTAGCGAAAGTGAATATTGGCTTGAACTGCTTATTGAAAGCGGTTATTATGACAACAGAAGCATTCTTGAGCAGTGTGTTGAAATTAAAAGAATGCTTATTGCTTCGATTAATACTGCCAAGAACACATCAAGCTCCTGATAATGTATGCTGTCAGGAGTTTCTTCTTTTTACCTTTTCACTCTTCACTATTCACTAAATCAATCGCATTCCGAATTACCTTGTCCATGCCCACTGAATTTCATCAAGTCCTTTTTGTCCCTGACGCAGGGCATTTATTTCTTTTATGCACTTATTGAGAGAAAACTCTGTATAATCATCAGCCATTTGTTTTGTGAAGAAAAAGGCTTCGCCGTCGAAATAGGGGATAAAATCATTTTTAAGCTCTGTTATCAGTTTATCTGCAGAGAAAGGATAAATACTGAAAACAGGCTCTTCTTTTATGTCTTCAGGGAGGGATATGTTATCTGTAAGTGAGTGCTTCTTTATAAGATAGGTGTTGAGAAGTCTGTAATCATTATGAAGACGGGGGACATTTCCCTCGGGAAAGGGATCCCATGAGTGCATTTCATATACAAAGTGTCTGAAAAATATATCCTCGATAAGATGGATATAATAGCCAAGATACAGGTCGTCTGTCAGGATAAGCTTTTCGTAAGCTTTAAGAAATTCACTTATTCTGTATGTTATTCTGCCGTCTGAAAGTGTTTGCTGATAGTGTGTGATGCTTCTGTCGGAGGATACGGTGCAGGCATCGGGAAGTATGCTTCCGAGAAAAAAACGGTTTGTATCCGTAATTTCCGTATTTTTTATTATTTCGTTTGCTATGGAAAGATGCATTATTCTTGATGCCATAACAGACCTCCGTGTAATTGATGAAGCTATTATACCGAAAATATATACAGTTTGCAAATACATCTGTATATAAATATAAAATCATCATTGAGCAAATCATATGAAAAATGAAGAAAACAAGAGAAAAACGGAGCTTTTGCGTTGGTAATTTAAATTTATTTAAAAAGGTGTTGACTTCCGCTTTTTCTTGTGGTAATATTACGACTGTTGAAATTAAGTAAAAATTTATCGGAGGTTCAATTATGTCAACTTATATGGCTAATCCCCAGAATGTTGAACGCAATTGGTACGTTCTTGATGCAGAAGGCAGAACACTCGGCGAGCTCGCTGTAGAAGCTGCTGTTCTTCTTCGCGGCAAGCATAAGGTTACTTTCACTCCTCATGTTGACTGCGGTGACAATGTTATCATCATTAACGCTTCCAAGGTTGTTCTTACAGGCAAGAAGCTTGATCAGAAGATGTATTATCATCACACAGGTTATATCGGCAATCTCAAAGAAGTTAAGTACAGCACTCTTATGAAGACAAAGCCCTGCTTCGCAGTAGAAAAGGCTGTTAAGGGTATGCTCAGCTCCAACTCCATCGGAAAAGCTGCTATGAACCGTTTACATGTATACGAAGGTGCTGAGCATCCTCACGCTGCTCAGAAGCCCGTTGCAAGAGAATTTTAAGAAAGGGAGGCAATAAATAATGTACGAAGGAAATCCTTATTTCTACGGCACAGGTAGAAGAAAGAAATCAGTTGCTCGTGTTCGTGTATATCCCGGCACAGGCAAAATCATAATCAATGACAGAGAAATCGACAACTATTTCGGTCTTGAAACACTCAAGCTCATCGTTCGTCAGCCTCTCGTTCTCACAGAAACAGCTGAAAAGTTCGATGTTATCTGTAAGGTACAGGGCGGTGGCGTTACAGGTCAGGCCGGTGCTATCCGTCACGGTCTTTCCAGAGCTCTTCTTCAGCATGATGAAAATCTTCGTCCTCTCCTCAAGAAGGCAGGTTTCTTAACAAGAGACCCCAGAATGAAGGAAAGAAAGAAGTACGGTCTCAA
>CAYTRD010000159.1:0-2343 GCA_964440255.1 uncultured Ruminococcus sp. | reverse complement strand
ATGCTTGTTTTATTGCTTTATCGGTAGTATAATGAAAGTACTAATTAAATATTAGAGGTATAGTATGATGTTCAGAAAATCACAGTTACAAAAAAATTACATACAGTGGATAAGAAAAAAGGTCGGTCACGATAAAATAATTTTAGTTCACGCAGGCGGTTGCATATTCAATGAGCAAGGTGAAGTGCTGCTGCAACGGCGTGGCGATTGCAATATGTGGGGCTTCCCCGGCGGTGCTCTTGAATTAGGCGAAACACCCGAAATGGCTGCTGTCAGAGAAGTAAAAGAAGAAACCGGCTTGGATGTTAAGGTCGGTAAGCTTATCGGTGTTTATACTGATACGGATGCCGTATGTCCCAACGGTGATAAATATCAAAGTGTATGTATTGCATATGAGCTTACAGCTATCGGAGGCGAGCTTTATTGCGACAACAATGAAACTCTTGAACTTAAGTATTTCCCTATAAACAACACTCCGAAACTGTTTTGCAAGCAGCATGAAGAAATGTTAGAGGATATAAAATCAAGATTATAAATGATAAACAGGTGACGAAATATGATGAAAATAGATGCAGGAGACTTTTTCTTGATTGAACCAAGCGAGGAATATTCAGAACAGATTGCTGAATATAAGCAAGCATTTCTTGATGAAAATTCTTCAATGGACGGTTGTGGTCCTTTGCGTAAAAGTGAGAATCCTACAGCATATATTGCAGAATGCAAAAAATACACTAAGCCTGATACTTTACCTGAAGGATTGGTTATTGCAACTCAGTTTCTGTATGTGCGAAAAACAGACAACCGCCTTGTCGGAATGATTCAGGTGCGGCATTATTTTAATGACTATCTTTCAAAGTTTGGCGGTCATATCGGATATTCTGTAAAACCTGATGAAAGAAGAAAAGGTTATGCGACTTCAATGCTTAAGGCTGTTCTGCCTTATTGCAAAGAAATCGGTCTTGATAAAATACTTATATCTTGCATAGAAGACAATATCGGAAGCGAAAAAACAATACTTAACAATGGCGGAGTTTACGAGTCTACCGTATATGAACAAAACGAAAAATGTAATCTGAAAAGATTTTGGATAACGCTTTGACAAACTAAGAACGATAAAAAAGTTATTCGGAGACAGATAATAAATGATAAGATTACGACCTTATAATACAAATGATGCTGAGAAAATACTTTCATGGAGCAAAGATGAAAGAGCTTTTTATAAATGGTCTGCAGGTATTTTGGGGGAATACCCCATAACAAAAGAGCAATTCAGCTTTGTTGAAAATCTTATGGCTTTTACAGCCATTGAAGATGATGAGACTGTAGGCTTTTTTACAATGAGAAAACCATCAGAAAGCTTTGATGAATTGAGATTTGGTTTTGTAGTTGTTGATCCTGAAAAGAGAGGTTGTGGATACGGTAAAGCAATGCTTCAGTTAGGGTTAAAATTTGCATTTGAGATTTACGGAGCAAAAAAGGTCACTCTCGGTGTTTTTGAAAATAATGAATCTGCCTATTATTGCTATAAGGCAGTAGGTTTTAAAGATGTTACGCTTGATAAAACAGAAACATATTCCGTTTTGGGAGAAGATTGGAAATGTAAAGAATTGATGATAGTAAACAACTAATATTTGTTGAGGTGATGTTTTATGAATAACCTTGCTGTGATTGATTTAATAAAACAGAAATATCTGAGTAATAACAAGGATGATGTATTGACGCATGTTGAAGATGTGGCAGAAATTGCTGTCGGACTAGCTAAAGCATATAACCTTGATATTACAAAGACAAATCTTGCTGCGTTACTTCACGATATAAGCGGAGTTATGACACCGCAGGAAATGTATGACTTTGCCAAAATGCGAAGTTTAGAAATAGATCCCGCAGAAGAAAAATATCACGCTCTTTTACATCAAAGAGTTTCAAAAATTATTGCACAAGATGAGTTTGGTGTTACAGATTCAAATATTCTGAATGCCATTGAATGTCATACAACTTTGAGAAAAAATGCAAGCTTGTATGATAAAGTTATTTTTATTGCAGATAAGATATCTTGGGATCGAAAGTTTGCACCTTTATTTGACGATTTAATAAAAAATGCCACGATTGAAGCACTGAATAAAGCCTGTTACAGCTATATAAAATATCAGTTTGATAATAATTTGTTGGTTATGGCTCATAAGTGGCTTATTGACGCTTTTGACGAGCTAAAGATGAACATATAGAATCCCGTATTCAACAGAGGATTACATATGACACATTCTGAAAAGTTCGGTTTTTAGGAGGTATATTTATGGCTGAATCAGAAAAAGTTATATTAACCAATATGTGTATGATTTATGA
>CAYTRD010000158.1:0-2416 GCA_964440255.1 uncultured Ruminococcus sp. | reverse complement strand
TGACGGAATAATCGGCTTTGATTTTCTGTATAATGAGCTCGAAAAAATTGAGCCTATTGATAAAAAACGCCTGTTTTCACCGTCGCAAAGACTTGTAGCGGTTGTTACTGATCTTCAGACAGGTAAAGCAGAATATATGGACAGGGATACCTGCAGTGATATCTTTCAGGCTGTAAGAGCATCGGCAAGTCTTCCGTTTGTATCAAAACCTGTGATTATTGACGGTAAGCCTTATCTTGACGGAGGTTGTGTATGTAAAATACCTTATCAGTGGGCAATTAATGAAGGATATAAAAAAATCATAGTTATAAAAACAAGAGACAGCAGCTACAGAAAAGAATTGTCAAAATCAGACAACTCAAAAATATGTAATGCAGCATACAGAAATTATCCTGAATTTGCTGAAATACTTGCTAAAAATGATATCATGTACAATGAAGAATGTGATGAACTTGAAAGATTAAAAAATGAAGGCAGGGTGTTTGTTATCGCTCCGTCTGAGCCTGTAAAAGTAAGCAGACTTGAAAGCGATATGGAAAAACTCGGAGAGCTTTATTTTCTCGGGGTTGAAGATGCAAAAAACCGCATTGAAGCATTGAAAACATACCTGGATACATAACACACGGAGAGAATTATTGACAAAACCGTGCATCTGATTATAAGGGTGCACGATTTTGCCGATTTCAATACTGATGTCAGGGCTTTCCGGCTCTGACATCACATCTTATGACATCAAGTATTGTTTCTCCGTCTATCTGCATTGGTGCCGGTTTATCGTATATGACAGTGATTTCATGACCTTCGCATACATCAATAATATCGGTATGCTTAATATGCTTACCCTTGAACATTGACGGCAGAACACATAATGCTCTTATCTTGCTCACATTATACATAGCAACCACAGAAACTGTATGATTTTCATTAAGTCTGTCCTGATTTGGTGCCGACATAAGACCGCCGCCGAAAAATCTTCCGTTCATTGTGGGTGCAAGCCACACCTTTTTATATTCCTTTTTAACACCATCAACAATAACTGTTGCATTCCTCGGCTTATATGCGAATAAAAGACCTTTTATTGCAAGAAGAGCATAATTCGAAGATTTGCCTTTTTCCTGTCTTTGCCTGTCAGCTTCTTCACAGCAATAACCGTCAAGACCGAAAGAGGCATTGTTAAGAAATTTGTAAGTTTGATCTTTAACGGTAACCTCAGGAAGATTTTTCAGATATTTTGTTATCAGTACGGGTTCTTTTTTGCCTTCCGCCCCAATGTCCCGCAGAAAGTCATTTCCGCTACCTGTACAATAGCAGTAAATTTCGTTTTCTATTCTATCTGTATCTACGCTGTTGACGAATCGGTTCAGTGTACCGTCACCGCCACAGATGACTATGTTTTCGTCCTTGTCAATACTGTTTATAAACCCTTGCAGGTCTTCAATTCTTGTCATATCGTGATAAGCTATGATGTTTCTCTCAAGCAATCGGGAGAGCTCTCTGGCTTTTTCTTCGCCTTTTCCTCCGCTTGCATAAGGGTTATAAAGTATGTGATAATTTTCCATTTCTATTCTCCTTTTGACAGAATCACACCAATTATAAGGTATTATAAAACGGAAAAATAAACTCAACATCAGTTCAAGTTCAACAATTGTTGAACTTTGCTTGAAGAACAGTTGAAATTTTAAAACTATTATAAATCATATAACTGTAAATCTTGACACTTTTATTTGTAAACTATAATATATTATCAGATATTCTTTTCCGGAGGAAAATTTATGTTTAAAATACTTATTGCAGAGGACGACCGTGAGCTCAGAAGGCTATTTGCTCACGTGCTTATAAAAAACGGATATGCCGTAAAAGAAGTTTCAGACGGAAAAGAAGCTCTTGAAGCTATAGATAAAGATTACTTTGATTTGATAATTTCCGATATTATGATGCCCAATATGGACGGTTATGAGTTTGTACGTACACTTCGTGAATACAGAAATAATACGCCCGTTATGATGATAACGGCTAAGGACGCCTTTGACGATATGCGTCTTGGCTTTCTGTCGGGTTCGGATGATTATATGATCAAGCCCGTCAATGTCAATGAAATGGTTATCCGTGTTCAGGCACTTTTACGCCGTGCTCAGATGATAAACGAGAGAAGGCAAACCATAGGTGACACTATTCTCGAATGTGACACTTTCACTGTACACTCCCTTGACGGCAGTGTATCCTTACCTCAGAAGGAGTTTATGCTTCTTTATAAAATGGCATCTTATCCCGGTCGGATATTCACCCGGCAACAGCTTATGGATGATGTCTGGGGATACGATTCTGAAAGCGATACCCACACTATAGATGTTCATATCGGCAGATTAAGGGACAGATTCAAGGATAATAAGGATTTTAAAATTGTTACCATCAGAGG
>CAYTRD010000157.1:0-2463 GCA_964440255.1 uncultured Ruminococcus sp. | reverse complement strand
CCGGTAGGAAGTAAAGATACAGAATTTATGTCCCTAAGAGGCAGATTTTTATATTCCGCATAACAAAACGCAGACAATAGATTTCAGCGAAACGGGACGCCGAGGTCGTCGTCCCCTACAAAATTGAAATATATTTTCATCGTACAAGGGGAAATTGATTTTAGCTTTAGTCCCCGATAAATTATGATTTATGAAACAAAAAACCGCAGAAATTATTCTGCGGTCACTGTGTTATTATCAGTTTTTCTTGTCCTTACAAGATACACGAATATTGATATGAGAGCAAAGGCTTCGTTGAGAGTGCCTGCGACAGAGCCGTTTACAATATTATATACAAACCAACACACGCAAACGGGAACCGAGAGGTATTTGAGAAGTCTTGTGTTTTTCTGCCAGTTGGCAATTGTTGCAAAAATCGAAGCAATAAAAGGAAGGATACTCCATGCACTTTCCCGGGTAAGAATTACACTTCCGGCACAAAGCACGATAAATACGGCGGGAATGATGTTATTCTGTGCCCATTTTCTGTCACGGAAGCTGTAGACCACTCCCCTTAAAACATTGATCATATTCATTCCCACGGGAGTGAACAGTCCGAGACACGCAAAATGCAGACTCCACACAAGGGAGCAAAGTGACATAAGCACAAGTATGGTGCGGTGCTTTTTGAACTGATACATGGCTATCGCAATTCCCATAGCTATGAAGCCGAGTATCTGAGCTATTAAATTCTGATGTTCGACAAAAAATTCAGGCATAATCCACCCTCATCAATCAATTTTCTTTCTTTTTGACATTATCATTGGCTGTGTTTATTGAAGCTATCAGAATTCTACGAATTGTTCCGCATCGATTATATAAATCCAATAAGTCTGCTTCACTTACAAGTTCTGCTTTCACAAAAAGTTCGAGCCAATATTCTGTTTCATAGCATTCCTTTAATGCAATTTGAAGCTTTGCAATAAAATCAGGTTTGCCGTGTGCATAATTTGCTTCATGGATATTTGCACCTATTGAAGTTGCAGAACGCTCAAGCTGATTAACTAAAGAATAATGACCTTTTATTTTTTTCGCAAAATTTCATAATTAAAACAGCAAATTCCATTGATAAATCGATAAGCTTATTTTCTTTCACTTTTATCATCCGCCAAAGAGTACAATGATTAATGAAATATTTTGCAAACAGGCAAAATATGAAATAATCCTTCGGATTATGAAATATTCGGACTTTCACCGAATATGAAATAAAATACGCCTGAATATTTGCAGCGCAAATATTTCATAGCAACGCTATTTCATATTGCAAAGCAATATTTCACACGCCGAAAGGCGTATTTCATTGAAAAAAGCACTTCAGAAGAAGTGCTTTTTTCGTGGCGCGCCGGAAGGGACTCGAACCCCTGACCTACTGGTTCGTAGCCAGTCACTCTATCCAACTGAGCTACCGGCGCAGTTATTAAGTTGCATTGTATTTTCAATGCCCTAATATATTATCACTAACAACACAAAAAGTCAACTGTTTTCTTAAAAAATTTCACATATTTTCTGACGATAATTCATATGCTGTTCAGAAAGGATTGAGCATATGAAATTTACAAAATGCTTTTCAGCAGGAAAAGACTATATCTTTTTGCGTGAAGACAACGCTTTTGATGAAATCAAAAAATATGATATAAAACTGCTCTGTGACAGGTATCGTGGCATGGGGGCTGACGGAATTTTCGCAATTAAACAAAACTCTTCTAAAAACAGTCAAATTACAGGCTTTCTTCATAATGGGGAAATTATGCGAGATTTTTCTACAGCTTCAGTTTGTGCCTATTTTACTCTGTTTTCAAGGGTTTTCGCCGACGAGCACACATTTTCATGTCCGAACGGCGAAAATTTAACCGTAAAAGGCGGAGATACGGAGAAAAATCACCTGATAATTCAATCACAGCTCAGCACGTCCGAGAAAGGCATTTTCAATGAAATAAGCAGGAAAACGGAAATCGGCAACAGAATACTTACGATAACCCCAATAGCACACCACGGAATACATGCCGTGCATTTCTCCGAATGTAAGGAAAAGCTTGATATAGATTATATCGGAAGACATCTTTCATATAATTCCCTGTTTATGAAGCTTGCAAATACGCTTCTTGCCCAACGAACGGGAGAAAACACCTTCGAAATTGATTTCTACGAAAACAAAACAGGCAGTCCGCGACCGACAATAGCCGCCTGCGAGGCCTGTGCCATCGCAGCCTGCAAAACAGGACTCTCCCGCTACGGAGAAAAAATAAAAATAACCTGCAACGAAAACGCAGTCACCGTAATATGCCCCACGGAAACAGAAATCACGGCAGAATGTGAAGCTACGGAAATATTCAAAGGAACATATAAATCATAATTTAACGGCGTAAGCAGTTAAATTATGATTTGAAGTAAAAAGTAATAGTGAATAGTGAAGAAGTAAGGAAG
>CAYTRD010000156.1:0-2493 GCA_964440255.1 uncultured Ruminococcus sp. | reverse complement strand
CAAGAGCTGCTTGCGTTAAATTGTTGATTTTTCTTTGCGATGCAATAAATTCGCCAATCTTGATTTGATTCATCGATTCGTTCTCCTTTCGCACTTATCGTAATCAAAAATACAATATAAGTAAACATACTAACCGTTGAGTGGGGAACCAAACGCTTAGTTGAGTTTGAGAAATTTCTGTCTGTTAAACTAATTATGCCACATAAATATAAAAATTTCTATGGTTATTTATCATTTTTACATTACAGAAAGGAATTCCCTATAATGTAAAAAATCCTTGTTCCTGAGAACAAGGATTTTTGGTGCGGATGACGGGAGTCGAACCCACATGAACTTGCATTCACTAGGACCTGAACCTAGCGCGTCTGCCAATTCCGCCACATCCGCAAATTATTTTGCTTCATTATGTTAACACAACTGATAAAAAAAGTCAATGCTTTTAAGAGTAACTTTAATTGACAAAGCTATTATTATTGTTATAGAATATATTTATCAAAGTATTGAAGGAGAAATCCGAAATGAAAAAAGGACTGAAAATTTCCATTACTGCCCTCGGTGCTCTTACTGCGGGAGTTGTTCTTACTGAAAATCTTTTTCTTGCAAAAATAATAGGTGAATCAAAAAAGGATTATACTGACGAGCTTGATTATCTTTTCGTTCTCGGCGGTCTTATTATCGGCGAAGAAACCCCGAGCGAGCATCTTATGAAAAGAATTGAAAAAGCCGCCGAATACTTAAAAGCTCATCCCTCAACCGTTGCCGTTACCTGCGGCGGCTGTTTCAGAAAAGAGCAGAAAAAGAGTGAAGCACTTATCATAAAGGAATTCCTTGTAAGACTCGGAATTGAAGAAAAAAGAATTCTTCTTGAGGATAAATCCACCACAACCAATGAAAATTTCAAGTTCGGAAAAAATATTATTGAAAGCCACAGCGGTAAAGCTTTATATGAGCTGAATGTGGGCTTCCTTTCAAGTGACTATCACCTTTTCAGAGCAGGTGTAATTGCAAAAATAAACGGACTTCCCGGTCTTCAGAAAATCGGTGCAAAAAGCACATCAAAGGATTTCATAAGAGGAGCCGCAAGGGAGCTTGCAGTAGCCCCCGACCTTATAAATAATTATTTATCATCAAAATAAATATAATTACTTCAAAAAAACACACACGCCCGTTAAAATTACGGAGCGTGTGTGTTTTTATGTCATACAAATATAATATCAGTTTTTACTATCTTTCGCATCGGTACCGCCGCATCCGCATTGGCAGCAATTTTCCGTATTGCTGTTACATCCGCCGCAAGAACCGCTGCAGGACTCACTGTCGGGACAGCCTATGCATTTTTTGCCGCTTTTTTTAGCCTTATACACATAAAAGGCTGCACCGCCGATAACTAAAAGTAATATTGCAATAATAATTATATCATCCATTTGAGATTAACTCCTGTTATTTTGTAACAGTTTCTGCTTTTTTACCATTAAGTACATATTCTTCCTTGAGCTTCTTGTTGGAGTTGATGCAAAGAGCCACGATAATAACTGCAAAGACAACAACTGCAATAAGACCGGGAACAAAGCCTGCACCAAGGGCACCTGTTGTAATAAGAGTGCCTATCTGATATACAAGATAGCCTACGGTATAACCTGTACCGAGCTGAAGTGCTATACCGGCAAGAAGCCATTTTTTGTCCTTCATTTCAGCGTTCATAGCACCGATAGCAGCAAAACAGGGAGGCGTAAAGAGATTGAACATAAGATATGCAAGTGCTGCTACTGCAGGCATTGCCACACCTGTATCTCCGCCGAAAGCAGATGCAATAAGAGAAACATCGGCACCGGCTTCAATCATAAGCTCATCAGCATTTATAAGATTGGAAATACCGAAGCAAACTGCAAGTGTACCTACAACATTTTCCTTTGCAATAAAGCCTGTCACTGCGGCTGCAGCAAGCTGCCAGCACTTGTATCCGACAATGGGAACAAGCACAACAGCAATGGGGTTTGCTATAGAAGCAAGGATAGATGTGTTTTCTGCTCCTTCTTCAACAAGCTTGAAGTTCCAGTTGAAAGACTGCATAATATAAACAACAGCATTACAAAGAAGTATGATAGTTCCTGCTTTTACTATATAAGCCCAACCGCGCTGGCACATAGACTTTAGGGCTCTGACAAAAGAGGGAGCCTTGTATTCGGGGAGTTCAATAATGAAGAAGGATTTTCTGTTTTTATAGCCGGTTATCTTATTTATAAGGAGTGCTCCGAGGAGAATTATTATTATACCTGCAAAATACATAAGTGTGCCGACCCAAGATGCATCTCCGAAGAATGCACCTGCAAAAAGAGAAATAACAGGAAGCTTTGCACCGCAGGGCATAAAGGGAGTGAGCATTGCAGTTGCTCTTCTTTCTCTTTCGTTTCTGATTGTTCTGCAAGCCATAACACCGGGAATAGCACAGCCTGTACCGATTACGAAAGGAATAACAGATTTACCGGAAAGACC
>CAYTRD010000155.1:0-2499 GCA_964440255.1 uncultured Ruminococcus sp. | reverse complement strand
CCGATATTTTTTCAATTTTTTGTGATTTTGGTTGCGTTTAGTTTTGCATTCAACGGATTTTATAAAAAATTGCGATAAATTTTTGTTGCAAAATAAGATTACCAAATTAGTGAAATACTTAAATAGGCTTATATATATGGCGTTACGGCATTGTTGCGTTTATCATTTTAAGGTTGTTGCGGTATTCCGTTAGAAATAGCACTTTTCCCGTATTAAGTATAGTAGAGAGAGGCAAAACGGCAAAGGAAAACTGCCCTCACGGGGAGAGCAGTAAAAATATAAACTTAATGTATTATTTTAACGGAATCAATATAATATGCTTTTCGCCTTTGAAATCACCGATTATCTTTCCACCGTTTTTTAGCATTATCTTTACAGTGGCTTCATTTGTTTTCAAAGGAAATAATTTGATTTCGTTATACCCGTGTTCTTTGCATTTCTTCAACAATTCTTTAAACAGGATATCGCCATAACCCTTTCCGCGATATTCTTTTGAGATGCCATAACCAAGGTTTCCTGCACCAACGACAGTTTCCAAATATTCAGATGACGAATGTCTTACTCTGCCATAGCCTACCGGGATATCATCAATATACAAAAAATATGTAGTATAAGGCATCCAACCCTTTGGCAAATCAATGCCTCGTGAATGATTATCCACTTCTTGTAACCATTTTTGATATTTCTTGTAGGACAAGTTATATGCAGGATTCGTAAAACCGTTTTCCACATCAAGAATACCCTGTAACATCGCATATTCGTGTTCAGCCATATTAATATTTAACTGTTTTAACTCTATTTTCATTTCACAACTTCACCCAATAAATTCTTTTGTTTGTACTTAGGAAGCTTGCCAACCACAGTCACATAACTGTGGTCTGCCATTTCAAAAATCAACTCATCAGGAATTTCACCAATAGGAAAGGAATTAAAATATGGCTGTTGAACTGCAGGACAATGATATCCTCTGACGATAACGCCCGGATACAACTGTCTGTAAAAATCTCCCGTCATACGCTCACAATTAAAAGTTGCCGTTTCTTTTCCTTTAAGAATAAACAACTGTGCAAAAATTTTGCCTTCAACTTTAATTATATCGCTTTCAGGACCAAACGGATGGTCAATATATGCTCCGTTTTTTGAAAGGCAATAATTGAGTAATTCTGAATATTGCATTAGAAATCACCTCTGAAATCAGCAATAGTTATAATATTTTTCGCATAACAGCTTGTCCGTTTTCTCTTGCAACTTCAACAAAACCTGCTTTCATGTAAAGTTGCACGGGACCTTGGAAATCAAAATCATCTCGGCTTTCGGAAAGTTTTGCATAGCCTTCAACAGCTGCATAGCCGTTTGCTTTTGCATCACTGCATATTCTTTCGATAAAGGCAGAGGCAATTCCTTTACCTCTGTATTCAGGTGCGATTTCAAAGCAAACGATAGAAACAGTTTTGCCACAAATATTTTCTTTTGCAAATTGTGGGACAAATCCTGAATAGCTTTCAATATCTGCGGCATTGCACCAACCGATAGAAACATCTCCATCAAAAGCTAAATAACCGTGTATCTTATTTTCGTTAAGCATTTTTACAGCATACTTACGGAGTGTTTTCTTAACACCAAAGATTTTGAATTTTTTAACCATCTTTTTAATGGTTTCTTCATCCTGATTCGGAGAAGTGCAATAGCACGGTCCGTTAGGATTGCCGTCAGTAAATGCACGATTATCAAAAAAGTCGAGATAATCCTTATTTAATTCAGATGTTAAAGGCTTTATTGTGATTGGATTCATAAAATAATCCTCCAGTATATAAAAGTCAAATTTACTGATGTCATTATATCATACACACACCACAAATATCAATCCGTTTACATACACTTGTTACTTCAACAGTAGCAAATGATTTTTTATGACTAAAATTCTAAATTCCGGTATATGAACACTGCGTTAGATTTTCCCTCACTTCACCCAAGTGATACACTGTATCACTTGGAGCATTTTATACCCACATTCTCCAAATGGCTATTTTAGCCACTTGGAAGATATTTGTTATGCTTTTCCAATGGGCAATGAGTGCCCATTGGAAGTTTTATATCAGGTAATTCTGGTAGATTATCCTTTTGATAACCTACCAACTTTACTTATAAAAAATATTTTACAGAAAGGAGTGTTTATCTTCAACATTCGTGACAGACCTATTTTTCCACTGCACCCATAGAGGGTGCTTTTTTTATGCCCAAATTTATTATCAAAAAAATTTAATTTAAAGGAGTAATTCAAAATGAAAAAATTTAATGATGTAATCATCATCGGTGTTGACCATGGATACGGCAACATCAAAACCGCTAACCACTGTTTCAGAACAGGCATTACGGCTTACGATTCAGAGCCGCTTTGCACAAAGGATATGCTTGTTTACGGTGGCAAGTTCTATCTTATCGGCGAAGGACACAAGGAGTTTCTTCCCGACAAAATCAAAGACGAGGACTATTATGCCC
>CAYTRD010000154.1:0-2611 GCA_964440255.1 uncultured Ruminococcus sp. | reverse complement strand
TTCCTTACTTCTTCACTATTCACTATTACTTTTTACTTCAAATCATAATTTAACGTCTTACGCCGTTAAATTATGGTTTATTCCTTGATTCTCCGTTTTATGCTCTTTTCGATCCTCGATACCTGTGCTTGTGAAATTGAAAGCTCCTCGGCGACCTCCGTCTGTGTCTTGCCCTGCATAAATCGTTTATGCAGTATCTCCTTTTCCCGTCCGTCAAGATTTGCAATTGCATCCCTTATGCAAATTTCGGCAATCGCATCGTCGTCCGTATGACTGTCGGAAAGCTGGTCGAGAACATAAAGCTCATCACCGTTATCGGAATATACAGGCTCATAAATAGAAACAGGAGTTACAACGGATTCCAATGCCAACACCACATCACGAAGAGAGATTCCCAGCTCTTCGGCAATCTCCTCGGGAGTGGGTTCACGGTTGTTTTCCTTTGTAAACCTGTCCTTTACAAGCATTGCGTGATATGCGGTATCTCGCATTGAACGGGAAACTCTAAGGTATGTGTTATCACGGAGATATCTTTTTATTTCACCTATTATCATAGGAACTGCATATGTGCTGAATTTAACATTCATTGTTAAATCAAAATTATCACAAGCTTTTATAAGACCGATACAACCCACCTGAAAAAGGTCATCAG
The DNA here is from genome assembly GCA_964440255.1 of uncultured Ruminococcus sp. Taxonomy (GTDB): domain Bacteria; phylum Bacillota; class Clostridia; order Oscillospirales; family Acutalibacteraceae; genus RUG806. Next base: position 1,959 of record CAYTRD010000154.1, on the reverse strand, counting down.
GATCCTCATCACGGTTACGGAATCTCTGCACAACGGAAAGCACAAGACGGAGATTTCCGTTTATAAGCTTTTCACGGGCAATTTTATCCCCCGCCTTTGCTTTATGAAGAAGCTCCGTACACTCATTTCCCGTAAGCACCTTGAGCTTTGAGGTATCAACAGAAGAAATTTCAACTTTTTTATAAAACATTTTCCATCTCTTTTCTTTCACTTAGGTAAAATAAGTATTGACAGCGTGATATGGAATAATGCCTATATTTTTTTATTAACTCATATTTTTTTTGTTAAGTGTGACCGTTTCTTATATTCACCTATAACCTATTGCTTATAGGTGTGATAAATTGAATCAATCACAAAAAATTGATATGTTTTTTATTAGATTTTTTAATCAAAAATCCTTTGAATTATTCAAAATTTTCACTTGACATTCACCAATAATTGCAGTATTGTATGTATTAAATTATTTTTTATTGCGGATATATAATATATGATAAATTATTTTTATATACAAAGCAGTACACTATAAGATTTTTTTATACCACATGGAGGTAATCATATGAATCCCTATATCGAACGCGTTATAGAAAATGTAAAAACAAGAAATGCACATGAGCCTGAATTTATTCAGACTGTAGAAGAGGTCTTCACTTCCATAGAGCCCCTTGTAAATGCACATCCCGAATATGAAAAGTATGACATTCTTATGAGAATGACAGAGCCCGACAGAGCTATCTCCTTCCGTGTTACATGGATTGACGATAACGGCAATGTTCAGGTTAACAGAGGATACCGTTATCAGTTCAATTCCGCTATCGGACCTTATAAGGGCGGTCTTCGTTTCCATCCCAGCGTTTATTCCGGCATTATAAAGTTCCTCGGCTTCGAGCAGACATTCAAGAATGCACTTACAGGTCTGCCCATCGGCGGCGGTAAGGGCGGTTCAAACTTCGACCCCATCGGTAAGAGCGATGCTGAAATTATGCGTTTCTGCCAGAGCTTTATGACAGAGCTTTACAGATATGTAGGCCCCGATGTTGACGTTCCTGCAGGTGACATCGGTGTCGGCGGAAGAGAAATAGGCTACCTTTTCGGTCAGTACAAGAGAATCAAGGCTACATTTGAAAACGGTGTGCTTACAGGTAAGGGTCTTTCCTACGGCGGTTCGCTTATCCGTCCTGAGGCAACAGGCTTCGGTGCGGTTTACTATCTTCAGGAAGTGCTTAATCACTACGAAGACACGATCGAGGGCAAAACTGTTGCTATTTCAGGCTTCGGTAATGTTGCATGGGGTGTTGCTACAAAGATGGCACAGCTCGGTGCAAAGGTTGTAACACTTTCCGACCCCACGGGCTATATTTACGATCCCGACGGTGTTGCAACAAAGGAAAAGCTTGACTTTATGCTTAAGATGCGTTCCGAAAACCTTACAATTGACGAATATGCAAAGAAATTCGGTGTAGAATTCTTCCCCGGCAAGAAGCCCTGGGGTGTAAAGGCTGATATCATTATGCCCTGTGCTACACAGAATGAGGTTGACATTCATCAGGCTAAGAAGATTGTTGCAAACGGCGTTCAGTATTATATTGAAGTTTCCAATATGCCCACAACGAACGATGCACTTAAGTACCTTCAGATGAAGTGCAAGGCTGTTGCTCCCTCAAAGGCAGTCAACGCAGGCGGTGTTGCCGTATCTGCTCTTGAAATGAGCCAGAACTCAGCAAGATATATGTGGTCTGCCGAAAAGGTTGATAAGAAGCTCCACGAAATTATGAAGCACATTCACGATGTTTCTGCAGACTGTGCAGAGGAATACGGTCTCGGCTATGACCTTGTTGCAGGTGCAAACATCGCAGGCTTCAAGAGAGTAGCACAGGCAATGCTCGAACAAGGCGTTATATAATATCAACAAGAAAACGGCTTCGCCGAGACTCAGGCGACCGTTTTCGGATAGTCCATCGA
>CAYTRD010000153.1:0-2708 GCA_964440255.1 uncultured Ruminococcus sp. | reverse complement strand
TGTGCGTCAAAGACGGTGATTTGTGAGCATCTTTCCCCCGATAAATTATGATTTAGCAGAATTTTTTCATATCTTTCGTCAGCAGTGACATTCTCATTACCTTTACGGGTATTACTTCTTTTCCGAGGTATGCCGATACTGCAGACGACAATTGAACGGGATTGAGATTGAATGTACTTCCTGCGGGAAGCACAACCTCAAGTCGTATATCCTCACCGCCTGCATCAATTGAAAAGCTTTTTATATGCTCCGATACATTTACTGTTTTGATAACCTTTTTCTTGCCCTGTTTTCCGCTTTTTTCACAGGTAAGCTCACCGCTTGTAAGAGCAGAAAACAGCTCACCTTCGGTAATTTCAGCCTTATCAAAAAGACAATAATATTCGCCGTAAGTGATTTCTCCGCTTTTATTAAAGGGAGCAGCGGCAGTCTCCACGCGAAGTCCCTCGGGAAGACAATTATTGAGCCTTTCCTTCACTTCCTCAGGGGACATATTCCCCACGATTCTTATATCAACAGGCTCCCCCTCGCTTTCGACACCTAAAGACAAGGCAAGAAGAAAGGATATGTACGGGTGGGGATTAAAGCCCTCCGTATACCACAAGGGTATATCTGCCCTTCTTACTGCCCTTTGCATCATACGGAACATATCAAGGTGCGATACAAATTTTATTTTGCCTTTTTTTGATAAAAATAACCTTAAATCATACATCGCACTTTCCTCCGTTCAGCTTATTTGCACTGCAGCCTGCACATTTTATCCTGCAATGTGGTGTGGTTTCGGCATTAACGGATTTCTTGCTTTCTTTCATAAGAAATGCCTTACTCACACCGAAATCAAGGTGATCCCACGGAAGAACCTCTTCATAAGCTCTTCTTCTGTTTGCATAAAATTCGGGACTTACACCGGTTTCCTCGAAGCTTTCCATCCATGTATCAAAGAGGAATTTTTCAGTCCAGCCGTCAAACTTACAACCATTTCTCCAGGCTTTTTCAATAACAGCGGAAAGTCTTCTGTCACCTCGTGCCAAAACGCCTTCAAGAAACGAGGTGGGAATATGGTGGAAGCTTACATTTATCTTTTTCGAGGGAAGCGTGTTTTTAAGATGCTCCTGCTTTGCCTTCAATTCTTCGGGAGTGCTCTGAGGCTCCCACTGGAAGGGTGTAAAGGGCTTGGGAACAAAGGACGAGGCACTGATACCAACTGTCACGCCCTTGCCTTTGGGCTTATCGGGATTCATATAAAAGGCATCAACGACCTTTTTTGCAAGAAGTCCGATACCCTCAACATCCTCGTCGGTTTCCGTAGGAAGACCCAGCATAAAATAGAGCTTTACCGCCGAGTAGCCGTTATTAAAGGCAATATTTGCAGTTGCAAGAAGCTCCTCCTCCGTTACATTCTTGTTGATAACATCTCTCATTCTCTGAGTACCTGCTTCCGGAGCAAAGGTAAGACCGCTTCTTCTGACACCTGTCAGCTTCTTTACAAGCTCATCGGAGAAATTATCGACACGAAGTGACGGGAGGGCAATATTCACCTTTTCGCTACCCGTCCATTCAAGAAGCTTTGTAAGAAGCTCCTCTATTTTAGTATAGTCGGAGCTTGAAAGGGAGCAAAGGGAAATTTCATCATAGCCTGTAGACTTACAAAGCTCCTTGCATTGTTCATTGATGATATCGGGAGATTTCTCTCTTATAGGACGGTAAATGAAGCCTGCCTGACAAAAACGGCAGCCTCTTATACAGCCACGGAAAATCTCGTGAGTTACTCTGTCGTGAACAACATCTATATAGGGCACAACAAAATTCTTGGGATAATAGACACTGTCAAGATCTTTTATTATTCTCTTTGTTACCTTTTCGGGTACACCGTTTTTCGGAACTATCTCCTTTACCGTGCTGTCATCATTATATACGATATCGTAAAGGGAGGGCACATACACACCCTCAATTTTTGCCGCATCAATAAGAAATTCTTCCTTTGAGGAGCCTTTCTTTTTATGCATTTTATAAAGCTCCATAATTTCGGAATTTACTTCCTCACCCTCGCCGAGACTGAAAAGGTCAAAAAATTCGGCAACAGGTTCAGGATTACAGGCACAGGGGCCTCCGCCCATAACAATGGGAGAAAGAGCTGTTCTTTCGCTTGCCCTTACGGGGAGACCTGCTAAATCAAGCATATTGAGAACATTGGTATAACAAAGCTCGTACTGTAAAGTAAAGCCTATAATATCAAAATCCTTTATGGGGTCACCGCTTTCAAGGGCATAAAGAGGAATATTATTCTTCCTCATCTGCTCCTCCATATCATCCCATGGTGCAAAAACTCTCTCACACCATGTATCTTCCCTCTCGTTTGCAATCGCATAAAGTATCTTCATACCGAGATGTGACATACCTATCTCATATGAATCGGGAAAACAAAAGGCAAAACGGATATCCACTTCATCTTTATTTTTAACAACGCTGTTCAGTTCTCCGCCTATATATCTTGCAGGCTTCTGAACCAAAGGCAGTATTCTTTCAAGCTTTCTGTCCATAACAAACCACCAAACATATTTTATGAACATATAATAACATTTATTGCAATAAAATTCAACAACACAAATCATAATTTAACGAACAGATGTTATTTCCCGAGAGGCACAAAATTAATCTTATTATCTGTAGTACTCTGTTTCATTTAAAACTTTACATTTCAATAATAG
>CAYTRD010000152.1:0-2756 GCA_964440255.1 uncultured Ruminococcus sp. | reverse complement strand
GTCGTCGTCCCCTACAAGATATAAAGGCAAATGACGGCGTAAGGCGTCCCGCCGGCAGGGAGTAAAGATACAGAATTTATGTCCCTAAGAGGCAGATTTTTATATTCCGTATAACAGAACACAGACAATAGATTTCAGCGAAACGGGACGCCGAGTCGTCGTCCCCTACAAGATATAAAGGCAAATGACGCGTAGGGCGGGGTTTCCTGCCCGAATAGAGCGAAGCGTAGGAAGACGCTGACGCGTCTTCCTTCATTTTGCACTTTGAATTTTCAATTACTTCTTTTTGATTTTATTGAGCTTTGCATTGATTTCAAGCAGCTCTTCCTTTGTAAACAGGCTCTTTGCCATCATACAAACTCTCTTGATAGAAAAGCCCTTGACCATTCCGATAGTATTTTTGTTTATCATACTTCTGCTGATTTTTATTCCCGAAGCATCGAAGCCTGCGACCTCTTTCTTTTCGCCGTCCTTTGACTTCATTTTGGAAAGAAGTCCCTTTGCAACACCCAGAAGAACAATTTTACCCTTTGCCGTAGCCCAGATGTCACCGATGCTGTCGTTGATTGAAAGGTAACCTGTGGGAGTATCAATTTCAAACCAGTTGATAATTGCCCCCTCTTCCTTGAGGATATAATCCTCGTTGGGAGTATCGACCTTGCGGATAGCGGCTTCGTCCGAAAGCTCGCCAGCAACAGCCTTAAGAGTGGTTTCACCCTTGTTTTCTACTTCAAAATAGAAGAAGGGATACTTACCTTTCTTTTGCTTTCCGACCGATATGCCATTAGCAAAAAGCTCAACCTCGTCACAGTTTGAATAAACAGTCACCCTTGTCTTGTCCTCAACACGGTCTATATAACGCTTGGAGCAGATGTGCACCATCTTCTCGGGGTTAAGCCAAGCCTTATATGCATAGAAGGAGTCCTTTTTATACTGACGGTCAAAGGTTACAAGTCCCTTATGATTCATTCCGTCCTCACCGCCCTCGCTTCTTGCATCAGCGGCAAAATCGAACATATTCCATACATGAGTTGCCCACAGATACGGACGGTCAGCAATCTGCTTTATAAGCTCCTCGTGATAGAAGGACTGATATTCTTCGGTATAGTCGCCCTGTGTGGGTGTCGAGGTATGCCAGTTGAGAGCCTCACAGCCGTATTCACTGATACCTATAGCCTTTTTGGGGTACTTCTTATGGAAATCATCAAACCACGGGCCGTTCATATCGGTAGTACCGCCGTACCAGCCGAAATAGTGGTTATATGAAAGCACATCGGAAATATGAACATATTCACAGTCAACGGGTGCCATTGTAACAGCCGCAACAACGGTAGGTCTTGTCTTATCCATCTTATGGCAAAGGTCATTGAGTGCCTTGTGATTCTTAAGAAGGCTTTCGTCCTCTGCACCGCCCATAGAGATTTCATTTGAAAGTCCCCATACGAAAATTGCAGGGTGATTGTAGTTCTGTGTCACAAGCTCTGTCATCTGGCTTATTGTGTTGTCGAAGCCACCGGGCATATGCTTTGAAATATAGGGAATTTCAGCCCACAGAACAAGTCCCTTTTCGTCGCAAAGGTCATAGAAAACCTGTGAATGCTGATAATGTGCAAGTCTTATTGTGTTAGCCCCCACCTCAAGAATAAGGTCAATATCCTCTTTGTGATGAACGGGTAAAAGTGCGTTACCGATTTTCGGTCTGTCCTGATGACGGGAAACACCGCGAAGTGAATAGGGCTTGCCGTTTAAGATAAAGCCCTTTTCGGAATTGATTTCAAAGGTACGGCAGCCGAAACGGGTGGATACTTTATCTTTTTCCTCACCGTCAACAATTAAAACAGCCTCTGCCGTATAAAGATAGGGGTCCTTGATACCGTTCCACAGATGCACGCAGTCAAGCTCAAATTCTGCCTCGGGATTCTTGCCCGATTCTGACTTTTCGGCAACCTTGTTGCCCTCCTTGTCAAACAAGGTGAATCTTACTTCACCCTCACAGTAAGCCTGTACCTCAATCTCCCACTTATCTGCGTCCTTTTCGGGAGTGACCTTGATACCGGGTGTGCCGAAATAATCAAGCTCAAAATGCTCCTTATTTACGGAGATTATATTAACATCTCTGTAAATACCGCCGTAGAATGTGAAGTCTGCCATCTGGGGATATACGAAATCATTGGGAGTATTATCCGCAGTTACAACAAGAAGATTCTCGTCCTTGATATCCTCTTGCTCAATTTTCACACGGAAAATAGAATAACCGCCGTGATGGGTGGTAAGCTTCTTACCGTTAAAGAAAACCTCGGCAGTGGAATTTACAGCCTGAAATTCAATATATGTAACATCATTTACGGTAAGCTCTTCCCTTGTAAGAGATTTCACAAAATATCCCTTTGTGCGAAGATAGTCATTACCGCCGTCCTGTCCGTCCTCACCGTTCCATGTGTAGGGAAGGTCAAGCATTTTCCAATCGGCGGGCATCACCTCGGGAACAGATTTTGCATCAAGTGAAAAAGCCCAGCCCTTATTAATATTAACAACAGTTCTCATATTCATCCTCCGATTCATATTATATCAATTATATCATAATAAAAAACACAAAGAAAATCAAGACAAATCATAATTTATATGGCAGTTGCCTTTTCGATTCGCTAAAATGAAATAACATATCTCATTTCCCGAGAAGCACACAATATATCTGATAATCTGTAGGGGACGACGACCCGGCGTCCCGTTTCGGGAAAATAAAATATCATAAGTTA
>CAYTRD010000151.1:0-2950 GCA_964440255.1 uncultured Ruminococcus sp. | reverse complement strand
GTCCCCTACAAGATATAAAGGCAAATGACGGCGTAGAGGCGAGGTTGCTGCCCGAATAGAGCGAAGCGAAACGGGACGCCGGGTCGTCGTCCCCTACAAGATATAAAGGCAAATGACGGCGTAGGGGCGGGTTTCCTGCCAGAATAGAGCGAAGCGGAACAAGACGCGTCAGCGTCTTCCTTACTTATTCACTATTCACTTTTACTTTTTACTTCAAATCATAATTTGCAGGGCTGTGCCCTACAAATTATGATTTTCTTGCATTGTCCGTATTTTTGTTGTAAAATGGTTATATAATCATGCAAAGGAAGTGGGGAAATGTCTTCTTTACAGGACTATAAATGTCCGTCTTGCGGCGGAAAGATTGAGTTTAATCCGAAAATTCAGAAAATGAAATGTCCTTACTGTGATACCGAATACGAAATGGATGCCTTAAAAAATCTTGATGAGGCACTTAATGAAGAACAGGTAAAATCTGATAATTTCAACTGGGATACTGAAGAAAAAAAAGGCTGGACTGAAGAAGAAAGCGGAAACATAAGATCATACATATGTAATTCCTGCAGCGGCGAAATAATTACTGATGCAACAACTGCTGCAACAAGCTGTCCGTACTGCAACAATCCGGTGGTTATGAAGGAGCAGCTTCAGGGACTTCTCAAACCCGATTTTGTAATTCCCTTCAAGCTTGATAAGAATCAGGCTGTTGAAGCATACAAAAAACATATTACCGGCAAGAAGCTGCTTCCCGATGTTTTTAAGGACAAGAATCATATTGATGAAATAAAAGGTGTATATGTTCCCTTCTGGCTTTTTGATGCTTCTGTTCAGGGAAGTGCACAGTATAAGGCAACCACCGTGCGTCATTGGAGCGATGTTAATTATAACTATACAGAAACCCGTCACTACTCCGTTTTCAGAGGCGGTAATATGGCATTTGCCAAAATTCCCGTTGACGGCTCATCAAAAATGGCAGACGAGCTTATGGAATCTATTGAGCCATATGATTTTTCCGATGCTGTTGATTTTCAGACAGCATATCTCTCGGGATATCTTGCCGATAAATATGATGTAGGAATGGAAGAAAGCATCATAAGGGCAAATGAAAGAATCAAGCAAAGCACCACAGATGCTCTTTCCTCTACCGTAAAAGGCTACACTTCAGTCGTTCCAACGGGCAGTAATGTAAAAATGACTTCGGGTTCATCAAAATATGCACTCTATCCCGTATGGCTTCTTAACACCACCTTTAACGGAGAAAGATTCACCTTTGCAATGAACGGACAAACAGGCAGATTTGTCGGCGACCTTCCTATGGATAAAGGCAAATTCAGAAAATATTTTGCTTTATCGACTGTAGCGGGAACTGTTATCGGCTTCGGGCTTACAATTCTCTATAATTTGTTTTTTGCTTGAGGAGGTGCATGAAAATGAAAAAGCTTTTATCTTTTATTCTCTGCACCCTCTTGGCGGTAACACTTACCGTAACGGCTTTTGCATACGATTATTCAGATTCAGCAAGAACTGCTCTTGTCAATGACTTTGCACAGCTTATCCCCGACGATGACGAGATAACTCTTAACAGCAAACTTGAACAGATAAGTGAAATTTATGAATGTGAGGTTGCAATACTCACAGTCAACTCAACAGACGGACAGGATATCACGCCCTTTGCCGATGATTACTATGATTATAACGGCTTCGGCTACGGCGAAAATGATGACGGCATCATGCTTGTAATCAATATGGGCACAAGAGAATTTGCAATAACTACTCACGGCACGGGAATAGACATTTTTACAGATTATAATCTTTTACAGCTTGAAAATGAATTCGTGGGCTTCCTTTCGGGCGGTCAATATACGACGGCATTTGTTGCATTTTATGAAAAATGCGAGAGTATATTTAAAGCTTATAATGACTACACCGAAAACTATGACGGCGGATATGTTTATTATCCCGATGACGATGAGTATGATTACTACTATAATAATGACTACTACAATAACAGCTACTATTACAAAGAAACAACTGCAGATAAGCTCAGCAGAATTTTCTCAATAAAATATTTTGTTATTGCTGTTGTTATCGGTATTATAATAGCATTTTTCTATACGAGACATCTTAAGTCTCAGCTGAAGACCGTAAGGAGCAAGGCTTCTGCAAGGGATTATGTTATTCCCGGAAGCATGCAGCTTACACAGCAAAGAGATGTTTATATGTACGGAAATATCAAGAAAACACCAAAGCCCAAGAATAACAATTCTCCCGGCAGGTCAGGCGGTTCCTCCTTCGGCGGAGGAAGCTCCACTCACCGTTCTTCCTCCGGCAGAACACACGGCGGTTCAAGAGGACGCTTTTAATACTCAAAAAAGGATTGCAGACTTAAAAAACTGCAATCCTTTTTCGTTTTATTTATAGCAAATTGCTCGCAAAAGTGAGCAATTTGCATACATCAAAAAACACCGTTTCCCCCAAGATTTGGGGTAGGGGTTGATAAATCTTAAGATTTTTTCCTATATACAATTTTATTAAAGCTCTTTACCACAGATTTCTTTATATGCCATTGCTGTGATTTCCATCATCTGCTCATACTTTCTTTCAATGTCAGCAACAAGAGCAAACTGTGTATGACAGCGATCGAGGTTATGATCGGGATAATGTATCTTAAAATAAACATCACCGTCGATATAGTCGGTAAGGAAACGCATTCCGCATTCAAGTGTCATCATTTTTGCAGAGAACGGTAACAGTCTTACCTCTTCTTCAACAAGACTTTGTCCGGCTGATGTAAGAAAGCCTCTTACATACTGTTCATAAAGTCCTAAATCAAGAGAAACGTTATTGATATTCTTATCGTCTTCTGTAGTTGTATTAGCTCCGAATCTTATTGCATCACCGAAATCATAAAGGCTGAGTCCCGGCATAACGGTATCAAGATCAACTATAC
>CAYTRD010000150.1:0-3124 GCA_964440255.1 uncultured Ruminococcus sp. | reverse complement strand
CGACACGCGGATTTTCAGTCCGCTGCTCTACCAACTGAGCTACAAAGGCAAACCGTAAGGTGGCGACCCAGAACGGGCTCGAACCGTCGACCTCTAGCGTGACAGGCTAGCGCTCTAACCAACTGAGCTACTGGGCCAAAGTGGTGGGAACAACAGGGCTCGAACCTGTGACCCCCTGCTTGTAAGGCAGGTGCTCTCCCAGCTGAGCTATACTCCCACTTTTTGCAATCGCTATTGCGATTGACTTGCTTTCCTTACGGCTTCATTAATATACAACACTTTAATTCAAAAGTCAATACCTTTTTTTCAATTTTTTCAATTTTTTTGAAAATAAATTTATTTTTCCGAATGAGAATTATATGCTTCTGATTAAAGTCTTTATATCTTCCGAAGTAAACTTATACACAGCGGGACAAAAATGACACTTAACTTCAGTAGAATCATCCTGTGCCATATCATTAAGTTCCTCTTTGCCTACACTTATGAGTGCCTGTTCAACTCTTTCCCTTGAGCAATTACATTTATATTCACACTCTGTTGTATCAAGAACTTCAACATTGAATTCCGGTAAAACCTTTTTACATATCTCTTCGGGAGTAAGTCCGTCGGCAAGCATTTTTGTTACAGACGGAAGCCCTTTAAGACCTCTTTCAACTTTTTCAATTATGGTATCATCTGCCGTGGGAAGAAGCTGAATTAAAAAACCGCCCGATACAGCAACCGTAAGATCGGGATTAACAAGCACCCCCAAAGCACATACGGAGGGTATCTGTTCACTTGTTGCATAATAAGATGTAAGGTCTTCTGCAATTTCACCTGATACAAGCGGTATCTGACCTACAAAAGGTTCCTTCATACCGATATCTTTAACAACTGTAAGAAAACCGTCAGTACCCACGGCACCGCCAACATCAAGCTTGCCTTTTTCATTCAAGGGAAGATTAACATCTGGATTTATAACATAGCCCCTGACATTGCCGTCCATATCGGCAACTGCTATAACAGAGCCTGCAGGGCCGCCGCCGTTAAAACGAAGTGTCACGGAGCTGTCCTTTCCTTTAAGCATAGCACCCATAAAGGATGCACCGGTAAGTGCTCTTCCCAGAGCTGCTGTACAAACCTTTGAAGTATTATGAATCTGTCTTGCTGTTTCACTTATATCAGTTGTATCTGCAGCAAGCACAAGAACACAACCGTCGTCTGAAATTGATCGTACTAAATGAGCCATTATTATACCTTATTTCTTTTTTGCCAAGAAATATAACCTTTCTTCATTTTCTTCGGGTAAAATTGTTGTCATATCGCCAAAAACACCGATTAATTCAAATCCGTTTTCTTCAAGTGTTTCTTTAAGGAATTCTTCCGAATATGCTCTTTCTGCGACAAAATCCGTCTGTCTATCATATTTACCGTCTTTGTTTCTTGTAAAAATATCGATAAACATCTCAACAGTATCGTTCTCATCACATTCGGAATTCTGCCATACGAGAAATGTATCATCTTCATCTTCATAAACAAAGGTTCTGTCCGAAAGAACACATCTGTGCTTATATATGGAATTCACATCGAAAACAAACAGTCCGTCAGGACGTATAAACTTTCCTATACTATAAAAAGCATCATTGACATCTTCTTCACAAAGTAAATGATTGATTGAATCAAGTGAGCATACTGCCGCATCGACAGTACCGAACAAATCAAGCTCACACATATCCTGACAGAGAATCAGAACCTTATCTCCGAATGAGGATAATTTATCTCTTGCAATATTCAGCATATCATAAGAAATATCATTTGCAACAACATCAAAACCTTTTTTCAGAAAACATTCACTGAGGCTTCCCGTTCCGCATGCAACATCAAGAATTGTCCCGTCATGAATTCCGTGATTTTTTAACAAATCACAGATATACTCAGCCCGTTTTGTGTAATTTACTTCATCGGTAAAAATATCATATACCGATGCAAAACTATATTCGTACGACATATCAATTCTTACTAAAAACTATATCATAACCGCCGGCACCGTAAGAGAGGGAACGGTTTACACGGCTTATTGTAGCAGTAGATGCACCTGTCTTTTCAACTATATCATTATATACAGTCTTATCATAAAGAAGCTTTGCAACAGCAGCACGCTGTGCCATTGCTTTCATTTCGGGAACCGTGCAAAGATCTTCAAAAAACGCATAACACTCTTCAATGGAGTCCAGACTTAAAATGCACTTGAACAAAAAGTCTGTATTGTCATCCTTAATTTTATTCATTATCGACTTTTCCTTCCTTGTATCAATAATACCGATATTTTAACACACTAAAGAGTAAAAGTAAAGCAAATTTTCCGTTATGTACTTGTTGATATAATGAAATATAAATACTTGAAAATATTTATAATATGAGTATAATATAGAGAAGTATATATTTTTTCGGAGGTAAATTATGAATAAAGGTAAATATTATATTACTACCGCAATTGCATACACATCAAAAAAACCTCACATAGGAAATTCCTATGAAATCGTTCTTACTGATGCGATTGCTCGATTTAAGAGACTTCAGGGCTATGATGTATTCTTCTGCACAGGCACAGATGAACACGGTCAGAAAATTGAAGAACAGGCAAAATCTGAGGGAATCACGCCAAAACAGCATGTTGATAAAATTGCAGGGGAAATAAAGGATATCTGCGACAATCTCAATACTACTTATGATCATTTTATCAGAACAACCGACGATTACCACGAAAAGGCTGTGCAGAAGATATTCAAAAAGCTTTACGACCAAGGAGATATTTATAAGAGCTCTTATGAGGGACATTACTGTGTTCCATGTGAAAGCTTTTTTACAGAAAGTCAGCTTGTAAACGGCAAATGTCCCGATTGCGGAAGTGAAGTTAAGCTTGCAAAGGAAGAAGCATATTTCCTTAAACTTTCAAAATATCAGAAGCAGCTCGAAGAGCACATTGAGAATAACCCTGATTTCATTTATCCCGAAAGCCGTAAAAAGGAAATGCTCAATAACTTCATAAAGCCCGGTCTTCAGGATCTTTGCGTTTCAAGAACTTCCTTCAAATGGGGTATTCCCGTAACATTCGACGATAAGCATGTTATTTATGTGTGGATAG
>CAYTRD010000149.1:0-3211 GCA_964440255.1 uncultured Ruminococcus sp. | reverse complement strand
TAATCTTTGCGGTGACGCTGCTTTGCGGCGCACCGCTTGGTTTGCCTATTGCCTTTTGTTCCATGAGCCGCTTTAAGATAGTCAAGTCAATATCAAAGGTAGTTGTCTGGATAGTCAGAGGAGTTCCGCTGATGCTTCAGATATTTATCATTTATTATGTTCCCGGTCTGCTTTTTGATTACCAGTTTTTCGGAAAAATCGACCGATTTATGTTTCTCGAATACGGCATTGCCGATGCAGGTCGAATTACAGCGGTATTGATTGCATTCACAATTAACTACGCCTGTTATTTCTCTGAGATTTACCGAGGCGGAATAGAAAGCATTTCACGCGGTCAGTATGAAGCAGGCTATGTGCTCGGTCTTACCAAACCGCAGATATTCAGAAAAATTATTCTCAAGCAGGTTATTCAGCGTATCGTTCCTCCCATGTCAAACGAGATTATTACACTTATCAAGGATACGGCACTTGCTAACTGTATTATGGTTTGTGAAATTATCAAGAATGCAAAGGAGCTTGCCGCCACAAAGGCTCTTATATGGCCCTTGTTCTTTACGGGTGTGTTCTATCTTGCTTTTGTCGGAATACTTACAATCGTGCTGAATAAGACCGAAAAGAAACTGAGTTATTTCAGGAGTTAAGTTATGTCTATATTAGAAGTAAGTAACATAAGAAAAAGCTTCGGTAAAAACGAAGTGTTGAAAGATATACACTTTACTCTTGAACAGGGTGAAGTACTTTCAATTATAGGTTCATCGGGCAGCGGTAAAACAACGCTTCTCAGGTGTCTTAATTTCCTTGAAATTGCAGATCAGGGTAAGATACTTGTTGACGGTAATGTGCTTTTTGACAGTGAGGATAAAACGAAGCTGTCGGAAGATAAGATAAGAGAGAACAGGCTGAACTTCGGACTTGTTTTCCAGAATTTCAATCTTTTTCCCCAATACACAGTTCTTCAAAACCTGACACTTGCTCCCACACTTCTCAAAAAAGGCGATGCTGAATCAATCAGGCAAAATGCTCTTGAAATAATAAAGAAAGTGGGACTTGAGGATAAAACAGATTTTTATCCCTGGCAGCTTTCGGGCGGTCAGCAGCAAAGAGTTGCTATTGCCCGTGCTCTGGCTCTTGAACCGAAGATTCTTTTCTTCGACGAGCCCACTTCTGCACTTGACCCCGAGCTTACAATTGAAGTTCTTAAGGTTATAAAGTCGCTTCGTGATATGGGCAGAACCATGGTCGTTGTCACTCACGAAATGGAGTTTGCAAAGAATGTTTCCGATAAGGTAATATTTATGGCAGACGGCGTTATAGAGGAAGAGGGAACTCCCGAAGAGGTTTTCTCAAGTCCGAAGTCGGAAAAAACAAGAACCTTCCTCGCAAAATCATTTGAATAAAAAAATTTCCGTTTTCTTTTCAGAAGACGGATTTTTTTGTAATTTTTTTGTGCAGTTGAGAATATGTATGTACAGTCAGGACTTGCTTCGACTATATATGGTGAAAATGCAGTAAAACAAAAGATAAAATTTGGGCATAATTGACACTTCAAATATTACAAATTGTAACCATTAAAAGCAGAGTAGTTATTTTTGTGAGGTTTTCACAAAAAACGGTAAAAATTTTAATTCTAAAAACGAAAAATTAAGCCAAAAACCCTGTTTTTTTTAAGTTTAATTTTTTTTAGTTTTAAGTTGTTTGTGCAAAATGCATAAAATTGAAAAAGTTTTTGATTTGACATTTGAAAAATCTTTGAATATAATGTGCAAAGTCTTAAACCCCAAAGCATATTGAGCGAAAAATATACTTAAATTTGCTCAGTTTAATTGAGGATAGGAGTTATAATTATGAATGTTCACAGTAAGAGGAGTGAAGCTAAAGCTTCGGGTGAAAAGAGGTTTTTTTCATTCAAGGCTCACGGCATAACTGCTTATCATGCAGCACCTGCTGTTTTAATGACAGTTGCCGGACTTGCACTCTCTACCGTAATCAGCGATGTGACCCCCGCCTTTAATCAGGTATTTGCTGCACAGGAAATTGCGATTGAAGAGTCGATTAATTTCATGGAAGAGCTTTCAACTCAGGTAAACGGTATTCTCAATCCTTTCGGACAGGAAGCCGTGACGGTTGAAGCTGAAACGGAAGCTCCCGTAACGCAAGAGGCTTCCGAAAAAAGCACATCGGACAGTACGGCAAAAACAAATCAGGATTTAAGCTATACAGGTTTGTTGGCATCCGGTATTTCAGAACTTAAGAAGAATAACACCAAAGAAGACAGCCACGATTTCACTTCTTACATTTCTTCGATTTCGGAAAGCGAAGCCGAGGAGAAGCTTAAGGAGCTCGAAAAGGCTGAGAGAGAAAGAGAGCTCTGGGAAGCAAGCGGCGAGGTTGTCGCAAGCTCCAACAGGAATCTTTATCTTGACACATATTCTTATCAGAGAGGTGCCTCAAATATCCCAAGCACAGGGCTTTATACAAGCTGTGTTCCCGGACAGGTAATCTCACAGATGCAGCCTCCTGCATCTCTTACCTTTGATGAAAACGGTGTGCCTGAAAATTATCTTTATTATATCGACGGAATGTCTACTGCATACTACGGCGGATATATGACGGCAACAGGCTCTTCTGTTCGTCCCGGTGTTGTGGCAGTTGACCCCAGAGAAATTCCCTACGGCACGGAAATGTGGATAGTTTCCTCTGACGGTAAATATGTTTACGGCTTTGCAAGAGCCGAGGACACAGGCGGATTTATCTACTGGCCCAAAGGTGCTACAGTCGACCTTTATATGAACACTTACGCAGACTGTGCGGTATGGGGCTGGAGAGGAGTAAGAATCTATATCCTCCCCACATCTTACAAATAAAACTGAACGGTTCGGAGAAATCCGAACCGTTGTTTATTTGTAAATCATAATTTAGCGAACAGATGTTATTTCCCGAGAGGCACAAAATAAATCTTATAGTCTGTAGGGGACGACGACCTCGGCGTCCCGCCGGTAGGGAGTAAAGATACAGAATTTATGTCCCTAAGAGGCAGATTTTTATATTCCGCATAACAAAACGCAGACAACAGATTTCAGCGAAACGGGACGCCGGGTCGTCGTCCCCTACAAGATATAAAGGCAAATGACGGCGTAGGGGCGGGGTTGCTGCCCTAATAGAGCGAAGCGGAACAAGACGCGTCAGCGTCTTCCTTACTTCTTCACTATTC
>CAYTRD010000148.1:0-3235 GCA_964440255.1 uncultured Ruminococcus sp. | reverse complement strand
GATAACGATTACCTTGTTTTCGGCGTTACAAGAAAAATGATGGAAGAGATATATGACCTTCTCCCCTACGGAATAGAAAATTTCAGAAAGGTTTACAATATGCCCGAAAGCGTATTTATTCAGGCACATCCTTTCAGAGAAGGTATGGAAAAAGTCGATCCAAAGCTTCTTGACGGTATCGAAGTTTACAATATGCACCCGAATCATAATTCTAAGGTAGGACTCGCTGCAGTTTACGCAAAAGAACAGTGCTTCTCTGTTATAACTTCCGGCTCAGACTTTCATCATCCCGGAAGAAAGCATGAGGGCGTATCTGCGATAAGAACAAAGTTTTTACCGAAAGATACCTTTGAACTGGCTTCAATATTAAGAAGCGGTGACTATCTTCTTGAAGTGGGAAGAAATAACATAATTATTCCCTGACCACAGTTTTACTAACCTTAACAGACATCTCACAACATCATTAACAAGAAAACGGCTTCGCCGAGACTCAGGCGACCGTTTTCGGATAGTCCATCGACCGGGGAAGCACCGCTTCCCGTTGGTCGGGACATATAATCTTTTTTATTTTATAGGAAGCAATTTTCTATAAAGTAAAATACGCAAAGGGGAAAACTCAAAAAATTGCAGTTTTCCCCTTGCCTTTTCCACCTTAATGATATATAATCAATTTACTTCTCAAGTATTCACTTTTACTAATTATATCATATGCGGGTGTGGTGGAATTGGCAGACACGCAAGATTTAGGTTCTTGTGCCAAAAGCATGCAGGTTCGACCCCTGTCACCCGCACCATAGTGAGTGTTCATAAAGTACTTATGAGCACTCACTCTTTTTTTTGCACGGATTTTCTATGTATTGAGCAGGTTTTAAGCCTGCTCTTTTTTTGTTTTATGCGGATTGAGAGATATACTCCACTGCAACCCCTTGTCTTGTGTTTGCGATATAGTTTTCATCGTCAACAGGAATTTCAATATAACCGACAAAGCGATAATATATTGCTATTCTCTGTGTTCGGTTTTTGCCTGTACCTTCAATATGATACACATCAATGTGGTCAATCAGTTCTCTTAACAGTGGTCCTGACAAAGTTTCCATTTCAATAAACTTTCTTACTGCATGAATGAAGTTTTCTTTGCTCTGCTTCATATTTTCAAGATTGCTGATACGCTCTTTGTATTCGGCAATCTTTTCTTTAAGTTCAAGCTTTTCAACTTCATAGTTATGAGATAGCTCCATAAACCATTCATCAGTAATAGTGCCGTTAACATTCTTCTCATACGCTGTTTTGTAAAGTCTGCTGACTTCTTCATTTCTGTAAGTTGCTTTCTGCAAAGCACCTTCAAGATACTTTCTTTCATCATTAATATTCTTGTTGGTTTTCTCTGCTAATAGGTCAGCCAAAGCATCCTCATCCTTTTTTAGAAATCTTGCAAGCCTTTGCAGTTCCTTTGTAACAACATACTCAATGGAGTCGGCTCTGATGAAATGTGTTTCAGGACAAGTACCTCTGTCACCCTTATAGTTTGAACAACTAAAATACGGAAGCGGTATTTTGTTCTGCTTGATATGAAACCACATTTTACTTCCGCAGTCACCGCAATACAGTAAGTCGCTGAACATATGCCTTTCTTCTTCGGGCTTTTTTCTTGAACGGCGTTTTGTTTTGCCCACAAGCTTCTGCACCAATTCAAAAGTATCTCTGTCGATAATTGCCTCGTGAACATCTTTGAATACCTTCCACTCAGATTCATCATTTGCAATTCTTCGCTTATCTTTAAAGGATTTGGAGTAGGTTTTGAAATTGATTACATCGCCACAGTATTCCTGCTGTGAAAGTATTTTGGCAATAGTTGTTTTGCACCATTTATATGGATTAGGCTGCGTTTTCTTACCGCCTCTGCCAAGACCTTTGTCAAACCAATATGCCATCGGAATTTTGATTTTGTTTTCCTGAAGTATTCTTGCTATGGTTTCATTACCTTTACCTTCAAGTCTCATACGGAATATATCCTGAACAACCTTTGCAGCTTCGGGTTCAATAATCCATTTCTTTTTGTTATTCAGGTCTTTCATATATCCGTAAGGTGGCTGAGATAATGGTTCTCCCATATTACCACGAAGCCTGTGAGATGAACGGACTTTTCTTGAAATATCTCTTGCATACATCTCATTCATAACATTACGGAACGGAGCAAGCTCATTTTCACCATCTTCACTGTCAACACAGTCGTTAACTGCTATGAAACGGATATTACGGTCAGGGAAATAAGTGTCGGTGTAGAAACCAACCTGCAAATAATCTCTGCCAAGTCGGGACATATCCTTTACAATAACGATGCTTATATATCCTAAATCAATATCCTCAAGCATCTGTTGAAATCCGGGACGATTGAAATTTGTACCCGTATATCCGTCATCCACATAATACCTCGTATTAGGAAACTTGTGTTCTTTTGCATATTTCGATAAGAGCTTTTTCTGATTAGCAATTGAGTTGCTGTCACCTTCACCGCCGTCATCACGGGAAAGTCTGCAATAGAGAGCTGTGATACCCACATTATCTTTTTTCTTTGACTGCATTTAGTCCTCCTTTCCGGCAGTCGAGTACACATATCCATTAGCAATTTTATTAGTATCATCAATAGTCGTCAAATGTGTGAGACAACTGCCAAAACGGTCATGAATTGAGGTATCACCGTCCGCAGATGATTGAAAGTGAGAGTCAACAATATATCTGACATTATTTATTTCATAATCGGTTTCACCACTACCGCAACCGTAAAGAAGATTTACAAGCATTTTCTTAAACTTCATACTCATCACCTCGCATCTCTGTTTCGCTGTCGCTGAAGGTATCTGTAATAGTGCTCACAGGCTTTCAGCACGAAATCTTCAAAATCTTTATCCTTAACCTTAGGTGCAACCTTCTGCAGCTTTTCAATAGGCACTTTACACATAGGTTTCTGATTAGGCTTTTCCGCCGTAAGTGTTTTTTTCATACTTTCCGCAGTAAGAACACCTGCAGTGAAATCCTTGTGCATATGCCAAGCCTGAGAGTATGACGGTGTACATTCCTGCTCCTCAATTACACGAAGCAAGTCATACTGCATTTGGTCATCAAGGAATGAAAGCTCAACACCGACGGAGAAGGCGATTTTATCTTCGTCCATTATTTCAAGCAGTTCAGGAATAAGATAGGTTAAACGGATATAACGGTGTATCTGCCGTTCACT
>CAYTRD010000147.1:0-3282 GCA_964440255.1 uncultured Ruminococcus sp. | reverse complement strand
ACAACCTTACCGCAAGCAGCACCGGGAGATGCACCGAGACCCTTACCTGCAGGAGTAGCAGCCTTCAGAGCCTTAGCATCAAACTGAGGATGAAGAAGAGTGTCAAGGTTTCTGGGATCGATCATTGCAACTGCCTTCTTTTCGTCGATCATGCCTTCGTCAACGAGGTCACAAGCGATCTTAAGAGCAGCCTTTGCAGTTCTCTTACCGTTTCTTGTCTGAAGCATATAGAGCTTGCCGTCTTCAACGGTAAATTCCATATCCTGCATATCTCTGTAGTGATCTTCAAGAATTGCACAAACTTTATTGAATTCCTCGAAAGCTGCGGGGAACTTTTCAGCCATTTCTGCGATGGGCATGGGAGTACGAACACCGGCAACAACATCTTCACCCTGTGCATTTGTAAGGAACTCACCCATAAGGCCCTTTTCGCCTGTAGCGGGGTCACGAGTGAAAGCAACACCTGTACCGCAGTTGTCACCCATGTTACCGAAAGCCATCATCTGTACGTTAACAGCAGTACCCCATGAATAGGGAATGTCGTTGTCACGTCTGTAAACGTTTGCACGGGGGTTGTCCCATGAACGGAAAACAGCTTCAACAGCACCCATAAGCTGTTCTTTGGGATCGGAGGGGAAATCCTTACCGATCTTGTTCTTGTATTCAGCCTTGAACTGACCTGCAAGCTCCTTGAGGTCTTCAGCTGTAAGGTCAACGTCCTGAGTAACGCCCTTTTCTTCCTTCATCTTGTCGATGAGCTCTTCGAAGTACTTCTTACCAACTTCCATAACAACGTCGGAGTACATCTGGATGAATCTTCTGTAGCAGTCGTAAGCCCAACGGGGATTACCTGACTTAGCAGCCATAACTTCTACAACTTCTTCGTTAAGACCGAGGTTGAGGATAGTATCCATCATACCGGGCATGGAAGCACGTGCACCTGAACGAACGGAAACAAGAAGGGGCTTTTCAAGGTCGCCGAACTTCTTGCCGGTGATTTCTTCCATCTTAACGATGTATTCCATAATTTCAGCCTGAATCTCATCATTGATCTTACGGCCGTCCTCATAGTACTGTGTGCAAGCTTCTGTTGTGATTGTGAAGCCCTGGGGAACAGGAAGACCTATTTTTGTCATTTCAGCAAGGTTAGCACCCTTACCGCCGAGAAGCTCACGCATGGAAGCGTCGCCTTCTCTGAACAAATAAACGAATTTTTTGCTCATTTTTATTCCTCCAAATCTTTTATGCAGCACGGGGTTCCCGTGTCCGCTAATTTACTTTTTTATTGTAAACAGTATTACACCTGTTTAACCTTATACATTATATCAAAAACAAAACTGCATTTTCAAGTCAATTTTTTGATAAATCGACGGGGAAACTTAAGTTTTTTTTGTATAAGTTGGATAATACAAGGGGATACAAAGAGAAAAAGCGGCATTTTCATTATGAAAACACCGCTTTTTGTTATACACCGAAGAACCACTTCATCCAGTTAAGGAAGAAATTGAACATATTAAAAAGGAAATCTTTAAGGTCAGCAAAGGAAGCCTTTTCAAGATTACATACATAAATGTAAAGGTCTTCTTCAACATTTTCAATCGTGTACACACCGTCAGAATCAGGCTCGATTATATAACCGTATTCGCTGTCAACACCAGTAACAACATCAGCCTCGTAATGAGTATTTGCAACCTTAAGAACGGTTGTCTGATCGAAAACATAACCCTTTATGGCTTCTGCCGTAAACCGGAAGGTTCCGCCCTCAATAACATAATTTGAACCCGAAACACTTGTAATGGCAAGCTTATCCTGACAATCGGGAGCAACACTTACAAAATAGGAATTTGTAAAGCCTTCGTCAGCGGCAGAAACAGCAAACGCAAAGCAGGAAAATGCAAGAATCACCGCAAGCGTGAGAGATACTAACTTTTTCATAATTATCATCCTTTCGTTACAGGAATATATATGCATATTCATTATAATGCAAGGAGAATAAAAAATCAAGCACAAATCATAATTTAATGCCGCAAGGGGTGCAAAAACCAACCCGTTTGACGCACAGTAATTTTTATGGTATCTGCCACGATAATAATGAGAAAACAAACTATTTGTTTTATCGTGGATGTTACCCGTATTTTTTGTGCGTCAAAGACGGTGATTTGTGAGTATCTTTCCCCTGATAAATTGTGATTTGTTTACAATTTGTCTATTGACAAATAGTGATAAAAAATATTATTATATCGTCTGGTATATTTTATACTTTTACATTTCTTGGAGGTAATATTATGAACGCAAAGAAAATTATTGCTTTAGTGCTTATGGTGATTCTTGCTTTTTCCTGTACAGCATGTACAACAATTGAGCTTGTAATTCCCGTAGGAAACATTCCCACAGCAAGCACAAATACCGACACAACACCCACTCCCGATTCAGGCAGCAACACAACACCTGTTGAAACCACAGCAGCTCCCGTTCAGGAAGCTACAACTGCAGCTCCCACTCAGGAAGCTACAACATCTGCTTCCACACAGACTCCCGAGCAGACAACTGCCGCTTCCACTCAGGAAGCTACAACTGCTGCTCCCGCAGCTTCAGGTGCACCTCAGGGTACTGCTGCGATCGTAGCGTATTACAACACTGCAGCTAACAAAATAAAGACAAATGCAAAGTCTGTTACAAGAAACTTTGAGGACAATCAGCACAACGAAGATAAGCTTATTGTTCCCTCTGCTCTTCAGTCAACAGGAAAGAGTCTTATCAGCACATTCCTTAAGCCCAACAACACCCCCGAAACCTACGACGGTGCAGATGCTATCAAGGCAAGCTTCCCTATCCCCGGTGAAAGCTATGTAAGCAAACTGACAGAATCCGCAGTTCAGTCCGCAGAATGCAAGGACAACGGCAGCGAATATGAAATCACCATCGTTGCAAAGACAGAAAAGAACCCCACATACGGACAGGGTGTTTCAGGTGGTTTTGAAATTATCGGAACAGATGCTGTTATGGATGCTGCCGGCTTCATCGTAAAGAGCTTTGAAACAGAGTATTATGATTGTACCGTAAAGTGCAAGGTCGACAAGGCAACAGGCAACATCACCTGGATTAACTTCTCAACTCCCGTTGTTATGAGTATTTCTACAAAAGTCGGCATCGATGCACAGGTTGGTATGACATTCATTAAGGACTTCACAATAACATACTGATAAAACCAAAAAACTGACGAGAACGCAAATAAGTGTTGTTCTTAACGGAGAATTTGAAAATCCTTCAACTTCCGTCGAG
>CAYTRD010000146.1:0-3309 GCA_964440255.1 uncultured Ruminococcus sp. | reverse complement strand
TATGGCGAATAATCAATTTCTTCAGCATGCTTTTCGGTACAAATCCCGTATGCGAATGCGGAGTGGCTCATTATTAATACTTTAAGGGAGCAGGTGGTCTGCTCCCTTGTGGTTTAATTAAAGGTCAGTTGTCCGGTTTTCCTGTTAAAAAATGCGTTGAGGAGGTTCCCTGCGGAGTAATTTCAACAGAAACTGCTGTTGAAATTGACGATTAGAATTTTTAATTAAGACTTGAAAAATATGTTAATATGTATTATAATAGTTCCCATATAGAATTATCACAGAACGGAGATATGCTTTATGAAAAAAATTATTTCTCTTGCGTTGGTATTTGTTCTTTTATTTGCTTGTGTGGTTCCTGCATTTGCAGAGGATACCGAGCATCCTACTATTTATGTTACGGGTGCACAGACAAACAACCTTTACAACGCTGACGGACAGCAGATATATCCCATAATTGATGATGTTGAGCCGATGGATGTGGTAAAGGAAGCCTTGGGGCCCTGTCTTAAAAAGCTTGCAGTAGGTCTTGTTACCAATGATTATACAGAGTATGCTGAAGAGCTTCACAATATTATTGTTCCCTTTTACGGAACCATTGCACTTGATAAAAACGGCGAAGTAAGCGACGGCAGTCATCCTCAGTACACCGTATATAACTGCAAGGTTCAGAAGAAAACATCAAATTACGGTCCCTGGGATTACCGTTTCTGGTATGACTGGCGTATTTCTCCCATGGTTGCGGCAGACGAGCTGAAGGAATATATTGATATGGTTCTTGAGGCAACAAATGAAGATCAGGTGAATCTTACAGGCCGTTGCTACGGTGCAAATGTAATTGCCGCATATCTTGCAAAGTACGAGGAGCACGCTGTTCAGTATGTTGACGATGTAGCATATCTTGCATCCTCCGTGCTCGGCATTGACCTTTTAGGTGCAGCATTCTCGGGTGATATCTGTCTTGAGGGTGAGTCGCTGAATAATTTTATTAACTACTTCCTTGACAGCAAGAATCTTATAGAAGACGAAACACTCAATGTTTTTGTTCTTACATTAGTTGAGCTTCTTAACGAAATCAAGGCTCTTGATCTTACCGGCAAGATGCTTACAGATGTTGTCGACAGAATAAAAAATGATGTTATTCCCATGCTTGTTCGCGATACATTTGCATCTATGCCCGCTTATTGGTCTATGGTTCCTCCCGAGCAGTATGAAAAAGCTATTGAATTTGTTTTCGGTGACTGCAAAGAAGAATATGCAAAGCTTATTGAAAAAACCGATGACTTTTATTACAATGTTCAGCTTAATGTTGAAGACGATATGAAGCGTCTTAAGGAAAAGGGAATCGATTTCCATATTTTTGCAAAGTATGATTTCCCCGATTATCCTATTTACGAAGGCTCAAATGCACAAAGTGACGGAACAACAACTGTAGTTCGTCAGGCATTCGGCGGTGAATATGCATCATACGGCGAGGTCTTTTCTGAGGAATATATCAATTCACTTACAGATAAGACTTATCTTTCTCCCGATCTTAAGATCAATGCCGCTACCTGCCTGTTCCCCGAAAACACATGGTTTATAAAGAACCTTTATCATGACAGCTTCCCGAATGTTATCAATAATTTTGCTATGGATATTATGAATAATAATATCAGCGTAAGCGACGGCGTTTACAGTGCATATCAGTATTATTCCGACGGAAAGTTCACACCTGTTGAAACAACTGACAGTGATGCTGTCAAGGAAAATAAAAATTTCTTTGAGATTTTTGTAGCTTTCCATAAGGCTCTTTTTGAATTGTTTGTAAAAATTGTAAAAGGCGAGCTTTCTGTATAATCGGAAAATTTTGAATTTTCTTCAGAAAACACTTGCAATTCAGCAATATATGTGCTAATATATGTACGAAATATCAATGGCGGCCGAGCGGAGAACACTCCGCTCGGTCTTTAATATGACTTAAAAGAAGGTGTAATTGCTTTGGCTGAAAAGAAAAAGGGCGGAAATGTTGTAAATGCCGTCTGGGAGATTGCTGAACCGCTTGCAGAAGAGCTGGGACTTATTCTTTGGGACATAAAGTTTCAGAAGGAGGGTGCTAACTGGTATCTTCGCATAATAATCGACAAGGCAGGCGGAGTCGGAATTGACGACTGTGTGGCAATGAATGACGCATTGGATGCTCCCCTTGACGAGGCTGACCCCATTGAACAGAGCTATAATCTTCAGATATCGTCACCCGGTATTGAAAGAGAGCTTGTAAGAGATTTTCATTTTATGACATACCTCGGTGAGGATGTTATCGTTAAGTTCAGAAGTGCAGTTGACGGTGTGAAGGTGCACAAGTGTATACTTCGTGACTATAATGAGGGTAAAATAACCCTTGAATTCTCGGAAGACGATGTGCGTATTTTTGAAAAAGCCGATTTTTCAAGTATAAAGCTTGATGATTTCGACGGAAAATACGATATGTAATGTAATTAATTATTAATTTAATATATATATGAAAGGATGATCGGAAAAAATGGCAAAGCTCACTAAAAGAGAGAAGGACAGACAGGCAGCTCTCAGAATCGCAATAGATCAGTTCATCAGGGAGGCGGGAATAGAAGAAAAGTACATTCCCATGTTCCACGAAGAGGTTGCAAACGCAATTGCAGTTGCAGCAAGAAAGGAATGTGAAGTTAAGGACAAGGACGGTGTCGTTACCTGTGAAATCGACCCCGATACCTTCCAGATCAACATTTCATGGAATAAGCTTGTTGTTGAAGAGGTTGAAAATCCTTCAAGAGAAATTGACCTTCAGGAAGCCAAGAAGTATAAAAGAGGTGCAAGAATCGGTGATATGGTTTCAATTCCCGTTGAGCTTGATTCTCTGGGCAGAGTTGCCGCACAGACAGTTAAGCACACTATCCGTCAGGGTGTAAGAAAGATTGAAAAGATTCAGGTCGCTGAGGTATTCAACGATAAGATAGGCGAGATGGTTTCTGCTGTTGTTGTAAAAAAGACACTCAGCGGCGATGTTATCGTAAAGTCATACAATAAAGAGCTTCTTCTTCCTCTTAAGGAGCAGAACAAGGATGAAAAGCTTGAAGCAGGCGACACGGTTAAAATCTACATCAAGGATGTAAAGGAAGAAGAAAACGACATCAAGGTACTTATTTCAAGAATCGACGACAACCTTGTAAAGCGTCTTTTCGAGGAAGAGGTTACAGAAATTCAGGACGGACTTGTAGAGATAAAGGCAATAGCAAGAGAAGTAGGCTCAAGAACAAAGATTGCAGTTTACAGCTCTGACGAAAATGTAGACCC
>CAYTRD010000145.1:0-3315 GCA_964440255.1 uncultured Ruminococcus sp. | reverse complement strand
TAACTTCTGCACCGTTGGTACTGATGAATGCAGATGCTGTATATGTTCCTGCGGGAAGTCCTGAAATATGCTGGTCTATATCCGTCCACGAGCCGTTTGCTGATGAACGGGATATCTTAAATGAGCCGTCAGCATAGTGTCCGTATGAATTATCCCGCAGCATATCGGAATAATCACCGTCTGCATTAGGTTGATAGGAATAATATGCAGAAAGATCGCCGTTGTTAAAGCTTGCGTCATTAACGTAATTCTGAACAGACTGCTGAACTCTTGAAGCGGACAACAGCTTATTTGCATTGGCATCTGTTGTATTTCCCGGTGCATAGGAGAAACCGAGAGCTGTTTTATCCGCATCGGATACTATGCCTGTCGGCTGACCGAAGTAATTGAACTGATATGTGAATTCTCTGTTCTGTCGGTCTGTTACCACGGTTTCATTCTGATAATAGTCGAATGAATATGTGTCGTTACTTGAGCTGCCGCTTTTTTCTGTGATGCTTCCCGCCATTACGGTTGCAGTACCCGATTTGTATGCTATATCAACATAAATTCCGTCGTAATTCGATACCTTATTTAAGTATTTTTTACTGTTTATTGTTGTATATGAGAATGTAACAGCATTACCGTCGGGATATGTTACGCTTTGAAGCACACCGTCACTTACATTAAAGGTGGTAACTCTGCTTGCAGGGTCGGTAATTGTTGAAAGAGTGGTTGATGTATCGGAAGTGTATCCTAATGTGTATATTCTTCCGCCGCCGTCCTTTATGGTTTTTACTCTGACCCCCGTTCCTGCACTTTCATATACAAGATATATGCAGTTTCCTGTTTTATCAGTTATTGATGTCATATTACCCAAGCTGTTAAACTTCATAAAATTACCGCTTTTATCAGTAAGGGTATATACGGTAGGTGCAGATGCAGAATTTAATGTAAGGGTATATCCGAGACCGTCCTCGTCAACACCCTCGGTGTCGGTGTCACTTTCAAAATAGAAATAATGCTCTGTTCCGTCACCGTCAAGGTAATAATATCGGAATCTCTTTTCATAGTCCGAAGATTCGTCGTTCAGATACGGATTCGGTCTTATCAGCAGATTGTAATTAAGCTGCCACCCTTTTCCAAGGTCACAAATTGACATATTTTCCTTATCGGAATTGTATACTGCTGATATGTTAACAGGCATACGAAGTCCGCCGATATCCAGTGTTACAGGGTGAGAGCTTACAACATTTCCGTTATAGTTATTAACAGACACACTTCCCCCTCTGCCGGCTGAAAGAGATGTAAAGGAATAGTAATCCTCATAGCCTGACATATTACGGACCTGAATTGAAAGATACGGACGGACCACAGTATTGTCAGGGTAGCCGCTTGCATAGAAAACTGCTCTGGATGTTGATGATTCATTTTCCGAGGGTGAAACAAGTATAACACCGTTGTTAACCGAGGTTCCCATATACCACGAATCAACAAGCTTTGTTATATCCCACGGAATATAACCTATTCCTGTTTCGTAGGTGTCATTGATAAATTTATAGTCCGTTACAAGTGAATTAAATGCAGGTTGAGTCTGCCATGTTACTGCATTACTTTCCCATGACCCTGTTATTTGATGAAGATTAACAGTTATATCAGGATAACAGGCATATATATAAGTGTTCATATATGCAGATACAACTCTATCTCCGTCTTTTAAACTCGGTAAAGAAAACTTAAAAAGGCTTCTTGCCTTTTTCATAATGGTTGTACCTGCATCTTCATACCCAACATAAAGACTTCCGACAGTAGCTTGTGTTAAATCAGAACCGAAATTAGTTGTGGGTTTGTTTGAAGCAACAACTGCAGATGCATAGCCGGTATCTTTAACGGTTCTCAAACTATATATTACAGGATCAACAGTTACGGGATAAGCTCTGTCGTCTGCATTGAGCCATTCTTTATCAGTAATTATTGTAACGGAAAACTGATTTTTTTTGATCTCTCCGAGCTCGTAATATATATTTGTGTTCTGCTCGCCGTTTGCATCTTGCATATAGGGAGCGTTTATTACAAATACAGTTTCATTCTCGCTGTTATTAAGATATATCGTTTTCTTATCGTCGGAGAGTGTCGGTGTCAGTCCCGAATACTTATATTCTACGGTAAATTCATCGGGTGCATCCTTTGAATTGAGGATAATATTTTCCTTAAGCGAATCACCGTAGATTATGTATTGAAGGTCAGTATCGGTAAATACCTCGGAAAATACAACTTCGCTTGTCATATTTTCAAGAGTGGTTTTATCGTCATCGGCTGTCTTTTCTATAACCTCGCCTGTGACCTTGGTTATGCCCGAAAAATTCCACGAAAGTGTTGTATTATCCTTTGTTACACGGACTAATTTCTTTCCGTTTGTCTTTTTTGATATTCTGATATCAATATCGGAAGCTTGGGTCTTATACTCCTTTTCGCTGTCATCCCCGTCTGCTTCCGAAAGTGAGTTATCATATTCAACAAATTCACCGTCGGCATTTTCATAATGAACGGCATCGTGATATTGTGCGATAAGCCTTGTGCCGTCCGACTGCATAAAGCTTTTTGTATTCGCTGTTCTGTCGTCTGTGATCTCATACAGAATTTCAGTTTCTTCAGCACTTTGCGAAGCATCATCGCTGTTTTCATCAAAAGCTTCTTCTGTCGTTACAGCTTCACCGTCACTGCTCTGAACGCTTATAGATTCCGTTATGCTTTCCAATGCCGATACATTCATCGGAACGGATTGAACAACGAGAAGCAATGTCAAAGCTACAGCTAAAATCTTAGTCAACCTCTTCATTTTTACAGCTCCTTATTAATATAAGACGGTACAGATATTAAAAATCCTCATTAATCTGTAAGCACCACCTGTGAACTAACTGTACAAGATTTCTTATATTTTTTCAACAGAAGACGACAAATAAAGAAAAATAGCGGATAAATGCATAAGTTTTGTAACCTTTTGCAAGAAAACGGCTTCGCCGAGACTCAGGCGACCGTTTTCGGATAGTCCATCGACCGGGGAAGCACCGCTTCCCGTTGGTCGGGACATATAATCTTTTTTACTTTATAGGAAGCAATTTCCTATAAAGTAAAAATCTTACGATTTATCAACCCCTACCCCCAATTTTGAGGATTCGGTTTTTCTTGATATACAGGGAAAAAATGAGCTATATTGCAACATATCTGCAATATAGCTCATAAATTATTTTAGTTTAAGCTGTTTCTGAGGTTTTCAAGCTCATTCTTAAGAGTCTCGGGAAGCTTGTCACCAAACTTGCCGTAGAATTCTTCAAT
>CAYTRD010000144.1:0-3612 GCA_964440255.1 uncultured Ruminococcus sp. | reverse complement strand
TTTATCGTGGATGTTACCCGTATTTTTTTGTGCGTCAAAGACGGTGATTTGTGAGTATCTTTCCCCCGATAAATTATGATTTACTATTTTACCACCCTTTTCATAAAAATGATAGTCATAAAAGAAAAAAATATGTAAAACCCGTAAAAATATATTATTTTGTTGATTTTCGGCATTTTCGGTGTTAATATATTTAGTTGTATTAAATTTTTGAAGGTGAAATTTTGAGTAAGAGAGAAGATATAAGAAATATTGCGATTATCGCTCATGTTGACCACGGTAAAACAACGCTTGTTGACAAGCTTCTCAAGCAGAGCGGTACATTCAGAGAAAACGAGGTTGTAGCAGACAGAGTTATGGACTCCAACGACCTTGAAAGAGAAAGAGGAATCACAATTCTTTCAAAGAATACCTCAGTGACTTTCAACGGAATCAAAATCAACATAGTTGACACTCCCGGTCACGCAGACTTCGGCGGTGAGGTCGAGCGTATTATGACAATGGTTGACGGTGTTCTTTTGCTTGTTGATGCATTTGAGGGCTGTATGCCACAGACACGCTTCGTTCTTTCAAAGGCATTGGCTCTTAAGAAAACTCCTATGGTCGTTATCAATAAAATTGACCGTCCCGGTGCCCGCCCCGACGAGGTTATCGACGAGGTTCTCGATCTTTTCATCGAGCTTGGTGCAGACGAAGACCAAATTGAATTCCCC
Source organism: uncultured Ruminococcus sp. (assembly GCA_964440255.1). Classification (GTDB taxonomy): domain Bacteria; phylum Bacillota; class Clostridia; order Oscillospirales; family Acutalibacteraceae; genus RUG806. The sequence continues at coordinate 2,899 of CAYTRD010000144.1, read as the reverse complement.
GTAATTTTTGCTTCTGCAAGAGAGGGCTTCGCGTCCTTTGATAAGACTGCCACAAGCGGTGATATGCGTCCTTTGCTTGAAGCAATTATTGAAAATATTCCTGCACCCGAGTGCGATGAAAATGCACCCTTACAGCTTCTTTTTTCTGCACTTGACTATGACGATTATGTAGGCAGAATCGGTGTGGGAAGAATTGAAAGAGGCACTGTAAAGGAAGGACAGTCAGTTGTTCTTTGTCAGACAGACGGGGCAAGAAGAAATGTTAAGGTTTCCCGTCTTTATCACTTTACGGGGCTTGGCAGAACTGAAACAGACGAAGCCGCTGCAGGCGATATCGTTGCAATTTCCGGTATCGAGGATCTTAATATAGGTGAAACCATATGTGCTCCCGACTGTGTTGAGCCCTTGCCCTTTATAAAGATTGATGAGCCCACACTTGCCATGACCTTCCATGTTAATGATTCACCGTTTGCAGGTAAAGAGGGTAAGTTTGTTACCTCCCGTAATATCCGTGCCCGTCTTTTCAAAGAGGTTGAAACGAATGTAAGTATGAGAGTTGAGGAAACTGATTCTACCGATACCTTCAAGGTTTCGGGCAGAGGTGAGCTTCATCTTTCAATTCTTATTGAAACCATGAGAAGACAGGGCTATGAATTTCAGGTTTCCCGTCCCAAGGTTATATATAAGCATGAGGACGGTGTTCTTTTAGAGCCTATAGAGCTTCTTATCGTTGAAGTACCCACAGATTATGTCGGTGCTGTTATGGAAAAGATAGGCTCAAGAAGAGGCGAGCTTGAAAATATGGGTACCCGTGACGGCGGTACAACTCACCTTGAATTCAGAATCCCCGCAAGAGGACTTATCGGCTACCGCTCGGAATTCTTAACAGATACCAACGGCTACGGTATTATGAACAATCTTTTTCAGGGCTATGAGCCTTATAAGGGAGATATATCCACCCGTGAAAGAGGCTCGATCGTTGCCCATGAAACAGGGGAAAGCACAGGCTACGGTCTTTGGAATACGCAGGAAAGAGGCAGACTTTTCATCGGACCCGGTGTGCCCGTATATGAGGGTATGATCGTAGGTGAATGTGCAAAGGCAGAGGATATTGTATGTAATGTCTGCAAGAAGAAGCAAATGACAAATACCCGTGCATCAGGCTCCGACGATGCACTTCGTCTTGTGCCTCATTCAACTCTTTCACTTGAACAGAGTATGGAATTTTTAAGTGATGACGAGCTTCTTGAGGTTACTCCCACTTCGCTTCGTCTTCGTAAGAAGATTCTTTCAAAAGAGCTTCGTATGAAACAGCAGTTCAAGAAAAACTAAAGGAGAACAGTAATGGAAAAAAACAAAGTAAATATTACTATAAGAAATCAGAAATACACCGTTGTTTCCGATGAGGCTCCCGAGGATATAAAGCTTCTTTCCGATGTTGTCGATAAAAAGCTTTCTGACCTTATGGGCCCCGGTTCAAGAATTTCTCTTACAGAGGCTCTTGTGCTGGTTTCCCTTGACCTTGCAAACGGTATGAAGCAGAGTGCCGATATCGTAGCAAAATACAAAAGCGAAATGGCAGGCTATCTCGAGGATGTGGAAAAGGTTACCATTGAAAGAGATAAATACAAAAGAGAGCTTGATAAGATAAAAGGTAAAAAGTAAGAAGAAAGGAGCTGTAACAGCTCCCTTTTCTGTTTTATTCATCCTGAGGATACACTATACCCGTTAATTTCCTTATATCATCCATCTGTTTCATTATAAACAGTGTACTTTCTTTTGTGTTCAAGGGGCTTTCTTTAAGTCCCTTGTTTATGCAGTCGCACATATGGGCTATCTGCTCTTCAAAGCCGTTGCCCCTGTAAGGCGTTTTAATGATTTCATTTGTTCCGTCGGAAAGCCGTATTTCGATTTCCTGCGGAGCATAGAAACGGTTTATGTGTATATATCCCTTTGTGCCGTAGATATAGCCTTCGTTGGGTTTTCTTAGAAGCGTAGCACTTGAAATATATGAAAGTGCACCGTTTTTGTACTTGATTATAACATTTGTATGTGAGTCTGTGCCGTTATAGGTGTCACACTGGGCACTTATATTTTCAACCTCGTCACCCAGATACCACTTTGAAAAATTAAGTCCGTACACACCTACATCAAGAAGTGAGCCACCGCCGTTTTCTGTCTTTAATGCGTGATGATCCATTTCATCCTCGTCGAAGGTATAGCAGAATTTACCCTCAGCTCCTCTTATTTCACCGAGAAGACCGTTTTTTATCAGTTCAAGTAATTTTATTGTACCCGGCACAAGCCTTGCCCACATCGCCTCCATAAGAAAACATCCGTTTGCTTCGGCACAAGTGAACATCTCTTTCGCTTCACTTGTATTTACTGCTATGGGCTTTTCGCATATAACATGCTTTTTGCCATTCAGCATCAGTATTGAGCAATCCTTATGAAACGAATGAGGAGTTGCGATATAAGCACAGTCTATCTCATCGGACTGTGCCATTTCCTCGTAGCTTCCGAAACGCAACGGAACGGAAAATTCATCCCCGAAAGCATCTGCTGTTTCCTGTTTTCTTGAAGCAACAGCCACAAGCTCGGCTTCCTCAACATTTTTTATTGCCTCGGCAAAACGGTGGGCAATTCCCCCTGTGCCGACAATTCCGAATCTTAATTTTTTCATAGTTGACTCCTGAACAAATCATGATTTGTAGGGCAGATGTAATTTCCCGAGAGGCACAAAATAAATCTTATAATCTGTAGGGGACGACGACCTCGGCGTCCCGTTTCAGATAAATAAAACATTATATGTTATTTCCCGAGAGGCACAAAATAAATCTTATAATCTGTAGGGGACGACGACCTCGGCGTCCCGTTTCAGATAAATAAAACATTATAT
>CAYTRD010000143.1:0-3613 GCA_964440255.1 uncultured Ruminococcus sp. | reverse complement strand
CCTCAATCGGTTGCTATGAAAGAACTCTTGCTCTTCTTATTGAAAAATATGCAGGTGCATTCCCCTTATGGCTTGCTCCCGAGCAGGTTCGTATTCTTCCCATTGCAGACCGTCATCAGGATGCTGCTTATGCAGTTAAAAAGGCACTTGAAGAAGCAGGCATCGTAAAGGTTGAGGTTGACACAAGAAGCGAAAAGCTCGGCTATAAGCTTCGTGAAGCACAGCTTGAAAAGATTCCTTATATGCTCGTTATCGGCGATAAGGAAGCAGAAGACGGAACAGTTTCCGTAAGAAAGCGTGGTCACGGTGATCAGGGTGTTCAGCCTGTCGCCGACTTCATCAAGCTCGCTCTCGAAGAGATAGAGACAAAGGTTATATGGTAAAATTAAATTGCAGGGCGGTCTGTTATTGCCCTGCAATTCTGATATAGTGAAGGAGATAATTATGAAAAGAGTTTTTTCTGTATTTATTGCTTTTATACTTATTATAACAGCATTTCCTTTTTCTGCTTTGGCGGCGGAGAGCTATGCCATTACCATGACTCCCCAAATTACCGACGCTGTTTATTCTTATCTTGATGAAATATATATTGAAAAATTCCCCGAGCTGGGACTTGATTTTTCATTCGGCACAGCTTCCGATAAGGAGGTTTTACAGAAGCTCAGTGATATTTTAACGCAAAACTGTACGACCGATGAGGAAAAGGCACAGGCAATTGCGGGCTGGGCAGACAGAAATATTCAATATAAGTCATATGTTGATACAACATACTATTTCCCCATAGATGTATTCGCTTACCGTACAGGCAACTGTCTGGGGCTGGGGCTCTTTATCTCACAGGTGCTTCGTCTTGCGGGTGTTCCTGCCGTATTCTGTGCAGGTACAAGAGGTGATATGAGAGATTATATCAAGCTTTCTGAGCGTGAGATCGACCACGGCTGGGTAATGGTGTATTATAATGACACATGGAATCTCTTTGACCCGCTTTTTGATGTTTTCGGTACAACTGACAGAGAGTTTATTTCCCGTTGGTATTTCACCGATTTTATAGAGGGTGTGTCACCCTATTATGAGGGAATGAACTGTAATTATGTCTATTACGGTGACAGTATTTTTTATGTTGACGGCAGATTCGTTCACTATAAAAACGGTATGCCCGCTTCAGAATATTGGGGAAACTGTGCAGAGGGCGGTTCTAATCTTAACGGCAGCGTTCCTTATTATACAAAGAACAGATACGACAGCGGTAACGGCGGTGGAGACGGATTTTACCATGTTGAAGAGCCTGAAAGAAAAGACAGTATGATAAATGACGAATGTTATTCCGGAGGTTGGATAAACTACGGGGATAATTTAGGCTATTATACAAAGTCAAACGGTATCATAGCAGGCTGTACCGTAAAAGAATATAACGGCGAAAAGTATTATCTTCCTTTCGGCTCATCACCTTTGAGGCTTTCAGGGGATGCTGATGAATATACCCTTACATGGGGTGCTCCTACTTTTATTCTCGGGGAGAAGATCGTTGCTCCCGAGCCCCTGTGGGTGGAAAGTGAAATTGCAAACGGCAGAGTTATCACTTATGAAAGTATTACCCCTGAAATTGCCACCGTGTCAAATACGGGTGAGATCACGGCACTCTCGGAAGGCTATGTGTCAATTATGGTATGTTCAAGAGATTCTTATGATGATCCGGGGAACTACTGCGGCGGCTTCATTGAATTATATATAGCAGCCGAGGAAAGGGAATATGATTACTCCGACAATATCTTTAATTCTGAAGATATACAGAATATCATAATAAAACCTTTAGGTGAAAGCAGCATATTGGCAAAAAGTGATGTTCCCGTGTCACAGTTCCTTGAAGATGTGACAGGTGCAGTTGTCAGGGATGCTGACGGTAATGAAATAAAGGAAGCAGAAAATATGAAGCTCGGAAGCGGTATGACCGTTTCTCTTCCCGACGGAACAGAGTACACGGTTGTGGTTAAGGGTGACCTTGATTCAAACGGTGAAGTTACAGCCTCCGATGCAAGACTTACTCTGAGAGCCAGCGTAGGACTTGAAACCAATTCCGATGATTGGTTTAATGAAGCAGGCAATATTGAAGCCGATGAGGGTGAACAAAAGCTCACAGCAGCCGATGCACGACTTATTCTCCGCGGCTCCGTAGGTCTCGAAAACAAAGACGACTGGTTTAATCCGCCGACAAAGTAAGAAATAAACTTACAATTTGTCAATCTCTTATCTCCAATACTGAGGAAACAGGTGTTTCTGAATATTAAAAAATTCCGCCTTGTATACAGGGCGGAAAATTTTTACTTGTTATTTAATCATTTCAATAATACTTTCAAGGGCTTTTGCGTCTATCATGCCCGAGCGGTTATATCTGATATTGCCGTCTTTGTCTATGGCAATTGTTCTCGGGATTCCCGATATGCCGTAGGTTATGGCAGCATTGTATTCAAGGTCATAGTAGGTGGGGAATGTATAACCCTTGTCGGCTATGAATTTTTCCCCCTTTTCTATGCCGTCGTCGGTGTTTATTATAAGAAACTGAATTTCATCACCGTATTCCTTGTATGCTTCCTCGAAGTCGGGCATTTCCTGTATGCAGTAGCCGCACCATGTTGCCCAGAAATTGAGTATTATTGGCTTTCCGTAGAAATCGGAGAGCATTACTCTGTTTCCGTCTGCATCGTAAACGGAAATGTCCTTTGCCTGTTCGTACTGTGCCGTGTCAGAGCTTGTGGTGTTTTCCGTTGTTTCATTTGCTTTTTCCGAAAGTGCGGGGTAGGCGATTGCTGCAAGAGCTATCACAGCAACAAGAATTGCAATTGTAATTATAAGTGATTTGTTTTTCATAAGTTTGCCCCTTATGCGAGAATTGTAAGGAATTTATTCATCAGTCCCGTCATCATAAGTATTCCTATGATAACAAGAAATACACCGCAGACGGTATTAATGACTTTATAGTTTTTCTTTATAAATGTAAATGCACCCTTTAATTTGTCTATTAAAACAGCACTTAACAGAAAAGGCACGCCGAGACCGAGAGAATACAAAAGAAGCATAATGACACCCTTTAATACGTCTCCTTCACTTGATGCTAAAGCCAGTGCCGAGCCTAAAAATGCTCCTACACAGGGTGTCCAACCGACGGAAAACACAACTCCGAAAAGAAATGAAGAGAAAAAGCCCATATCCGTTTTCTTTGCGGTGTTTTTAATTCCCCCGAAAAGCTTTAGCTTAAAAACCCCCATATAGTTAAGTCCAAAAAATATAACTGTAAGTCCGAGAATTATGTTAACAACCGTCTGATATTGCTTGAGAAAGCTTCCGAGTGTTCCTGCAAGTGCTCCAAGGGCAGTAAAAACAACCGTAAAGCCGAGAACAAAGCCCGATGCCCCGAGAAGTGTCTTCTTTGTGCTTCGTTCACCGCCCCCTGCAAAATATGATAAATATATGGGAAGCATAGGAAGAAGACAGGGAGAAATGAAGGTAATAATGCCCTCAACAAATGAAACAATATATTGCATTTCTGCCTCCGAAAAATAATCTGATATTATTATAGGTTTTTTACGGTAAAAAATCAATATTATAATAAGTACCG
>CAYTRD010000142.1:0-3730 GCA_964440255.1 uncultured Ruminococcus sp. | reverse complement strand
TAGCCTTCTGCACCGAACATCTGACGGAATGCAAGACGTCCGATTCTGCCGAAACCGTTAATTGCAACTTTAACTGACATAATAAATTTCCTCCATTTTTTAGAAAACGCATTACTGCGACTCCTTAATTTACCATTGTATATTATAACCGTTTTTTTGAACTTTTCAAGGGACTTTGTTAAATTTTTCACCCACTTTAAAAAGTTTGGGCAAGTACCATAAAATCACCGAAAAAACTCAAAATTATTGCTACATAATAACTACATACGGGGGTTGTTGACAACATTAACGGGAGTGCCGTTAACGAACGATTTTACATTTTCCTCAAGAATCTGCATAAGTCTTAATCTTGTATCGTATGAAGCCCATGCAATATGAGGAGTGATATAGATGTTTTTTGTATGAAAAAGTGGATTCTCGGGAACCGGAGGCTCAACTGAAAGAACATCCACACCTGCACCTGAAAGCTTGCCCGAATCGAGAGCTTCCTTTACGGCATCTTCATCAAGCTCTCCTCCGCGGGAGGTGTTTACGAGGAAAGCTCCGTCCTTCATTTTTGAAATAAATTCACGGTTTACCATTTTTGTTGTTTCAGGGGTTAAAGGACAGTGAATTGAAACGAAGTCGGAATTTTTGAGAAGCGTATCCCTGTCAACAAAATTAATGTCTTCATCCTTGTATTTTTCCGGATGTGCGGTGTTTACAAGCACATTCATTTCAAATCCCTTAGCAATTTCGGCAACTCTTCTTCCGATTTTTCCGTAACCGATGATACCTATAGTCTTGTCAAGCAGTTCCTTAAGGGGTGCCAACATATAACAGAAATCGGGATAATTTGCCCATTCACCCGATAAAACTGAATCAGAGTGAAGAGCAATACGGTTAGCGTACTCAAGGATAAAAGCAAAGGTCTGCTGTGCCACGGCAGAGGCTGAGTATGAGGGAATGTTGACAACTGCAATACCGTATTCGTCACAGGCTTCGCAGTCAATTATATTATATCCCGTTGCAAGAAGAGCAATCATTTTAAGACGGGGAAGCTTTGATACCGTTTCTCTGCTCATGGGTGTTTTATTGAGGATAACAATATCCGCATCCTTCGCTCTTTCATAAATTTTATCAGCGGGAGAACGGTCGTAAATTGTAAGATTTCCGTATTTTTTAAGAAAATCCCAGCTTAAATCTCCCGGATTCGCAGTAACAGAATCAAGTATAACAATGTTCATATAAAATCCTCCTTCAAGCATAATGTAACGGTGTAAGCCGTTAAATTATGATAGTGCAAAGTGCAAAATGCCGTGACCTGCGGTCGGCATTATAAAAATATTTCTTCATTTTGCTTTTATCAGCCATGGAAAATGCAACGATATATAATATTTCCCGAGAACTGAGAAATGAATTTCACGATTTGCGGGCGGTGTCCCCTGCACAACTAAAAGACAGCTTGCATCCGTAAACTATAATTTATCACATTTCTTAATACTTCGCAACTTTTTTTAATATAATTATTTATTATTGACCGCAATAAAAATTTGTTGTATACTGAAAAATGGTGATTTATGTGACTAAAAGGGTCCGCAAGGAAAAAACCATATCAAGAATACTTCTGGGCTCTGCCGTATTTTCTTTTTTAATTGCGGCGGTGCTCATTGTCATACTTTGTCTTTTACAGGTAGATTCCGTAAAAGAAAAGTACGATCAGTATCTTTATATTCTTCAGGAATTTGAAATGCGTGTTGCGGCACTGCAAAGCCGTTGGCTGATACTTATTGTGATATTTCTGCTGTTTCTTCTTCGCAGCCTTTCAATGATGTACCCCTATCCTACGATATTTATAATTACGGCTATGGTGTTCCCTCCGTATCAGTCATTTATCATAAATCTTCTCGGAATGGCATTTACATTTGCATTCAGATATTATACAGGGTATGAAATGGGAGAGGGTACGATAAACATAGCCTTGAAGAAATATCCTGCAATACTTAATGCCATTGATGAAAACGGAAAAGGGAATCCCGTAATTCTTCTGGCTCTTCGTATGGTGCCCTCCGTGCCCATAAATACAGTAAGCCATTTCTACGGCTCTCTTGAATATTCATTCCCAAGATATATGGCACTGTCCGTTTTAGCATATGTGCCGAAGCTTATATCCTATTCATTCATAGGTGATAATGTTTACGACCCGTTCTCGGCAGATTTCTTTGTACCTATGATAGTGCTTCTTGTGTTCACGGGAATAAGCCTTATAGTTTTAAGGTCATTTCTCGGTGTTTCCTTTATGATTCGCAGAAAAAAAAGAAATAATAAACATACCGAAAGGAATTGAAATATTATGGCAGATCTCAATACTTTAAGAAATGAAATAACATCGGGAGGCTTTGATGAAAGACTTTCCCGTCTTTACGGTAACGATACTGAAAAAGCAAGAGCAAGATTCCTTCACATCACACATCTTTTTGAAGATAAATTCGGTGACAGAGAAAATATCCGTTTCTTTTCCGCTCCCGGAAGAACCGAGGTATGCGGAAACCATACCGACCATAACCACGGTCAGGTGCTTGCCGCCGCAATCAATCTTGATGCAGTTGCCTGTGCCGTAAAGACAGACGACCATTTTATCAGAGTTTATTCCGAAAATTATCCCGGAGATATCATTGATATAAACATTCTTGAGCCTCAGATGAATGAGGCAGAAAAGAGTGCATCCTTAGTCAGAGGTGTTGCCGCAAGATTCAAGGAGCTGGGCTACAACATAGGCGGTATCGACTGTGTAACCGTTAATAACGTTCTCAAGGGCTCGGGTATGTCTTCATCAGCCTCCTTTGAGGTGCTTGTTGGAACAATGCTCAACTACCTTTACAATGACGGAAAAATTTCTCCCGTTGAAATAGCAAAAATTGCACAGTTTGCAGAAAATAAATTTTTCGGAAAGCCCTGCGGACTTATGGATCAGATGGCTTGCTCCGTAGGTTCATTTGTGCAGATAGATTTCTGTGACCCCGAAAAGCCCGTTATCACTCCCGTTGAATTTGATTTCTCTGCCTGCGGTCATTCTCTTTGCATAGTTGATACAAGGGCTGACCACGCAGATTTAACAGACGATTACGCTGCCATCAGAAGAGAAATGGAAGCAGTTGCAGGCTATTTCGGAAAGAACTGTCTTCGTGAAATTACCGAAGAAGATGTGCTTTCAAATGTTGCAGGCATAAAAGAAAAGCTTGGTGAAAGACCGCTTCTTCGTGCAATCCACTTCTTTGAGGATAACAAGAGAGTTGAAAAGGAAGCAGAAGCTCTCAAAAACGGTGATTTTGAGACCTTCAAGGCTATGACAATTGCATCGGGTTATTCCTCATATATGTACAATCAGAATGTATTTTCCTCTTCTGCTCCTCTTTCCCAGCCCGTTTCCCTTGCTCTTGCAATAAGTGAAGTTATTCTTAAGGGCAAAGGAGCATGGCGTGTCCACGGCGGCGGATTTGCAGGCACTATACAGGCATTCGTACCCAATGAATTGCTTAACGAATACAAGGAAAGCCTTGAAGCTGTATTCGGTGAAGGAGCTTGCTACGTTTTAGCGATCCGTCCCTTCGGAGGAACAGAAATATAAATCATAATTTAACGGCGTAAGCCGTTAAATTATGATAATGCAAAATGCAAAGTGCAAAATGCAAAATGAAGGAAGACACTTCGTGTCTTGCTCCGCTTCGCTCTATTCGGACAGCAACCCCGC
>CAYTRD010000141.1:0-3771 GCA_964440255.1 uncultured Ruminococcus sp. | reverse complement strand
TCTTGTTATAAGCTAAATTGCTCACAATGCGAGCAATTTCCTATATAATAAAAAAATCGCACCACCAAAGTGATGCGATAAATTGAGATTTAGCGACAAATTTAAATACCTTTAATAAACTGAGTTTCGTTATGTGTTTCATATATAATCGTTTTTTCTTCCTCTGTACATCCGATTAAAATTTTTATCTCGGAAGCTTTTTCATCAAATCGACGATACACATTACAGTATCAATCTTTCATTCACCACTTCCAACCCAAACATTTGTATTCTATTCTATCGTGAAAAACCATACAATAATTACTTCATTTTATAATTCTTGCATTACTCCGTCAACAATTTGCAAATGTCTTTTTCCGCAATTTGCCACAATTGGGTTATGAGTAACGATAATAAAAGTCATTCCGTCATTATTCAAATCCTTTATTAAACTCAATAGTTCTATTGTGTTTTCGCTGTCTAATGCTCCGGTAGGTTCATCAGCTAATATAACCTTACTGTCCATACCCAAAGCCCTTGCAATTGCAACACGTTGCTTTTGTCCGCCGCTCAGTTGATTTACCTGCTTGTAAGCCAGCTCCTCAATATTTACTTTTTTCAGAGCGGAAAGTGCTTTTTCAACAGATTGCGATTTCTTCATATTAGCTATTTCCATAGGCAGCAAAACATTTTTTATTACCGTCTGGTCTCCTATTAATCCGAAATCCTGCATAATTATTCCGATTTGAGAATTTCTCAGCTTTGCTTTCACATTGTCGGATGCCTTTTCCATATCTATACCGTCAAAATAATATTTGCCTGAGTTAAAGGAATCTATCCCCGAAATAATATGAAGCAAAGTGGATTTTCCTGAGCCTGAGGGCCCCGTTATACAAATCAAATCACCGGAATCTGCTTTTAATGAAAGGTCCTTCAACGCATGAACCTCATTCTGCTTTCCCTTCAGATAATATTTATTCAGATTTTCTATTTCTATAAGCATAAATACACTCCTTCCGTTTATTCATTGGTTCGGTACAAATCTATAGCAGAAACCTTTTTTGTCTGAACTACAGAAAAAATAATCGCAGTCAAGGAACAAAATACAATTATGCCGATAATCAGCATAACGGTGTATATGTTATAGCCTGCAAAGGAAACGCTTGTAAAAGCTTTCAGGAAAAACGGCGTTATAAGAAGTCCGAGAATAATTCCCGGTATAAACAATAACAGCCCCGCCAGAATATGAATTGCCGTAACCTTTCCGAGGCTCATTCCGCAGATATAAAAAACCGAGCATAATTTTCTTTTTTGCATATTATTGACAATAAGGTATCCGCCGTAACCGAAAACAAGAACTATTACAAGAAGGAAAAGAATCAGTATCTCCCATTCGCTGTTTACAAGTGTATGCAAAAATATCTTTTCAATAAATTCATTTACCGTTGAGATTTCTCCGTACTTCCCTATTGCTTCGTTTATTTCATTTACCATCCCGTCCTCTGTGTTCTTTATTAAAAACCGAGGATATAATGTTGAATTTTTGAAATAATCCTCATTATATTCTGCAACAATGAAATTTTCCGTATCGGATATCATTTGCGTAAAAATATTACCGCTGCTTCCCGTTGTAATAATATATGAATTATTCTTAAGAATTCCCGTAACCCTGCAGGGAATTTCATTTTTTTCTTCCTGATAGCTTTTTATCTGAAACTTATCTCCGATATTATAATGCTTGCTGAGATTACCGCTTATATATACGGGAAGCTCACCGTCCTGCAATACTACTTCATCAGACTTTTCACCTGACAAATCAAATCTTATTGCGTTATACATTTCTTCAGAATATACATTGAGTGAAGCTGCTACAGCCTGCGAATCAATTTCAAGAATGGCATTTCCTTCATACATATAAAGAACATCATATTTTTCTTTTACAGGCTCTATCAGATTATTAAGCACCTCTGAATTACCTCTAATAAAAGCCTCAGCGAGAGAAACTGAACCCGCAAATAATATATCGTTATCAAAATCGACCAAAAAGCTCTCTTCTGCTGCGGCTCTGCTTTTCAGAAATGAGTCAAAGGGTATAATTGCAAGGTTATAAACGCCGACAAGAAGCATTATCTGAAAAATAACAAGGATTTCTTTTATAAGGTGTTTTGAATACAGCATTCTGACTATACGTAAAATACTCATAATACACCGCCCCTACTTTTTATATCGGTAATTTTTCTTATATTTTTCAGAGAAAAAAGAACAATAAAGAGATAAAACGTTATCAGGTGCACCAGTACCTCTGTAAACGTCGGCATATACCCTGCCCTGAGCGTTGTAAGGAACGGTAATAAGCAATACTGAATACCGAGAGCCATTAAAGCTGCAACCGTCAGGTATGTCAGCCACTCCAGAAGTATCAGTGAAACTATTTTGCTTTGCCGCGCACCGCACAATGCAAATACATAATACCGCTTACTGTTAATTTTTAACCATTCCTGCATTATGCCGATTACGGAAATATATATAAGCAGAGATAAAATAACACCGATTGAGCCGCGAACGGCTTTTTGGTTAAACAAATACTCATTTGAATTTTCTCCGGTCAATGTTACAACAGCTTCGCTGAAACACTCCTTAAGGATTTCCGCTTTCTCTTTTAACTGAGAGCGAGTAACATCGTCAAAATGAACTAAGATAAGTTCCGGAGAATAACTTTGAAAAAAGGTCGTATACGGAATAATTCTGAAGGAATAATCCCTTGATATTTCAGAAATAAAGATTTGCTGGGGAGATTCTTCGCTGATAGAAAACATAAAATTCCAAGGCGTAAAAAAACCTGAACCGACAATTTTATAGTTTTCACCGTCTATATTGATTCCGTCGTCAAGAACCCCGGATTTAATCAGAGCTCCGTATTCGTCGAATGTAATGTAAACCGCCTTTTCATTATTTTCAACCTCATCATAAGAAAAGAAACGGCCGTCAACATGAGCAAACCAATTGGTGATGTTATATCCCTGCCAACCGATAAGTGTTGAATTATCGGGAGTCTTCGTTATGTAAAGCACATTGTTAAGATCATTCGGAAAAAGTGAAGTCAAAGTATCATAAATATCTTCATTTTCTGCAAATTCTTTGCTCGCAGAAATTGTAATTGTTGAAAAATAATTAATTCCCAATGTACTCTCATATTCATGCTGAGCAGATGCCAGAGTTATATTTACACATAGCATAGCTGCCGTCATACTCAGTAAAACAAACAATAGAAGCAGTTTGTTCTTAAAAGCGTTTCTTATACAACTGATATATAGTTTCACCAAAACATATCCCTCCATTGTAGAGTACTGCCTTATTTCAAATAAATACTAACATTGCATATGCATCAAATCAATGCTATTAAAAAAATCTCAATAAAATCTTAAATTATTGTTAATATCAAGTGTTATTCTTATGTGAATATCTGCGACAACAGTAAATAGTGAAGAAGTAATAGGTAAAAAGTAAAAATCCTGAACGCTGTCGCATTCAGGATTTTTTATGTTTACTTCCCATTTTAGAACCAATGTCACACAATCTTTTCAAATACTGAGTTCTATATATATATCGTTACCCTCCTTCAAATACAATGCCGGAAATTGAGAAGTCATAAGTTCTTTTGTTTGTATTATTTAAATGTTGTCTTGAAGGCTCTGATTATTGTCTGTTCTTTTTTAAATACTATTTAATATACTCATATTGTCACCTTATATTTTTGCTAACGATGAATTTTTATAAGAATCATCATCGGTA
>CAYTRD010000140.1:0-3825 GCA_964440255.1 uncultured Ruminococcus sp. | reverse complement strand
TACTTCTTCACTATTCACTATTACTTTTTACTTCAAATCATAATTTGCAGGGCATCCGCCCTACAAATTATGATTTGTTAAACACCGGGTAGGTTCTTCTGTAAAGTGAGTTTATTTTTTTGAAGTAGTCGGTGTCTACATTATCAATTGTTTCTTTTGTGGTGCGGTATCGCCAGTTCTTTTCGGGGACACCAGGGATGTTCATTCTTGCATCTGAGCCGAAGCCGCACATATCCTGAAATGCTATTATTGCAGTATTGGAGGATGATTTCCATACGGCTTCAATTATTTTACGGCAGGACTCGGATTTATAGCCTCCGTCACCCCAGTTGTTGCCCGTAAAGCCGACATAATCGAGTGCAAAGGCTCTTTCTCTTTCGCTTGCTTCCCACAGCCACCCGAGAAGCGTGTTGTTATCGTGAGTTCCGCAGTAGTTTACGGAATTTATAACTGTATTGTGAGGCATATGAAGTGAATCTCCGTCAGGCTCGAAGCCGAACTGAACGACCTTCATTCCGGGGAAGCCTGTATCGGCAAGAAGCTTCGGTACATCTTCAGCGAAAATACCCAGATCCTCGGCAATTACGGGAAGCTCGCCGAAGGTCTTTTTTATTTTAGTCCAAAGCTTCATTCTCGGGCCTTCCACCCACTTGCCGTTTTTGGCGGTTTTGCTGTCAGCAGGAATTTCCCAATATGAAGCAAAGGCTCTGAAATGGTCAATTCTTACACAATCGTAGGTCTTAAAGCTCTGTTCTATACGCTTCAGCCACCATTTATAGCCGTCCTTTTCCATATAATCCCAATTATAAAGAGGATTGCCCCATAGCTGTCCGTCCTCGGAGAAATAATCGGGAGGACAGCCTGCAACTGCTTTTGGCTTGAGCGTCTCTTCGTCAATTAAAAACTGTGCCGTGTTTGCCCATACATCCGAAGAGTCCATAGCAACATAAATGGGCATATCGCCGATTATTGCAATTCCTTTTTTATTGGCATATGCCTTGATTTCGTTCCATTGTTTAAAGAATATGAACTGCGTGAACTTATAAAAAGCACATTCCTTTTCAAATTCTCTTCTGTATTTTTGTGCACTCTTATACTTTGCATATTTTTCGTCCCATTCCCACCACGGAGCGTCATTGAACCTTTCTTTTAATGCCATAAAAAGTGCAAAATCGGGAAGCCACGGGTTTTCTTCTGAAAATGCCCTTACTTCTTCTGCTGTTTCGGGGGATATATTCCCGAATGCGGTTTTCAGAAGCTTCATTCTCTTTTTAAGTGCAAATTCATAATCTGCAGTATAGGGCGAGCCGTGATATATATTGTCTTCATACTGTTCTTTTGTGCAAAGTCCCTTTTCGTATAAGTTCTTCGGGTCAATAAAAAGAATATTGCCTGCAAATGCCGAAGCCGAGCAATAGGGGGAATTTGCCTTATCAACAGGGTTAAAGGGAAGCACCTGCCAGTATCCGAAATTCATTTCGTGAAGCTTATCTGCAAAATATCTGCAATTATCGTCGAATACTCCGATTCCGTATTCGGAGGGTATGGTTGAGATGTGCATAAGCACACCCGAAGCTCTGTTTTTTAACATAAATTGATCAAAATCCTTTGTAAAATAGTCTATTATCGGTATTTTAGCATATTGAGTTTTTATTGACAATACATTTCTTACCTGTTATTATAAAATATATACAAAAATAATAAAATAAGGGGAGTTTCGTTATGCTTAATGACAAAAATTACAGACTTTCATTTACCGATCAGGCAAAGGAAGCCGTGGAAAAAATGACCCTCAAAGAAAAGGTTGTTCTTCTTGCCGGACATTGTAAATGGTATCAAAGCATGGGTATCGGAAGCTATAACAGTTTTCCCTACGGAGCCGGCGGAAATGAACGGCTCGGTATTTCACAGATGCTTTTCTGTGACGGCCCCAGAGGCTGTGTCAGCGGAAAATCCACCTGTTTCCCCGTTTCAATGGCAAGAGGTGCTACATTTGACCCGAAGCTTGAAGAAAGAGTAGGCACGGCAATTGCCAAGGAGATAAGAGCCAACGGAGGCAATTTCTTCGGCGGTGTATGTATAAATGTCCCCTATAATCCCGGCGGCGGAAGAAGTCAGGAGACCTTCGGTGAGGACAGCGTTCATATAGGAAGAATGGCATCTGCCCTCGTAAAGGGTGTTCAGGATGAAAGTGTTATCGCCTGTATAAAGCATTTTGCCTTCAACAGTATGGAAAATTCCCGCTTTTGGGTAAATATCAATGCCGACAAAAGAACTGAGAGAGAAATATATTTCCGTCACTTTAAGGAATGTATTGACGGCGGTGCTGCAGCGGTTATGAGCTCATATAACAGGTATCTCGGTCATTTCAACGGTGCAAACAGATATCTTCTCCGCGATGTGCTTAAGGGTGAATGGGACTTTGACGGCTTCGTTGTTTCGGACTTTTTCTTCGGACTTCACAATACCGTTAAGGGTATGAATGCAGGTCTTGATGTTGAAATGAACATCAGAAGAAAGTATACCTACTCTAACATAAAAAGAGCACTGAAAAAAGGGAAAATTACCGAAAGTCAGATAAATGAGGCAAGCGTAAGAATAGTAAGAACCATTCTTGCAGCCGAGAATGCAAAAGGGGATAAGAAATATCCGAAGGAGCTTATTGCCTGCAAGGAGCATATAGCACTTTCAAGAGAGGTTGCCGAAAAGAGTATCACTCTTATCAAAAATAAAAACGAGCTTCTGCCCCTTGATGTGAAAAAGGTGAAAAGAATTGCAGTTGTGGGCAATCTTGCGACAGAGGAAAATATCGGTGATAACGGCTCGAGTCAGGTGCATCCCCCTTATATAAAAACGGTAAATCAGGCTCTTAAAGAGAATTATCCCCAAGTACATATTGATTATATTCCTACCCGTGCGGTTAACCGCAGTAAAAATCTTATACAAAATGCAGATGCAGTTATCTGTGTTGTGGGAATGAAGCACTCCGATGAGGGCGAATATATCATGGTCATCGGCGGTGACAGAAAAGATCTGGGACTTAAGAGAAAAGAACCGGAAATGTTAAGAGAAGTAGGAAGGCTTAATAAAAATACCGTTGCCGTTGTTATGGGCGGCAATATGGTAAGAATGAACGAGTGGCACGACAGCATTAACTCCATTCTCTTTGCATATTACCCCGGAATGGAGGGCGGAAGTGCAATTGCCGATATTATTTTCGGCAAGGTGAATCCCGGCGGCAAGCTTCCCTTTGTTATCGGTAAAAAGGACAGCGATTTCCCGCAGGTAAAATGGCAGACCTTCAATCAGGATTACGGATATTTCCACGGCTATAAAAAGCTTCTTCACGATAAAAAAGAAGAAGACTATCCTTACGGCTTCGGCTTATCCTATACTGATTTTGAGGTTTCCGAGCCTGTATTAAATGAAATTACGGATAAAAAAGCAGAATTTACCGTAACCGTTAAGAATACGGGTGACCGTGAGGGCAGCGAAACCATGCAGCTTTATATAGGCTTTTCGGGAAGTGCCGTTACCCGTCCCGAAAGAGAGCTTCATGACTTCAGCCGTGTGTATCTCGGTGCAGGGGAAAGCAGAGAAATTAAGCTTACGGTTAATAAAAAGGACCTTGCATATTACGGTGAAAACGGCTTTACAGAGGAAGATATAGAATATATTGCATATATCGGAAATTCCGAAAAGGACGCACGCGAACACAAAATTCCATTCCGATTCAAATCATAATTTATCGTCGCAAGGGGTGCAAAAACCAACCCGTTTGACGCACGGTAATTTTTTATGGAATCTGCCACGATAATAATGAGA
>CAYTRD010000139.1:0-3909 GCA_964440255.1 uncultured Ruminococcus sp. | reverse complement strand
TGCACTTTTTCCTCATCTCAATGTTGCAGAAAATATAGCCTTCGGTCTGAAGCTCAAAAAAATGCCTAAGGATAAAATAGATAAAAAAGTAGCTGAGATGTTGGCTTTAGTAAACCTTAAGGGCTTTGAACACAGAAATATCAATTCGCTTTCGGGCGGTCAGCAACAGAGAGTTGCAATTGCACGTGCACTTGCGGTTGACCCCAAGGTGCTTTTACTTGATGAGCCTTTAGGTGCACTTGATCTGAAGCTTCGTAAGGATATGCAGGTGGAGCTTAAAAAGATTCAGCAGAGTCTCGGAATTACATTTATTTATGTTACCCACGACCAGGAAGAAGCCCTTTCTATGTCCGATACCATAGTTGTTATGGACAGCGGTAAGATTCAGCAGATAGGTTCACCTACAGATATTTATAATGAGCCTAAAAATGCCTTTGTTGCAGACTTTATCGGTGAAAGTAATATCATAGACGGTATTATGAAGGAGGATAAAGTAGTTGAATTTTCGGGACATATTTTTGATTGTCTTGACGGCGGCTTCGGTAAGAATGAAGCAGTCGATGTGGTCGTCCGTCCCGAGGATGTTGATGTTGTTCCCGTAAGCGAGGGTATGCTTACAGGTACGGTAACCTCCGTTACCTTCAAGGGTGTTCATTATGAAATAATCGTTGATATCGGAGGCTTTTTATGGATGATACAGTCCACCGATATCCAGTATGAAGGCTCTGAAATAGGACTTGTTATAGAGCCCGATGCTATTCATATTATGAAAAAATCCGAGTATTCGGGTACCTTCGGTGATTTCTCCAGTTATTCTGACGAATTCGATGAATTGTCCGATGTAAATGCAGGAATTGATGCGGAGGACTCCGACGATGAGTAAGACTGTAACAATCGGAAATAAAAAAGCAACCGTTACTCCTTTTGCATCGTGGATGGTTGTTTTTGTGCTTGTGCCTATGGCACTTGTGGTCTATTATGCATTTACTTCGGATGAAGGTGCTTTCACATTCGAAAACTTAAAGTGGATATATACATACCGTTCCACTATGTTTTTATCTCTTCGCCTTGCATTTATTGCAACGGTCATCTGTCTTCTGCTTGCTTATCCCATTGCATATTCAATGTCAAGGGCAAGTGAAAAGATACAGAGAAATGCCACGCTTATAATTATGCTTCCCATGTGGATGAATTTCCTTGTAAGAACATATTCGTGGATGACGATTCTTGAAAACAACGGTCTCATAAATTCCGCACTTCGCAGTATCGTGGGGCTTTTCGGCGGTGAATTTGACGGTTTTCAGCTTATAAACAACCGCGGTGCTATCGTGCTCGGTATGGTCTACAATTTTCTTCCCTATATGATACTTCCCATTTATACCTCACTTACGAAGATTGATAATTCTCTGCTGGAAGCCGCAAGAGATTTAGGCTCAAACGGTTTTCATGTATTCAAGAGAGTTATTCTTCCCTTAAGTATTCCGGGTATAATTTCGGGTATCACAATGGTATTTATTCCCTCTATCAGTACATTTATTATTTCAAGAATCTTAGGGGGCGGTAAGGATTTCCTTATAGGTGACCTTATTGAAGATTACTTCCTCGGAAATTCGGGTGTTGTAAATTATAACATAGGTGCGGCACTTTCTATGGTTCTTATGATACTGATACTTGTCGCAACCTTCTTTATGAACCACTTCGATAAAGATGCAAAAACCTCGGGAGGTGGCAGAATATGAAGAAATTCCTTAAAGCATATAATGCACTTATTCTTGCATTTTTGTATTTGCCGATTCTCGTTGTTGTATTCTTTTCCTTTAATTCGGGCTCATCCCGTGCAAAATTCGAGGGCTTTTCACTTCAATGGTACATCGAGCTTTTTCAGGATGAACTCATTTTGCAGTCCCTTTACTACTCAATAATAATTGCCGTTTTGTCAGCTCTTATTGCGACCATTATCGGTACACTTGCCGCCGTGGGCATAAACTCAATGAGAGGCTGGAAAAAATCAGCACTTTTAAGCATTAACAACATCCCCGTTGTTAATCCCGAAATAGTTACTGCTATTTCAATGATGATTCTTTTTGTGTTCGTGCTTTCACATTTTCAAGGAATGGAAATGGGTTTCGGAACACTTTTGATTTCTCATATAACCTTTAATATTCCCTATGTTGTTCTTTCTGTTCTCCCCAAGCTCAAGGGAATGGATCAGAATATCTATTATGCTGCACTTGACCTCGGCTGTCCTCCCGTAAAGTCATTTATGAAGGTCGTTATTCCGCAGATACTTCCCGGTATCATATCGGGACTTATCATGGCTTTCACTCTTTCGCTTGATGACTTTGTTATCAGCTATTTCAATTCAGGTGCCACATTCCAGACGCTTCCGGTCACTATCTATTCGATGACAAAGAAGCCCTATTCTCTCAAGCTCAACGCACTTTCCACGCTTTTATTTGCCGTAATTCTCGGACTTATGCTTATTTCAAATATCAAAAAGCCCGTGAACGGCAAAAAGGCAAAAAGATAAGGAGGGAATATTATGAAAAGGAGAATTTTATCCCTTCTTGCAGTTGTTTTTGTTCTGTTTTCACTCGTATCCTGCGGTGATGCGGGAAACACAGAGAATAAGCAGTCAATTAATGTGTATAACTGGGGTGAATACATAGATCAATCGGTTCTTGATGATTTTGAGGCACAGACGGGCATACAAGTAAACTACACCACATATGCAAGCAATGAAGAAATGTATTCAAAAATCGTCAGCGGAGCAGCCTCCTATGATGTTATAATTCCTTCGGAATATATGATATCAAAGATGATAAGCGAAGACTTACTTGCAGAGCTTAATTTTGATAACATTCCCAATTATAAGTATATAGGTGATGAATACAAGGGGCTTTCCTATGACCCCGAGGAAAAGTATTCTGTGCCCTATACATGGGGTACTGTTGTTATTGTCTATAATACAAAGTATGTAGACGAAGAGGATGTTGAAAAACAGAGTATCGACCTTTTGTGGAATGAAAAATATAAAGATAAGATACTTATGTTCGACAACCCCCGTGATGCATTTGCTCTGGCTCACATAAAGCTCGGTCATTCAATGAATACCACCGATCCCGATGATTGGTATGAGGCTGCAGAAGAGCTCAAGAAGCAGAAGCCTCTTGTTCAGGCATATGTTATGGATCAGATCTTCGATAAGATGCTCAACGAAGAAGCATATATCGCAGCGTATTATGCAGGGGACGCCATGACTATGATGGACGAAAACGAAGACCTTGCAGCATATGTTCCCGTTGAGGGGGCTAATATGTTCTTTGATTCAATGTGTGTGCTAAAGACCTCACAGAACAAGGAAGCGGCTGAAAAGTTTATCAACTTTATGTGTGAAACTGAAATTGCCGTAAGAAATGCCCAAGCTGTGTGGTACGCAATTCCCCATACAGCAGCATTTGAAGCCCTCGACCCCGAACAAAGCGGTGACCCGCTCGTATATCCCCCGCAGGAAGTACTTGACAAATGCGAGGTTTTCATAAACCTCAACGAAGAAACCCTTATCCTCCAGAGTGAACTGTGGATAAATCTCAAAACGCAATATTAAAAGTGAATGGGATGTAAAAAAGCGTATACCGCATAAAACAATATAAAACAATATAAATCAATATAAATCAAGGGGTTCAGTCAGAATTTGTATCTGCAAGAACCCCTTTAATATTGAAAAATATAAATAGTAAAACTTTCGTTTTTTACGGCTCCCATCTTTCATTATTATAAAAATTTATGCTTAATACTGCTTATTTAATTTTAAGGTCAGCACCTGCTTTATGCGGGTGCTTTTTTATTATATAGGAAATTGCTTCCTGTAAAGTAAAAAAGATTATATGTCCCTCCGAACGGGAAGCG
>CAYTRD010000138.1:0-3919 GCA_964440255.1 uncultured Ruminococcus sp. | reverse complement strand
AAAACAAAAAGTATTTTTTCTCATTATTATCGTGGCTGTTTCCATAAAAAATTACCGTGCGTCAAACGGGTTGGTTTTTGCACCCCTTGCGACATTAAATTATGATTTAGTTTGCGTTTTCTACTAATTTCTGTCTTCTTTCGGCAAGCTCGTGGTACATCTGTGACCGTTTTTCTTGTGTGAGGGGCCACAGGAATTTAGGAATAATTCCGAGAGCTCCCGATATTGTGGGAACTGCAGAGCACAGGGCAAAGAGCCAGAATTTTGTTCTGTCGCTCTGTGTGCCTATCTTGATTCCCTGTACATAGCCTATTTTCTTAAGAATAATGCTTCTTACGGAATTCATAAGAGAGCTCTGAATTTTCAGCACAAGGCTCTTTGCAACGGAGGTCGTGGCTTCCATTCTGTAGCCGTTTTTCCATTCACAGAAGTCCATAGCCTCATTCCACAGGTCATTATTAATAACCTTATTTACACCGAATGCCCATTTATAGAACCATTCTCTGACGCCGACGGCAACAACCATGGGTATCATTTTCGTGTAGTTCTTGTTTATCATACCGAATAAGAAGAATCCCAGTGAAAGAATATCTCCGTAAACATCAGCTCCTACCCATAAGGCTTTTGAGGAGAATTTCCTTCTTAAAAACGGAATAAAGCCGTAGGATATGCTTCCGTTGAGTGCTGAGGGTATATTTGCTATTGTAATTAATGAATATGAGCCGAAAACATCAATAAAGTAGTTGCTTTCACTTGTGCTGACTGAAAATCCTCCGAGGAAATCAGAAAGGCACATTAAAAGAACGGGATAGTTTGTGACAATTGCTTTAAGTCCCTCTTTTACATTAGGCCTTTCAAGGGATTGAGGAACTCTTTCTTTAGAATTGAAAAAATAATAAAGCGTAAGAAGTGAGGATATAACACAACAGCCCGCACCAAAGGACATAAATGCCGTTGAGAGCTTTATCCCGATCTTGTCATTTACAATAAGGTCATAAAGTGCTCCGAAAATGTATCTTGGCATATCCTCTCCGAGATATCCGGAAAACAGCTCAGCAAGGGTAATAAGCCGTACCCGTTCATTCGGATTCGGTGTCGTGGTGGACATATAACCGCCCTTTGCAAGGTTCATTGCAGTTGATGCCGTTTCCTGAATGACGGTAAATGCAAAATAGAATATGAGCTTCGGGATATGTGTTCCCGAAGATGCGGGGAAGAACAGAGGAATCATCCAGTAAAGTGCACCGAGAAGTGTTAAAGGCACCTGAAGCCCTAAAAGATAGGGACGGAACTTTCCAAGCCTTGTTCTTGTGTTATCAACGAGCGAGCCTAAAAGGATATCGTTTATTGTATCCCACGCACTTGTAAAGATATTTACCACGGCAGAAACCGTGAAATCTACCTTTACAACATCCCAGATGTATCTTTCCTGAAATGAATTGATATTAAAGGTGTTGGAAACATCATTGAGCACATAGGCTACGGATTCCTTTACACCCACATAATTGAAATTTTCGTAAATATTAACTTCTTTGGTTTGGAGATTCTTGTTTTCTTTGTTTTCCATAATTAATCTCCTTTCACCGTGACTTTACATTCTGCGGCAATAAAGCCCTGAACGGATACTGCACTGATAACAGCTTCGCCCTCACCTGTTGCAGTAATTTCTCCCGTTTCCTTATCGACCGTTGCTACGCTTTCATCGGAGGAAATGAACATCACTTCTTTTATTGTTGCGTCATCGGGGCCTACTGTTGCTGTAAGAGTGTGCTTTTCGTCTTTAGTCATCTGAATCTCGGTTTCGCTGACCGATACACTTTTAACTTCATTTACAACATAAACGGTACAGGTATCGTAAAAGGTTTTTCCGAGATATTCTAAAGTAACTCTTACAGTTATGGGCTTATCGTAAAGCTTCTGTGCCGTTATCTGTCCGTTTTCGTCAACTGTAAGATATTTGTTGTAGGTTGAAAAGCTCAATGAATATTCGTCTTCAAGGAGTCCTTCTTCTACAAAGGGTGTTACCGTAAGTGTATCATAATCATCTATTCCGAGAGTCACTATATCCTCTTCAATTTCAATTCCCGCATAGGAAAAGCTGTAATTATCCGAAAATTCAAGCTTCATTTCAAGGGGAGTGCTGCCTATGTCCGAAAGGGTGTTCTTAAATGAAATATGTGCAGAATAGTTATATATTCTCTTTACGGTAAATGTGATAATTTTACCCGAAACTACATCTGCCAAAAGGATATATTCACATTTTTCGGGGATAAACTTTTCGTTTATTACGGAAAATACACCGGAATTTTCTGTGGCGAACAGCGTTACTGCAGCGGTATCATCCGTAAGGAAATACATATTATTGAAAACCGTGTTGTATGTAAGCGTGAGATTCAGAATATCATCGGTAATTTCAGCAGTAATTTCTGTCGGTGTGCTGCCCGGAAGGATAGACAGAAGTGCTGAGGCATCTTCTCCGTATTTTATTGAGGTATCTTCATAAAGGGACATAAATTTGCTTGTTAAAGAGCTGCCTGTGAAACTGATAATATCTTCAACATTTTTGTTATCGCAATTGACAGAATCAATGCTGACATAGGTTGAACCGTTATATTTTATGCTTCCGCTTTTAATTGCCGAGTTGAAAACCTTTGACAGAAGTGTCAAAGCTTCCTCTTCGGATTTCGGGATCGAGAGAACGGCTTTCTTTTCTGTAAAAAGTGAGGGGTCAAGAGTGGCTTGAGGCTGAACTGATTTCGCCGTGACAATAATTGCAATACTTGATACAAGAATTACGACTATGGGAAGAATTACGGTTATCAGAATTATGCTTTTCACATTAAGCTTTTTTTCTGTTATCTTCATTTTTTCTTCCCCCTTTTTTCGGATTTTGCCGTGATTTTTTCTTTTTCTTCCTCTACAATAGGTAACGGAAGCTCGTCAAGAGTTACTTGCCCGTTTTTTAGCAGCTTCTTTATTTCAAGACGGCGTCTGTCAGCTTCACTGATTTTTATCTCAGGTTCGTTAATTATAAGCACAAAGCAGGTCGCCAGAAATGCACTAAGTGCCGCTATTCCGAGAATTCCTCCGAAGAGGGGCTTGACCGATATAAATTCATACGCTCCGGAAAGCTTCACAGCCATAAATGATATGACCGTTCCTGCAAGGTGGGACAAAATTCCGATGGTTCCGAAGCCTATTGATATTTTTGCTGTTTTTTTGATATTTATAAAAGAAATAAGCCACAGTCCAAGACAAAAAACGGTGGAAAGTGCGGCAATTGCAAGAAGCACCAGAGAGCATACCGTCATTATAAATAAGCCTTTTGCCACACCGATGCCTGAAAGAGCATCAAATATCTGCCATAAGGAATCGTTTATGATGTTATAGATTCCTATAGCTCCTACAGAGATTTCATATTCCCACCATGGAAAAGTAAAGTTTATATTATATTGAGGAAGTGCAAGAGCACCTACAGACAGGAGCAGAAAAACAAACCTCAGAATCTGTGTTTTTCCGCCGATAAATGCAGCCTTCAATTTTGCAACAAGAAGCCTTGCCGAGGTGAATTCAAGCTCTGTTTTCTTTGCATCCCTCATAAGGTCATCTTCCTGCGTATAGTACATTATGTGTACACCGCATTTTTTACAGTTTGGCGAAAGATCAAAACGGGAAATTTCCACACCGCATTTCGGACACTTCAAAAAATCACCGCCTAAAATTATAGTTATATATATTTTAATAAATAATTATAGTTTTTTCAATTATCAAACATATGAAAAATATATAAATCTTTTGGACATTATACATAAATCATAATTTAACGAACAGATGTTATTTCCCGAGAGGTACACAATAAATTTAATAATCTGTAGGGGACGACGACCTCGGCGTCCCGCCGGTAGGGAGTAAAGATACA
>CAYTRD010000137.1:738-3957 GCA_964440255.1 uncultured Ruminococcus sp. | reverse complement strand
GCACAGATAAAATCGGCAAACGGCTTTGTACATTCAACTATATTTGCAGGTCCGGCACACCAATAATTCATCTGCACATTAATATTCGTATGATAATCGCTGTGCCAGGGTGCTTTATAATCTTTACACCATAACCCCTGAAGATTTGCAGGAAGAACATTTTCCTTTCGGCTTGAAGATATAAGCAGATATTTTCCGTAATTGAATAAAAGCTCAACAAGACCGATATCGGTCTGTTTTTTAGTAAATCTTCTGAGTCTTGTCGGAAGCGTTAAAGAATTATCTGTTTTTACATCAAGATCAATTGAAGATCTGCAGTAAAGAGCTTTGTAATCCGAGATGTGATTATTTTTGATTGTTTCATAATTATTAAGGTCTATACGCGATATGATTTCTTCACATTTTTTCACAGGGTCTTCGGACTTAAAATTATTTTTACTGTCGAGAGCATAATCTGTAGCACCGGTAAAGCAGATAATAACGGAATCGGCATCACGGACCGACAAGGTCTTTCCTTTTGCCGACACCTTGCCCCCCGTAGCTTTAACAGCTATTTTTCCTGCAAAGGCTATATGCTCAGGATTTCCGTCGGCATGTCCGTCAAAATTAAGTGTATTTTCCGATGCTCCGATATGTTCAATAAAATCAAGAGAATATGTGATATCAAAATTAAAAAATGCTTTACCGCTGCTTTCCATTTTCACAAAAACAGCATCATCAACAGCAGAAGAAAAATATTCCCTGTTTACCTTTATATCTCCGCAATAAAACTCATCGCAACAAAGAGCTTTAGAAATATCGAGCGTTCGTGAAAAGCATGAAATTCTGTCAGCACTGCCCTTTGTCTTTATTAAAAGCTCACCGAAGGTCTGATATGAGCCTGAATAAGCACCGTCAAAGCCTCCGCCGTTATTGGTAAACTCTCTGTCGAGCAGTTTTGCGGCTTCATTATACTTCTGCTCATTTATAAGTGCTCTTAAAGCAGGCAAATGCTTATAAGCCTCTTTTTTATCTGCATCGGGATATTGTTCACCGTTCCATAAGGTTATCTCATTCATTTGCAGTCTGAGAGCCTTTGTGCCGGAAAAAACCATAGCACCAAGTCTGCCGTTACCGATAGGAAGAGCCTCTTCCCAAACCTTTGCGGGTTTATTGTAATACAGAATATTTTCCATAATATCACATCCTCGCAATATGATATCACTAATCAGTGTTAATGTCAAATAATATGAAAAATTTCATATTCAATTATTTACTTATTGACATTAAAATGTTATATTAACATTGATGTATTTAAAAGGAGATATCAGAAAATGAAAAACACTTTCAAAAAATCAGTTTCCTTATTGCTTGTCACCCTGCTTCTTGCAGTTCCCACTTTATCAACGATTGCAGCAGCAGCTGAGAACAACAAATATCCTATGATCCATGTTCCCGGAATTATGGCAACTGATGTTTATAAGGATGTTAATGATCCCGATGCAGGTCTTGCCTGGCCCCCATCTGCAGATGCAATTGTCGGACTTGTTTCTGATTGTATTCCCGCATTGCTCGAATTTTCAGTTACAAAGGACTGGGAAAAGCTCGGCAACACATTAAGTCCTTTGGCTTATGAGCTGTTTGAGCCTGCCATGTGTGACCCCGACGGCGGAATTACCAACGGCTCCGGTATCATATTTGAGTATCCTACAAAAGAGGAGCTTGAAGAAAACCCTGACACCACATTCAGATATGATTGGAGAGCTGACCCGATTGAAACGGCATCCGAGCTCAATGATTATATAAATTATGTTCTTGAAATGACGGGTGCGGAAAAGGTTGCAATTGAATGTCACAGCCTCGGCGGTGTTGTTACGATCAGCTATTGCTCCGTTTACGGCTTCGACAAGATTGATGCTGTTGCATTCAACAGCTCAGCAATATACGGCGAGAGCTATACAGGTGATCTTCTCTGCGGTGATATGGCACTCACAAATGATGCTCTTATGTCATATCTGGGCTTTGCATTTGATTCGACCGAGGCGGAGGAGCTCCTTGACAGTATATTCAAGGTACTTGAAAAAGCCGGTCTCGGTGAATTTGTAGCAGATCTTGCAAACGATATCCTTGCAAACCTTTCTCATATCCTTATTCCCGAGGTTGTAGTTCCTCTCTTTGCAGGCTGGCTCACCATATGGGCAATGGTTCCCGATGATAAAATTGACGAAGCAATGGAATTCACTTTCTCAAGCTATATAGAGGAAAATGCTGAAAGTGCTGAACTTAAAGCAAAAATCGAAAACTATAATACTCTTGTAAGAGCAAACAAAACACAGACACTTCTGAATATTGACGAGACCTGCAAGGTTGGTGTAATTGCACGCTACGGCTATTCCTCCATACCTGCCACCTCCTCTTGGCGACAGATAAGCGACGGTGTTATTGATACCAAAAATGCTTCCTTCGGTGCAACCGTTTCTCTTTACGGCTCGACACTTGATGATGCTGTAACACAAAGCACGGAAGCGGAATTTATCTCTCCTGATAATACCGTCAATGCAGCAACCTGTCTGTTCCCCGACAAAACCTGGTTTATTAAGGGAGCTAAACACTCGGATAACTATGATGACCTTGATGAGCTTGTAAGAGCGATTCTTTTCAGCGATGAAGAAATCACCGTCTATTCTGAAGAAGAATTCCCTCGTTTTTTGATATATGATTTTGAGACAAACTCCATAATCAAGGATACAGGAGAAGAAACAGAAGCTGAACAGACCGGCATTTTTGGATTCTTTGCAAAAATAATGACATTCTTTGCGGATTTCCTTAAAAAGCTTCGCAGCTTCTTCGGCATATTTTAATTAACAGTAAGCAGACAGAAAAAACTCCGGGTAGCGATAAGCCACTCGGAGAATATTATTTTGTGCATTAAATGTCGCTTAATGATGTTCACCACGATTACGCTCTGAAGCGTGATGAGTGTTTTCATTTTTACTCGTGGCAACCTTATGCTCGTGCTCTGTTGTATCGGTACAACCGTCTGCATTACAGACAAAATAATCATGCTCGTCATTCTCTGAATGCTCGGAGTTATCGCTGCTATGCTGATGCTCTTCTGTCGTATTGCAGCCTGTAACATTACAAAAACTGAGAATAGTATCATTGTTGTTGCTTGTTACAGCTTGATGCTCGTGCTCTGTTGTATCGGTACAACCGTCTGCATTACAGACAAAATAATCA
>CAYTRD010000137.1:0-638 GCA_964440255.1 uncultured Ruminococcus sp. | reverse complement strand
GAATGCTCGGAGTTATCGCTGCTATGCTGATGCTCTTCTGTCGTATTGCAGCCTGCAACATTACAAAAACCGAGAGTTGTATCCTCTTCATCAGATTTGTTGTCTACCGTTGCTGCCGCAGCAAATACAGTGATTACACAAAACACAAGCATTATAACAATAATAACCGGTAAAGCATATTTCTTCTTTTTCATAATTCCAGTCAACCTTTCTTAAATTAAATTCTTAGTAAAATTACTTCAATAACAGTATAACACAAATTATCCTTTATAAGATAGAAAAAAACGCTGAAATTAATCTTAACATATATATATGAACTTTTCAACAAAATTCTGAACAATATAAAAAATTATTGTGTCGGAGTAAATTAAAGAGTCTTGACAAACTGATGTTGACTTTATTTTGCTATTAGTGGCGGTAAAAACAGTTTCAAACACGAGCATTTAAAAAATATTATTATTAATTACCGTAACAGCTCCTTGCTTTTATTGTTTGAAAGCGTGCAAAAATTCAATCAGTAGGGTGCTCCTTTCATAAGGAAGCTTTTTTATTCGCCTACGGGCTTGTTGGTAAGAGTTGTTAAAATCAGCTTGCCCATTTTTACTCTGCACTGACGGGTTTCAGTGTCACCGAAGCAC
>CAYTRD010000136.1:0-3986 GCA_964440255.1 uncultured Ruminococcus sp. | reverse complement strand
AGAGGCAGGGTTGCTGCCCGAATAGAGCGAAGCGGAGCAAGACACGAAGTGTCTTACTTAATTTTGCATTTTGCACTTTGCACTTTGCATTTAATTTGGTCTTGACAAATGATTGAACATTCTATAAAATAAAAACACATATATTAAAGTGTTTGAGCAGAAACCAGTAACCGTATTTTCTGACATTCAAGAGAGCTGCTGTTTGGTGTGAAGCAGTATGTCTTATACGGTGAATTCATTCTGTTAGCTGTGGGCTGAAGGCTTTTTGCTGTGTAGGCTTTACCGGTTAGTGCCCGTTACCGCACAGGGGTGTGCTTGCACCCTACGAGGCTCTTTTTGTGAAAAAGGAGCGAAGCAGAGTGGTATCACGGTTTTTTAACTGTCCCTGTATCTTTCTTGTGAAAGGTGCAGGGAATTTTTTTGCATTTACTTTGTCCTTCGACAAATTATGATTCGGGTTAATTTTCACAAGATGACTTGTGTTGATTATAAATTAAAAAAGGAGTTTTTTACAATGAAAAAAATCTTATCTATCGTTTTGGCACTTGCTTTGTGTCTGGGCACAGTTCTTATGCTTGCTTCCTGCGGTGATACGGAAGAAACAACAAACGGCGAAGAAACAACTGTAGCTGAGCCTGTAACAGTTGACACTTCCAAGACAAACTATGTAGTAGGTATCTGCCAGCTTATGGAGCACGAATCTCTTGACAAGGCTACTGAAGGCTTCAAGACAGCTCTTAAGGAAGAGATTGAAAAGGCAGGCAAGACTGTTGAATTTGATACACAGGTTGCAGGCGAAGCTACTCTTTGCACAACCGTTATCAATGCTTTCACAGCAAAGAATGTTGACCTTATTATGGCTAACGCTACTCCCGCTCTTCTTGCTGCTGCAAACGCAACAAAGACAATTCCCGTTCTCGGCACATCTGTTACAGATTATTCCGATACATTCTCCGGCATAATTCCCTCTAATGTAACAGGTACATCTGATGCAGTTCCCTTTGACGAGCAGGCAAAGATGATGATTGAATCATTAGGTCTTGTTGAAGGCGATCAGGTTGGTGTTCTCTATTGCACAAATGAATCCAATTCTCTTATTCAGTATGAAGCAGTTAAGGCTCTTTTTGAGGCTGAAAAAATAGTAGTTAAGGCTTACACCTTCTCCGAAACCACAGAGCTTCAGGCACTTGTTACATCTGCTGCAAACGAATGTAAGGCTCTTTATGTTCCCTCCGATAACACAGTTGCACTGAACGACACCATCGTAGGCACAATTTGCACAGACAAGAATGTTCCCGTATTCACAAGCTACGGCGGAGCTGTCTGCTATGCAAGCCTTGCTATCGACTACTATGAGCTCGGTGTAGAAACAGGTAAGATGGCTGCAGAAATTCTTCTCGGCACAAAGACTGTTGCTGACTTTGAGATTAAGACTCTTACTCCCTCCGTTGTATATAACAGCGAGCTTTGCACAAAGCTCGGCATTACAGTTCCCGAAGCTTAATGCTTACGAGAATAAACCGAAACTAATTATTCAGAGGTAAAAAATGGCGTTTTTGAATGCATTGCCCGGTGCAGTAGCAGAAGGGCTTATATGGGGATTGATGGCAATAGGTGTCTACATATCCTATAAAATACTCGATATAGCCGACCTTACGGTTGACGGCTCAATCTGCACGGGCGGATGCGTTTGTGCTGTGCTTATTACTAACGGTGTTCCTGCGTGGATAAGCATTATTATTGCTTTTCTTGCCGGTGCACTTGCAGGTATGGTGACAGGACTTTTACATACGGCTTTGGGAATACCCTCAATTCTTGCAGGTATTCTTACACAGCTTATGCTTTATACCGTAAATCTTGTTACCCTCGGCGGCAGGTCTATTATATCCTTTGTGGGAAGCTCACAGAAGCTCATAGTTAGTATGAGCGATAATATCCACGCAATAATCACGCTTGGTATTATTGTTGCCTCAGTTATCGTTGTGCTTCGTCTTTTCTTCTACACAGAGGTGGGACTGACCCTCAAATCTACGGGTGACAACCCCGATATGAGCCGTGCACAGGGTATTAATGTCAAGTTCAATAAGGTAGTAGGACTTGCAATTTCCAACGGTATCGTTGCTCTTTCGGGTGCATTTCTTGCACAGTACAAGGGCTCTGCAAACATAAATGACGGCAGAGGTGCTATCGTTATCGGTCTTGCTGCAATTTTTATAGGACTTTCCGTTTCCTTGAAGATAAAGCCCAATTTTGTTGTCAGCCTCATAGGTGTAATCGGCGGCGGTATCGTATATTATATTATCTATAACTTCGTAATTCTCATAGGTCTTAAGACGGAATATCTTAAGATGCTTTCTGCAATTATCGTTGTTATGTTCCTTGCCGTTCCTTATCTTAAGGGAGAATACTTCAAAAAACAGAAGCCTCTTCCCGTAATAAACGGTGCTTCGGGAGGTGACATCAATGCTTAAGATAACCAATTTTCAGAAGACCTTTAACCCCGGCACGGTCAATGCAAAAACTGCTCTTGCAGGACTTGACCTTGTTCTCGAGGACGGAGATTTTGTCACCGTCATAGGCGGTAACGGTGCAGGTAAATCTACGATGCTCAACGCTATAGCAGGTGTATTCAAGCCCGATTACGGTACTGTTGAGATCGACGGTGTTGATGTTACAAATATGCCCGAGCATAAAAGAGCAAAGTATCTCGGCAGAGTATTTCAGGACCCTATGAAGGGTACCTCTCCCGATATGGAGATTGCCGAGAATCTTTCAATTGCCGCAAGAAGAGGCACAAGAAGAAAGCTGATTCCCGGTATCAAAAAGTCGGAAAGAGAAGAATACAAAAAGCTTCTCGCAACACTTGAATTAGGACTTGAGGACAGACTTTCAGCAAAGGTCGGTCTTCTCTCGGGCGGTCAGCGTCAGGCCGTAACACTTCTTATGGCAACTCTCAAACGCCCGAAGCTTTTGCTTCTTGATGAACACACGGCGGCACTTGACCCAAAAACTGCCGCAAAGGTGCTTGAAATAACTGATAAGCTTGTTAATGAAAACAAGCTCACCACTCTTATGATAACTCATAATATGCACGATGCAATTGCACACGGCAACCGTCTTATTATGATGCACGAGGGCAGAGTTGTTGTTGATGTTTCGGGTGAGGAGAAGAAAAACCTTACCATAAGCCAGCTTCTCGGACTTTTCGAGAAGGCAAGCGGAAGTGAATTCAACAGCGATAAGGTTATGCTGTCAGCTAAAAATCAGTAAAATAAATGCAGGGCTTTTTTGCCCTGCATTGTCGTTTAAGTGAAAATACTATTTAAATTTATTTTGTTTTGTGATAGAATTAAGAAAATGCTTTCGGAGTGTGGGGTATGGCTGAAATACTTGAAATTGTGATGATTCTTTCCTTCGGTGCATCGTGGCCGCTTAATGTTATAAAATCATATAAGGCAAGGACAACGAAGGGCAAGAGCCTGCCGTTTCTTCTTCTGATTTTCTTCGGATATATCGCGGGCATTATGTCAAAATTTATGAACGAGGCATATATGGCATCATTTTCCGAGAAATGGTATGTGCTGTTTTTCTATTTCCTCAATATAACTATGGTCGGCATTGACCTTGTTTTATATGTGAGAAACTATAAGATTGATAAAAATAAATCATAATTTATCGGGCAGATGTAACTTCCCGAGAGGCACAAAATAAATCTAATAATCTGTAGGGGACGACGACCACGGCGTCCCGTTTCGCTTCGCTCTATTCGGGCAGCAACCCCGCCTCTACGCCGTCATTTGCCTTTATATCTTGTAGGGGACGACGACCACGGCGTCCCGTTTCGCTTCGCTCTATTCGGGCAGCAACCCTGCCTCTACGCCGTCATTTGCCTTTATATCTTGTAGGGGACGACGACCACGGCGTCCCGTTTCGCTTCGCTCTATTCGGGCAGCAACCCTGCCTCTACGCCGTCATTTGCCTTTATA
>CAYTRD010000135.1:0-4000 GCA_964440255.1 uncultured Ruminococcus sp. | reverse complement strand
CTCCCGACATCCTGCTCCCAAAGCAGGCGCGCTACCAACTGCGCTACACCCCGAAATTACTATCGTCTCTGACACTGCCGAATTAATATATCACAAAATTCACAGTTTGTCAAGTGAAAAAACATAGTTTTTAAATTTAATTTGCATCTGAAAGGATATTTTTGTTAGCTTTGTAATCACTTGTAATATTTGTGAGTTGTATATGAAATTTCTAAAATAAGTTTGTTACAGTTTAGTCATTTTTTACTATTTTATTGCTTTTTTTCTCTTTTGTGTGTACAATTTAAGTATAGGATGAATATATCGGGAAAGGGTGACGGACTGTGAGGCACGGTAACGGAATTATATCTTTATTTTCAGCACTGCTTATGCTTTTGACGGTTTGTGCAATTCCCGTATATGCCGATGTTTTCGGTGATGTTAATTTTGACGGTAAGGTTACTGCAGAAGATGCACGGGTCATTCTTCGTTTGAGTGTCGGAATTGACAGCTCCTTAACAGAAAATGCCGATCTGAACTGCGACGGAAGGATCGGTGCCGACGATGCAAGATATGCACTTCGTATATCATTAGGTCTTCCCGGGGATACACCTGCTTCAAGAGGTATTTCAGACGGTGTTATTACGGGATATACGGATAAGGGATATCCGATATATGATGTAAACGGTGTGACTTTTATTGACGGCATTATTATTGCCAACAAAACATATTCTCTTCCCGAAAGCTATGATCCCGGCTCTCTTATGCCCGATTGTGTCGATGCTTTTGCTGAAATGCAGAAGGCGGCAGAAAAGCTTGGACTTTCCGTATATATAAGCTCAGGCTTTCGTTCATACGCTTCACAGAAAAGCATATACAACCGATATGTAAGCCGTGACGGAAAGCGGTTGGCAGATACCTATTCTGCCCGTCCCGGTTACTCTGAGCATCAGACGGGTCTTGCAATTGACCTCAATACTATTACACAGTCCTTCGGAGGAACAGCCGAAGGAAAATGGGTAGCGGCTCACTGTCACGAATACGGCTTCATAATCCGTTATCCTGAGGGAAAATCACACATCACGGGCTATCGCTATGAACCCTGGCATCTTCGCTATGTAGGTGTGGAAACAGCAACAAAAATTGCAGAATCAGGTCTTTGTCTTGAGGAATACTACGGAATAACATCGACATATGAATTATGATTTGTGGGTATTTTAACAAAAATTAATAATTTGTAACCTTGTTTTTTATTGACACTTCATTAAAAGCTGTGATAAATTATATATAAGGAAATAAGTATTTCAAATAAATTAACGGAGGCGGTTTTATGACGGGATTTTCCCCTTTAAAGAAGTTTTTACTCAGCATATGCTGTGCGTTTCTTCTTATCCTGTATGTTCCCGTTGCTTGCCTTGTGGGAACCGATACAAATAAAGACAACACTCTCGCGTTGGCTGAAACCGAATCCTTCAGAGAATCGGAAACTGAAGAAATAAGCGAATTTGAGGTATATAATGAACAATAAAATGTGCGTTTTGACGAAATAATAAAATACCTGAAAATTCCTATTGACAAAAGTGCTTATTTATAATATAATACCGCCTGTAAAGTTTGAAGCTTTACAGGCATTTTTGATGCAGAAATTAAAGGGAAAGAGGTGCTGAAACAATGGCTAAAAATCTTGATATTACCATTCTTCTTGATTTTTACGGTGATATGCTCACCCCCAAACAGCGCGAATTTCTCGATTATTACTATAATGAAGATTTGTCACTTTCCGAAATTGCCGCCAATGTGGGAATCACTCGTCAGGGCGTAAGAGATGCAATTAAAAGAGCTGAAGCACAGCTTATGGAAATGGAAGAGCGTTTAGGTCTTGTAAAGAGATTCAAGGATGTGCAGAGCGGTCTTGAAGAAATCATCGAATGTGCAACAAAAATCAGCCTTGAAAACAGAAACACAGGTCTTTCAAGAGAAATCAATGACCTGTCGGTAAGAATCAAATCTATAGCCTTATCCTTATCGGAATAAACGGCATATCAACTGAAAGGAAGTGACCTTATGGCTTTTGAAGGATTATCCGATAAACTCGACTCGGCGTTTAAAAAGCTGAAAAGCAAGGGCTCACTTAATGAAAACGATGTCAAGGAAGCTATGCGAGAGGTTCGTCTTGCACTTCTTGAGGCAGACGTAAGCTATAAAGTCGCAAAGGACTTTACGGCAAGAGTAACCGAAAAAGCAATCGGTGCAAAGGTAATGGAAAGCCTTACACCTGCACAGATGGTCATAAAAATAGTAAACGAAGAGCTGACTGCTCTTATGGGCGGAACACAGGCTCGTCTTGCATCCGCTTCACACCCGCCGACGATCGTTATGATGTGCGGTCTTCAGGGTTCAGGTAAAACAACGCACAGTGCAAAGATATGTAAAAAGCTCAAGGCAGACGGTCACAGACCTCTTCTTGCAGCCTGCGATATTTACAGACCTGCTGCTATAAAGCAGCTGCAGGTTGTCGGTGAACAGGCAGGTGTTCCCGTTTTTGAAATGGGCACCGAAAATCCCGTTATTATTGCAAGAGAAGCAGTAAAGCTTGCAAAGGATAAGGGTTACGATTATGTATTTCTTGATACGGCGGGCCGTCTTCACATTGACGAACAGCTTATGCTTGAGCTTAAGAATATAAAAGCAGAAGTTAAGCCCCACGAAATTCTCCTTGTTGTTGACTCAATGACAGGTCAGGATGCGGTTAATGTTGCTTCAACCTTCAACGAGGCATTAGGTATCGACGGTCTTGTTCTTACAAAGCTGGACGGTGACACCAGAGGCGGTGCGGCACTTTCTGCAAGAGCAGTTACAGGTAAGCCCATCAAATTCGTCGGTGTCGGTGAAAAGCTTGATGACCTTGATGTTTTTCACCCCGACAGAATGGCTTCGAGAATTCTCGGAATGGGTGATGTGCTTTCTCTTATCGAAAAGGCAGAAACCACACTCGATGAAAAGAAAGCAGCAGACCTTGAAAGAAAGCTCAAGGAAAACAAATTCGACCTTAATGATCTGCTGATGCAGATGGAAGAAATGAAGAAAATGGGTTCAATAAAGGACCTTCTCGGAATGATTCCCGGTGTCGGCAAGAAGATTAAGGATGCAGATATTGATGAAAGGGCAATGGATAAGACAAAGGCTATCATCCTTTCGATGACGCCAAAGGAAAGAGAAAAGCCCGAAATCATCAATCCCTCGAGAAAAAGAAGAATTGCGGCAGGCTGCGGTATGCAGGTTGAGGATGTAAACCGTCTTCTTTCACAGTATAAGCAGATGCAGAAAATGCTTAAGCAGTTCGGCGGAAATAAGGGCGGCAGCAAAAAGAAAATGCGTCGTATGATGCCTCCCGGAGGCTTCGGAGGAATGGGTGGCCCAATGCCCGGCGGCTTCCCCTTTTAACAAAGGTATTAGACACTAAGCCTTAAGGCTATTGTTTAACATATTACAAAAAACTTAAATTATTGGAGGAAATTAAAATGGCAGTTAAAATTCGTCTTCGTCGTATGGGTGCTAAGAGAGCTCCTTTCTATCGTATCGTTGTTGCAGATTCAAGATATCCCCGTGACGGCAGATTCATCGAAGAAATCGGTTACTACAACCCCATGACAGAGCCTAAGACCATCAAGGTTGACGGTGAAAAGGCAAAGCAGTGGATCGCTAACGGTGCACAGCCCACAGACACTGTTAAGGTTCTTCTTAAGAAGAACGGCGTTATCGACTGATAACACGCTTCCCGGAGGCAAAGATAAATGAAAGACTTACTTCTCGGAATTGCTAAGGGTCTTGTTGACGAGCCCGATAAGGTAGATGTAACAGTTGACGAAGTAAATGAAGACGGTGTTATCGTATTCCATCTTCATGTTGCTGAGAACGACATCGGAAGAGTTATCGGCAAGCAGGGCAAAATAGCAAAGGCTATCCGTACTGTTATGCGTTCTGCCGCTAACAGACAGAATATGAAAATTCAGGTCGAGAT
>CAYTRD010000134.1:0-4005 GCA_964440255.1 uncultured Ruminococcus sp. | reverse complement strand
CCCGAATAGAGCGAAGCGGAGTAAGACGCTTCAGCGTCTTACTTCATTTTGCATTATCATAATTTAACGGCTTACACCGTTAAATTATGATTTTATTCTTCAAAAAGTATATTTATTTTTTCTGCACATTTTTTGCAGACTTTTTTATCCTTGAAGCCGATAAGGTCTTCCATTCCCGAGCAGAAAACACAGGAGGGCTCATATTTTCTTAAAATTATCATATCGTCCTCAACAAATATTTCAAGAGCATCGTCCTGTGAGGTAAGACGCAGCTTTTTACGAAGCTCCATAGGAAGCACAAATCTTCCGTTTTCGTCAAATTTTCTTACAATACCCGTTGCTTTCATTATTTTCACCTCATTTTTTTATTTACAAGCATAAATTAACATATTTTACCATAAAAGTCAATATTTAATCATAATATAAGTCTTTTTTTCTTTTTGTGAAGCCTGTCATATTACACCTTCCCCTTGCATAGATAATAGTATGATGAATTATGTATTTGCCTTTTCAGTGATAATTTCCTTTATAACCGCAATATTTTCGGGGAATATGAGCTCTTTGTCAGGGGGTATCCTTAAAGGGGCATCGGATGCGGTAACGGTTGCGATAAAGCTTCTGGGTGCTATGGCACTGTGGAACGGGCTCACGGAAATTATGACGCAATCGGGGCTTTCAAAGAAAATTGAAAAACTCCTGTCTCCTTTTATGAGACTGATTTTTCCCACATACCGCAACACACCTGCAGGCTCTGCAATATGTGCCAACATAACGGCAAATCTTTTAGGTCTCGGGAATGCGGCTACTCCGTTGGGGATAGAGGCTATGAGAAGAATAAAGAATCAATCGGGAGGAAGCTCTGCCGACAACGAAACCGTGCGTTTTGTTGTGATAAATTCTGCAGCCCTTACTCTCATTCCCGCATCCGTCGCCTCATTAAGACTGGAGGCAGGCAGTGAAGCACCGTTTTCAATAATTATCCCTGTATGGCTTTCGGGAATAAGTGCATTAATTGCAGGTCTTTTATGTGAAAAACTCTTATCAAAAAGGTGGAAGTTATGAAAAAAATAATGTTGCTGGCACTTACATCGGCTTTATGTATACTTTTAGTTCCGATTATCACATATGCCGTGGTTTTCGGCTCGTTTTCTTCCGATGATGTTCTTCATCCCCCATATGAAACCTATGACAGCACGGGAGACACAATAAGCGTTTATATCGCTGACGAGGAAAAGACAGAAATAATGGATTTCAGGGAATACATCATTGGTGTTGTAGCAGCTGAAATGCCTGTTGAATTTGAAAGTGAGGCTTTATCTGCAGGTGCCTGTGCTGCCGCAACCCTTGCAAGACTGAATCAGCAGAAAGGCAGTAACGATGAGCTTGACGGAGCCGTTATATCAACAGATTCAACAAAGCATCAGGCATATATGACAAAGGAAGAAATGAAAGAACGTTGGAACGGAGATTTTGAAAGCTATTACGAAAAGCTGTGCGATGCGGTAGATAAGGCAATAGCTTATTCAATAACCTATGAGGGTGAGCTTATAGTTCCGGCTTACCACGCAATAAGCTCGGGAAAAACGGAAAATGCAGAAAATGTCTGGACAGGCGGTTTTCCGTATCTTGTAAGTGTTGAAAGCACGGGAGATACACTTTCCCCGAAATATGCCTCGGAAATAACACTTTCCTTTGATGAATTCCGAGAAAAAATGGAAAAAGAGGGGGCGGTACTCGGTGAAGATATAACCGTATGGTTTTCAAAGGGTGAATACACGGAAGCCGGAACGCTTATGAATATAAAAATAGGAGATAAAGATTTTTCGGGCGAACAGCTTCGTGAAATTTTTTCTCTGCGGTCAGCCGCCGTTACATTTTCCATGACGTCAAAGGGTGTTACAATGAATGTAAAAGGCTACGGCCACGGTGTAGGAATGTCACAGTACGGAGCAGATTATCTTGCAAGACAGGGCTACACCTGGGAAGAAATACTGAAGCACTATTATACGGGAGTTGAAATAGAGATTATTTAATTCTTAATATTCTCTTAAGTCTATTGATTCTGCGGTAAATAGGAAGTAAAATCAAAAAAAAAGGATGTGAATAGTTATGAAGATATGCAATACCTGCGGTTTTGAATGTGCTGATGATGCTCTCATTTGTCCCACCTGCGGAAAAAACTGTGACGGAAGTGACTCTAAAAAGGATATTCCGCTGACCCCCGATCCCTTTGAGGAATACAGAAAACAGATAGACCGACAGATAAAGGAACAGGAAATCCGTATCAATGCCATAAGAGAGCAGATAAAAACGGAAATTACCGAAGAAAAAAAAGAAGAAAATACCGAAAAGAACGAATGGGATAAAACAGAGCTGTTTTCCGACGAAGAGGTAAAGGAATACCGGCTGGCTGCAGTTCTCATTTATCTTACGGGCATTGTCGGAATTATTCTCTCTCTTCTCATAAACAAGGAATCGGAATATCTGAAATTCCATATAAAAGAGGGGATAAAAATTACGGTATTGTCTTCTCTTCTTATAGTTATTTCTCTGCTTCTCTGTTGGACCTTTATCGTACCCATACTTTCAGTCATATGTGAGATACTTATCATTATAATAAGCTTTGTTTCGGCAGTATGGACGATACAGGGAAAATCAAAGAATGTGTTTCTTATAAGAAATTTAACAATTCTTAATTAATTGTCAAACAAAAACAGGTCTTTTGCGGTTGCTAAAGTTCTCCCGATATGTTATACTTTTTGTCGTAAAAAGGATAATCGGAGAGATAATATGAAAACCGTTAAAAAGACCTTTCTTATTTTTGCGGTCTGCATTTCAATAATAACAGGCTCGATTCTTCCGTCATTTGCCGCAACGGGCTTCGAGCAGACGATAGATGCTTTGTGTGAAAACATCAATGCCTGTGTGGTATATGATATGACCGAAAACAAAATGCTTTACGCAAAAAATGAGAAGGAGCATATTTCAATTGCAAGCACAACAAAGCTTATGACGAGTCTTGTTGCACTTTCTGTTTTTCAGCCTGACGATGTAATAACCGTAGGGCAGGAAATATATTTAAGAAAACCTAATTCAAGTGTAAGTCTTATTCAGCCGGGACATGAGCTTAAAATGAGAACTCTTATTGCGGCACTTCTTCTCCCCTCTGGAAATGATGCGGCATATACGGTTGCAGTAAATGTTGCAAGAAAACATTCGGGCAATGCCGAAATGGAAGCCGCAAAAGCCGTTACATACTTCTGTGACCTTATGGTGGATATGGCAAGAGAGCTTGGCTGTATGAATACTTTCTTTGTAAATCCCGAGGGCTGGGATGACCCCAATCATTACTCAACCGCCGAGGATATGACAAAAATAGCAGTTGCGGCGGCAAATAATGCAATAATCGCTTCAATTGCAAACATTCACAGCAACCGTTTTTACTTTTATTCGGGGGAAAACATAGTGTGGGATAACACAAATCTTCTTCTTGACCCCGAAAGCGAATATTATTATCCCTATGCACACGGTCTCAAAACCGGAACCACCTCCTCAGCAGGCAAATGTCTTGTAGCCTTCGCTGAAAAGGACGGAAAACAGCTTCTTGTACTTGCATACGGCTGTAAGGAAGAAGAGGACCGTTTCGGCAAGGTAAGAGACATATTCGAATTTGTGTACACAGCTCCCACCACAGGCGATGTTGACGAAAGCGGAGACATAACGGCAAGTGACGCAAGACTTGTCCTTCGTGCCTCTGTCGGTCTTGAAGAAATGACATCAATTATGAAAAAACGCGGTGACACAGATGGTGACGGACAAATTACCGCCGCCGATGCAAGAAGCATCCTCCGAGCCTCCGTCGGGCTCGACGACCCCACCCAATGGCAAAATACATAAAAGCAGACTGCATACTTACCTGAAAACAACGGTCAGTATGCAGTCTTTGTTTCAAATCATAATTTATCGTCGCAAGGGGTGCAAAAACCAACCCGTTTGACGCACAGT
>CAYTRD010000133.1:0-4146 GCA_964440255.1 uncultured Ruminococcus sp. | reverse complement strand
CGTCCCCTACAGATTATAAGATTTATTTTGTGCCTCTCGGGAAATAACATATAATGTTTTATTTATCTGAAACGGGACGCCGAGGTCGTCGTCCCCTACAGATAATAAGATTTATTTTACCACAAATATTTTTATATTTCAACATAACAATCTATTGACTTATGTAATATTTCGTGTATAATAATTTGAGAGTAATTCTCAATTTGGAGTTGATTTATTGGCTACTTATAATACACATCAGAAGGAAATGCTGATTGAATTTCTTAAAAAGCACCCTGATACGCCTTTTTCCGTTGATGAGCTCAGTTCCGAAATGGAAAAGCTGTTTACGGCTGCACCGGGCAAAAGCACGGTTTACCGTCTTATAGGTCAGCTTGTTGACAAGGGCACGGTAAAGCGTTTTGTCAAAGGAAATTCAAGACAGTTTTTATATCAGATAGCAGGTGGCGACGAATGTCACCATCATCTGCATCTTAAATGTACGGAATGCGGAAGGCTTCTTCATATGGGGCATGAGCTCAGCGAAAAGCTTCTTTCAAACATTCTCGGTGAAAACGATTTCACGGTTGAAGTAGACAGCACCACCCTTTTCGGCTGCTGTAAGGACTGCAGAATTAAAGGAGAAACAGTATGAAAAAAATAATTGCACTTGTGCTTGCCGTAATTATGATTTCTTGCGTATTCACGGGATGCACGAACAATGAAAGCAATGATGCGAAGCTGAATATTGTCTGCACAATGTTTCCGCAGTATGACTGGGCAAGAAATATTGCGGGAGAAGCTGAAAATGTAAATATTATGCTACTGCTGGATTCGGGAACCGACCTTCATTCATATCAGCCCACAGCCGCTGATATCGTCACGATTTCTTCTGCCGATGTTTTTATCTATATAGGCGGTGACAGCGACAAATGGGTAGGAGAGGTTCTTGAGACCTCAAAAAATGAAGATACGCTTGTTATTAATCTTATGGAAAGTCTCGGAGAAGAAAATCTTTACTGTGCCGAGGAGATAGCTGAAGAACATTCCCATGAAGCAGAAGAAGAGCACAACCATACCCACGATGAACACATATGGCTTTCCGTTAAAAATGCACTTCGTCTTACAAAGATAATTGCAGCAGCAATAATTGAAAAAGATCCCGAAAACAAGGGTACATATGAAGAAAATCTCACAAGCTATGTAAAAAAGCTTGATGCACTTGATAAGGCATATGAGGGGGAGCTTCTTACATCCGAAAATAAAACACTTGTTTTTGCAGACCGTTTCCCTTTCATTTATCTTGCAAAGGACTACGGACTTACCTGCCACGCGGCATTTTCGGGCTGCTCGGCAGAAAGTGAAGCAAGCTTTGAAACCGTTACCCGTCTTGCAGGTAAAATAGACGAGCTGGAGCTTTCATATATTCTCATCACGGAAACCTCCGACGGTTCGGTAGCAAATACCGTTAAAAACAGCACAAAAGCAAAGGATCAGCAAATACTTACGCTGAATTCGCTTCAATCGGTAACAAAGGACAAGCTTTCGTTATCATACATTGAGGTTATGAATGAAAACCTTAATGTAATAAAAACAGCACTTTCTTAAGAAAGGACAATCTTAATGGCACAGTTGATATGTAAAGATGTCACTTTAGGATACGAGGGCAAAACCGTAACCGAGCATCTTGATTTCAGTATTAATTCAGGCGACTATCTGTGCATCGTCGGTGAAAACGGTGCAGGCAAAAGCACGCTTATCAAGGCACTTTTAGGACTTAAAAGTCCTATGTCGGGAGAAATTGTAACAGGTGACGGACTTAAGTCCTCTGAAATCGGCTATCTGCCTCAGCAGACACTTGTGCAAAAGGATTTTCCCGCCTCAGTAAAAGAAATAGTTCTGTCGGGGCTTCTTGGCAAATGCGGTCTTCGTCCTTTTTATTCAAAACAGCAGAAGGCATACGCAAAAAAACAGATGGAAAGAATGAATATTCTTGAGCTGCAGAACCGTTGCTACAGAGAGCTTTCGGGAGGTCAGCAGCAAAGGGTTCTTCTTGCCCGTGCATTATGTGCAACGGGAAAAATGCTTCTTCTTGACGAGCCTGTTGCAGGGCTCGACCCTAAGGTGACAAAGGAAATGTATGAGCTGATACATAAGCTAAACCGTGAAGACGGAATTACGGTGATTATGGTATCCCACGATATTTCCGCTGCCGTAAAATATTCTACTCATATACTTCACATAAGCCACACTCCCCTTTTCTTCGGCACAAAAGAGGACTATATTAAAACTGATATCGGCAAGACCTTTACGGAATTCGAAGGAGGTGAAGAGTAATGGAAATGTTTTCTAAGCTCCTTGAATATCTGCAGTTTGAATTTGTTCAGCGTGCTCTTATTGTCGGTGTGCTTATTGCTCTTTGCTCTTCGCTTTTAGGTGTCACTCTCGTTCTTAAAAGATTTTCCTTTATCGGTGACGGACTTTCCCATGTAGCCTTCGGTGCTATGGCAGTTGCAGGAATTGTCGGACTCACGAATGAAATGGTGCTTGTGCTTCCCGTAACGGTGGCAGCGGCAATTATTCTTCTTGCAACGGGGCAGAATGCAAAAATCAAGGGCGACGCTTCACTTGCGATGCTGTCCGTGGCATCTCTCGGTGTGGGATATCTGCTTCTCAATGTTTTCTCCTCATCGGGTAACATAAGCGGTGATGTATGCTCAACGCTTTTCGGTTCCACATCAATACTGACTCTTTCACAGTTTGACGTATGGCTTTGCATTATAATGTCCGTTATTGTGATTCTCGTTTTCATATTCTTCTATAACAGGATATTTGCCGTAACCTTTGATGAAACCTTTACGGCGGCTACGGGCACAAAGGCTTCACTT
This sequence comes from uncultured Ruminococcus sp., assembly GCA_964440255.1. Classification (GTDB taxonomy): domain Bacteria; phylum Bacillota; class Clostridia; order Oscillospirales; family Acutalibacteraceae; genus RUG806. Next base: position 1,279 of record CAYTRD010000133.1, on the reverse strand, counting down.
TATAATCTGCTGATTGCGGTCATAACGGCGGTTATAATCGTGCTTGCCATGAACCTTGTAGGCTCACTTCTTATATCGGCACTTGTAATATTCCCTGCTCTTTCAGCTATGAGAGTATTCAGAAGCTTCAGAAATGTTGTCATCTGCTCAGCAGTCCTGTCAGTTGTGTGCTCACTTACAGGTATTCTTGTTTCAATTATGGCATCAACACCTGTAGGCTCAACCATAGTTGCAATTGACATAATCGTATTTGCCGTTTTTTCACTTATCGGCAGGAAAGGATAAAATTATGAAAAAATTAACAGCTTTACTTCTTGCAGTTTTACTTATTCTTACTTTTACAGCCTGTTCGGGCGGCACAGAGGAAACAACAACCTCCTCCGACAACACTGACACAGATACCGTAACTAATCCCACCGCAGATGCTCTTCTGTCCGAGGGTGAGCTTGATACAGGAATGAAGGAAAAGTTCGACCGGATGGAATATGCGGCATATGTAGACCTGTTCTATAATGACAACGGTGCTTCATATGAGGGCAAGACCTTCACAAAGGACGGCACATTTGCAATTTTAACAGATGCATATAATGACACCACACGCTACTATGTATGGGGCTATGCTGATAACACAAAGTGCTGTGACTATCAGTGGGAAATTGTGCTTCCCGAGGGTACTGAGATTCCAGAAGCAGGCTCATATGTAAAGGTAAATGGCACAATGGAAAAGAATGACGAGGCTCTTGACGGATATTGGCTCAAGGATGTTACGCTGGAGATTACCGACGAATTCACAAATGCCGGCTACGATATGGATATGACCACAATGAGCCCTACTCTCACCCGTGTTGAGATAATCAATATGCTTCAGTTCCCCGAGAAATTCAATGATGTGAGCATAAGAATTTTCGGAAGAGCACTTTCGGGCAATTCAATTCAGCATCCCTATTATAACGATAGCTGGTCAATGCACTTTACTGAAACAGACACCGTTCCCGCAACAGGAAAATACATTCTTCTTGAAGGAACATACAATAAAGACGGCACAGGAAATCTTGTAACAACATCTGCACTTACTGTCATCGGATAAATCATAATTTGTAGGGCGGATGCCCTACAAATTATGATTTGAAGTAAGAAGTAAAAGTGAATAGTGAAGAAGTAAGGAAGACGCTGACGCGTCTTACTCCGCTTCGCTCTACTTAATTCAAGGGCGAAGCCCTTCCAACAGTTTACTTCTTCACTCTTACTTCTTACCTATTACTTATCATAATCTGTAGGG
>CAYTRD010000132.1:0-4152 GCA_964440255.1 uncultured Ruminococcus sp. | reverse complement strand
ATTCTGTATCTTTACTCCCTACCGGCGGGACGCCGAGGTCGTCGTCCCCTACAGACTATAAGATTTATGTTGTGCCTCTCGGGAAATAACACATAATATTTTATTTAACTGAAACGGGACGCCGAGGTCGTCGTCCCCTACAGATTATAAGATTTATTTTGTGCCTCTCGGGAAGTTGCATCCGCCCTACAAATTATGATTTACGGTGGTTTTATGACAGATTTACGACATATAAAAGCACTTGAGCTTGATAAGGTGCTTTCGGCACTTTCTGAGCTTGCTTCCATTCAGGACAGCAAGGAAATGGCACTTGCACTGAAGCCTGCGACGGTTTTATACGATGCACAGGCACTTATAAATCAGACAAATGCAGCTTATGTTCTCCTTGCAAAATTCGGAGGGCCCTCCTTCGGAGCTGCTAAAAATGTAAATTCCTCTCTTTCAAGAGCCGCGGCAGGCGGTGTGCTTACAATGAGAGAGCTTTTAGACATCGGTGAGGTGTTGAGAGTTGTCCGTTCTCTTTATGAATGGAGATTTTCACAGCCGGGTGCTGAAAGCTGTCTTGATGTATTCTTTTCTTCTCTTTGTCCCAACAGAACTCTTGAAAATACTATCTTTACATCCATATTAAGTGATGAAGAGATGGCTGATAATGCTTCAAGAGAGCTTTCCGACATAAGAAGAAAAATGAGAAATCAGGCACAGTCCATCCGTGAAAAGCTTGAAGGACTTATAAGAAGCACGCATTATCAGAAATTTTTACAGGAAGCAATAATCACACAGCGTAACGGCAGATTTGTTGTTCCCGTAAAAAATGAACACAGAGGCGAAGTTGCGGGGCTTGTTCACGATACCTCGGGCTCGGGTGCTACCGTGTTTATTGAGCCTATGGCAGTTGTTGAAGCAAACAATGAAATAAGAGTGCTGCAGGGTAAGGAAAGAGAAGAGATTGAAAGAATTCTTACTGAGCTTTCCGTGGCAGTGGGAGAATACGGAGAAACAATAAAGCATAATTTCGATTCTCTTGTTGAACTCAATCTCATATTTGCCAAGGCACAGTTAGCCTATAAAATGAAAGCGAGCGTTCCCGTTCTCAACACAGACGGAATAACAGAGCTTAAAAAAGCAAGACATCCGCTTCTTGACCCGAAAAAGGTTGTACCCACAGATATTTCTCTGGGAGAAAAATTCGATACCCTTGTAATAACGGGCCCCAATACGGGCGGTAAGACTGTTTCAATAAAAACCGTAGGGCTTCTTACTCTTATGGCTTGCTGCGGTCTGCTTATACCTGCAGGGGATAACTCGAGGATCTGTGTATTTAAGAAAATATTTGCCGATATAGGTGACGAGCAGAGCATTGAACAGTCCCTTTCCACATTCTCGTCGCATATGGTGAATATTGTTGATATATTAAAAAATGCAGACGATGAAAGCCTTGTGCTTATAGACGAACTGGGAGCAGGTACTGACCCCGTTGAGGGTGCGGCTCTTGCAATCGCAATCCTCGAGAGACTTCACATAAACGGTGCAAAAATTGCAGCCACTACTCACTATGCGGAGCTTAAAGCCTATGCACTTGAAACTGAGAGAGTGGAAAACGGAAGCTGTGAATTTGATGTGCAGTCCCTTCGTCCCACATACAGATTGCTCACAGGTGTTCCCGGACGCTCGAATGCCTTTGCAATTTCAGAAAGATTGGGAATTGATAAAGAGCTTATTGAAAGAGCAAATGAATTCGTATCCACGGAAAACATAAGATTTGAAAATGTTGTGGATTCACTTGAAGAATCCCGTCTTTCAATGGAAAAAGAAAAGGCAGTTGCCGAACGGGTACACGCTGAATATGAAGAAAAGCTGCGTCTTGCCGAGAAAAAGCTTGCCGAAGCCGAAGACCTTCGTCAGAAGGAGTACGAAAAGGCACAGGGCGAGGCTCTGAAAATTACCGAAAAGGCAAGAAGAGAGGCAAACACGCTTCTTATGGAGATTGATAAGCTCCGTAAGGAAATGAAGACCACGAAGGATGCTTCGGAGCTTGCAAGAAAAGCAAAGCAAGCGATGAAAAAGGGGCTTTCGGATATTGATACTGCCGTAAATCCCGTGACTACCTCTCTTTATGAGGATGACGATTATGTTCTTCCCCGTCCTCTTAAGGTGGGTGACACCGTTCTTCTTACACAGCTCGGTAAAGAAGCAAATGTCCTTTCTCTTCCCGATAAGAGAAATCAGGTTGAGGTTCTTTCGGGGGCTATGAGAATGAGAGTTGATGTGAGTAAGCTTCGTCTTACAGAGAAAAAGAAAGAAAACAAGCAAAAGACCGCCTCCGTTTCAAGAAGCGGTTCTATGGAATCTCGTCTTACTGCAAGTGCGGAAAACCGTTGTGACTTAAGAGGTATGACGGTGGATGAAGCAATTCTCACACTTGACAGCTTCCTCGATTCGATGCTTATGGCAAATATCGGTGAATTTACCGTAATTCACGGAAAAGGAACGGGAGCACTGAGAGCTGCTGTTCAGAAGCATCTTAAAGGCAATAAGTTTGTAAAGACCTTCCGCCTCGGAGTCTACGGCGAAGGCGAAAACGGTGTTACGATAGTTACTCTTAAGTAAAACGGAATTGCTATGGATTACAGACAAAAATTCAGAGATTTAAGAACAGACAACGACCTGAAGCAGGAGGACATTGCAAAAATATGCAATGATTCTTTTTATCTTATTCGTTGCCGTTGTTTCGGTGTTTTTAACAACAGGAACATCGTGATCGCTTTCATAATCGTCATTCAGTAAATAATCTGCGGTAACACCGAAAAGTTTACTTAGTTGCAGAACATTTGAAGCATCGGGTTGTGCTGAGCCTACTTCCCAACGGGATATTGCCTGTCTGGAAACATTTAGTTTTTCTGCTAAATCCTCCTGGGAAAAGCCGTTTTGCTTTCGCAGAGTTAAAATCTTATCTGCCAATTTCATAATAAAATCCTCCTTTAGCTTGGTGACTTCATTATAAGTAAATTTGCGTTGCAATACTACCGCATAGACTTTACAATTACGCAACAAGACTTTACATCATTAAAATAAGCTGATTTTTTGTGAATCAGTTCTGTTTGTCCTTTAGTTTCCTGCTGATATTATTTCAGCATATCGGAATATTTTATCAGTGTAACATTTCCCATATCTTCAGCAAGCTCTTTGCAGGCTTCTGTAAAGTCGGATTTTGCAAAAAGATAGTAGTGTTTATTCTCGTGAGGGAATAGCTTGCTTTTTTCTATGAGCTTTTCGAGAATATTTATGTCAATTTTTGAGTTTGTCCATTTGCACTCTCCGAAAATTGCAGAATCTTTATTGCAGGTTCCGAAAATATCAATTTCAACCTGTTGCTTTGCTTTCGGGTCGGTGCCCCACCATCTTCCGATGTCTGAAAATTCTGCAGGCAGAGAGCCTTTCAGCAGTTCTGACCACAAATATTGCTTGCATATCTCTTCAAAAACAGCACCCATATATTCGGGCAGGTGCGGTGCTATTCGTTTATATGCAATATCGACAGCACCTCTTGAAATTACAGCTATATTATCGGGGATAAAACGGTACCAGAATCGGAACATATTATCCTCAATTGAATATATGGTTTTGCGTGCCGAGGTATCTCCGTAAGGATTTTCTTTTTTTATAATACCCAGAGAGATTAAGTTTTTTACATATGTGGCACAAACGCTGTTTTCCTCGCCTATCTTTGTTGATATTTCGGAAAGCTTTGATGCCCCTGATGCTATTGCCGTAATAATAGCGTTGTATATATTCGGCTCTCTGACCTCTTGCTTGAGAAGATTTCCGGGTTCTTCGTAGATTGCAGATACGGGATCAAGAAAAATGCTTTTAATATTTTCTTCAATGGAAATTTTATCGTTTATCTGCAAAAGATACTGAGGTGTTCCGCCGATTATTCCGTAGGCTACAGCCTTATCTTCATCGGAAAAAGCCTTGAAATATTCACAGGCTTCATCGAATTCAAAGGGGAGAATTTTAAATTGTGCCGTTCTTCTTCCGTAAAGCGGAGCTTTGTATGCCAGCACACGGTCTTCCATATACGACATAGAAGAGCCGCACAGAATCAGAAAAAGCTTTGAGCTGTCTTTATATTTGTCGATAAGAAGCTGA
>CAYTRD010000131.1:0-4234 GCA_964440255.1 uncultured Ruminococcus sp. | reverse complement strand
CCTTCGTGGCGGCCTTCTCCCGGGGCCGGAAGCTGGAGCAGGAGGAGATCGATGCGCTGCCGTTCTGACACTCAGACTTTTTTCAAGGTCTCCGGGTGTTGCACTTACAAAAATTTTCTGTCTTGTCTTTTCATAAAATTCATTAAAGGTCAAAGGACGGTTATCATATGCAGACGGCAATCTGAATCCGAATTCAATGAGGGAATCCTTTCTCGATTTGTCACCGCCGAACATACCTCTTACCTGAGGAAGCGTTACATGAGACTCGTCCACAAAAAGAAGATAATCGTCGGGAAAGAAGTCAAGAAGCGTAAACGGAGCAGAGCCCGGCTCTCTTTCCGACATTATTCTCGAATAGTTTTCAATTCCCTTGCAAAAGCCCGTTTCAAGGAGCATTTCCATATCGTATTCCGTGCGTTCTCTTATTCTCTGTGCTTCTATAAGCTTTCCCTGTGACTTGAACCACGCTTCTCTTTCTTCCATTTCGGCTATTATCTCATCTACTGCCTTTTGTATTTTTTCCGGAGCTACAACATAATGGGAAGCAGGATAGATAGCAACATGGGAGAAAGTATTTTTAACTTCACCCGTAAGCGGGTTTATCTCGCATATCTTATCAATTTCATCCCCGAAAAACTCTATACGGATGGCATTTTCGTTATTATATACGGGAAAAACATCCACGACATCGCCTTTGACACGGAATTTATTTCGTATAAAATTGATATCATTTCTCTCATACTGTATCTCAACCAATTTTTCAATCAGCTCATCACGGCTTTTTTCCATTCCTGTACGGAGAGATATTACCATATTTTTGTAATCAATGGGATTACCGAGTGAATATATGCACGAAACACTTGCAACAATTATTACATCACGGCGTTCTGAAAGAGCAGATGTTGCAGAATGGCGAAGGCGGTCTATTTCATCATTTATTGCAGAATCCTTTTCAATGTAAGTATCAGTTGATGCAATATAGGCTTCGGGCTGATAGTAATCATAATAGGATACGAAATATTCAACTGCATTTTCGGGAAAAAATTCCCTGAATTCCGAACAAAGCTGTGCGGCAAGGGTCTTATTATGAGCAAGAATGAGAGTGGGACGGTTTACTTCAGCTATAATATTTGCCATAGTAAATGTCTTACCGGAGCCCGTAACCCCCAGTAAAGTCTGTTCATTATAACCGTTGTTGATACCCTCAACAAGCTCTTTTATAGCCACGGGCTGATCACCCGTAGGCTTATATTCGGATACAAGCTTAAATTTTTCCATACATTCCCCGCATAAAATTACTTATTGCCATTATACACAATTTTAATTTAAAAGTAAACACGCAAAATGAACAAATGTTCTTTTTTGTGCAAAAAAATTTTTCCCGCCTTCGACAGCGGTAAAATTTTATTTCCTTTTCATAAGGCGAAGCTTTTCTTTTTGTTCGGGTGTTATTCTGTAGCTTTCAATGGCTTTGGCTATTGTTTTATTATGAACCCATTCATCAAGCTTATTGTTTTCAATAAAAGGGATTATATCATCCCATCTTTTTGCGAGTGCTGTGGCAAAATACCATGAAATCATCATATTTATATAGTATTTGTCACTTTTTACAGAAGCTACTGCATCGGGATAATCTGAAATAAAACGATCATCGAGAAAATATATCATAAGCGTTTCAATTCCGAAACGGACAGTATATTCATCTTCTGCCTCAAGCCATTTCAATGCATATGAAGAAAGCTTATCCGTATTTTTTCTGAATGCTTTCGGGCTGAGACAGTCGCAGGTTGCCCAGTTATCAACAAAGGGCAAAAAGCGTTCAAGCTCGGCTATCAGCTTATCAAAATCTCTGATTTCTTCAAGAATAAATGCGTGAAGATTGTTTTCCTCGTAATAGTAATGAGGCAGAACTGAAATAAATTCATCTGAACATCCCTCTTTTATCAGTTCTTTTGCCAGCTTGCGAAGCACGGGAATTCTTATTCCGATAATACGCTCTTCGGGAATATTCGGCATAAGTCGGGAATGAAAAGCCTTATACTCCTTATCTTCCAGAGAAATCAAACGGTTTTTTATACTATCACTCATTGATATCACCCCGTTTATTTTATACTCTTCGCCGACTGAGGTCAACACTCTTCTTGACAAATCCTTCAATATTTGTTATTATGCAAAAAAAACATATATGAAAGAGGTGAACAAAATGACCACAGTAAATACCGTGATGATTTATAAAAATAATTTTTCTCATAAACGGATGTTGTTTTGTTCGATTCGGATAAACTGAGTTATAACTGACGCAGAAGCATCTTCGTTTATGTGCGAGGGTGCTTTTTTATTTTATTTTTTAGCACTTTTGCATTTAAATTAATCATTTCGGCAGTTTGTATTTCTTTTTTTTAGAAAAAAATGTATTATGAAGGTTGAATGTAGAGGTATGAAAAATGAGAATTTGTATTTGTGACACAGATAATTCAGTCTGTAACGAGCTGATAAAAAATATCAGCGACAGTTTTTTGTCTGAGGAAGCATTTTCCGTCAGATGCTTTTTCTCTGCCGAAGAACTGCTTGAAATTGTAAAAGAGAAAAATATATTTGATGTATATTTATTAAACGCTGACATAAACGGCATTATTACTGCAGAAATCATAAGAAGAAACAACAGAAACGCAATCATAATACTTTTTGCCGATTCAGAAAAATATATCTATGATGCGTTCAAGGTTGAAGCTCTCTATTATCTCAAAACTCCCATTGATCCCGAGGAATTTTCGGAATTGTTCAAAAGGATGCTCATAAAATACCGCAACAGGAATTCATTTTTATATCTGCGTTGGAAAAACGAAAGGTATTCATTGAAGATATCCGATATTATCTATATTGAAAGCTATAACAGACATCTTACATTTTACACAAAAGACGGAGAATACAGCTCCGTAGGAAAGATACAGAATGTATTTGAAAAGCTGAGCTTTCACGGCTTTTTAAGAATACATCAGGGATATACCGTAAATATGAATCACATAAAAAATTTCGGGACTCACGAAGTTGAGATGAGTGACGGTACGAAGGTTATGATAAGCTCTCGAAGACGGGCAGATGCTCTTAATACCTATGACAGCTTTTTACAACAGAACACTTAAACAAATCCGGTGCGAAGGATATTTTCCCTCGCACCGTTTTTTTATGATATTTTCTTAAGCTTAAGTCTTAATTTATCGGCAATCATAGCAATAAACTCGGAATTTGTAGGCTTACCTCTTGAATTCTGGATTGTATAACCGAAATATGCACTGAGCACATCAATATCTCCTCTGTCCCAAGCAACCTCAATTGCATGACGGATGGCTCTTTCAACTCTTGATGATGTTGTATTGAAATGCTTTGCAACCGTGGGATATAAAACCTTGGTAACGGAATTCATCATTTCGGGAGAATTTACGGACAGAATTATTGCATCTCTTAAATACTGATATCCCTTTATATGCGCAGGAACTCCGAGCTCATGCATTATCTCGGAAACGGTAATTTCAAGGTCGGGTTCATTGGGATTTCTCATTTTTATTATGTTCGCTCCCTTACCGTCCCAGCCTGTAAGCTGTGCTATACGTTCACACAGAATTCCCACATCAACCGGCTTGATAAAATAATAATCAGCACCGTTCAGCAATACCTGTTGCTCAAAAACCGAGTTATCTGCATTTGAAAGCACTGCAAAATATGGTTTTTCGGGAAGCTTCATAGCCGAAACCAGCTTCAGCACGGCAAGTGCATCAAACCTTGCCATAAACGCTTCCATTATAACTATATCGGGAGAATAGCTCTCAATTGCCGAAACAACCTCCTCACCGTTTTTCGGTATACTTATACACTCAAACCCAAAGCCTTTTAATGTTGACAGCATACTTTTGAGAAATTCACCGTTTTCCTCTGCAATCAATACTTTTTTCTGTTTCATTATACACATTTCCTTTCATTTTACGGAATAATAACTTGAAAAAATGTTATTTTTTCCTATTTCTTCCATATATTAACATAAGAAATATCGAATTGCAAGCATTTTCTGAAATTTTTACCACTTTTTACCATTTTTATAATTTGCGGATTTCCGAACTGATATATATTTCTGTGATTCTGTGCACCTCATTAGCAACATAAGAAAACGGCTTCGCCGAGACGCAGGCGACCGTTTTCGGATAGTCCATCGACCAGGGAAGCACCGCTTCCCGTTCGG
>CAYTRD010000130.1:0-4286 GCA_964440255.1 uncultured Ruminococcus sp. | reverse complement strand
CTTACTTCTTCACTATTCACTTTTACTTCTTACTTCAAATCATAATTTGCAGGGCATCCCCCTGCAAATTATGATTTGATGCTTTCAATCAATGCTTCCACAATTTCCACAATTTTAAACTTTATCTTATATCCTCCCTTGCCTGTAACGAGGTTGCCGCCGTTTTCGCCAAAGACACCGTAAACGCTGTCCTCATTTTTCTCTGTTACGGCAGGAAGGCACAAGGGAGGAAACATCACACACCACCAGTTATGCCCCTCACCCTCTCCCAGCACCACCTTTAGTGCCTTATAATTTCCGGCAGGGAGTGTCACATCTTCATACTGACGGGAGGTAAAATATTCCTCCGTTACAAAAATCTCCGCATTATACGAAAAGCCGTTTTCCCGAAGCACTTTCTCGGCTATCGCTTCAAGCTCCTCTTTTCTTTTTTCGACCTCTATTACGGCTTCGTCTGCACTTTTAAAGCTTTTGAATAATTCGCCCGTGCTTTCAAGAAGCGAGTCCCTGACAAGAAGCTTTACAGCCTGATCCTCTTCGCTGTCAGAGGCAGCTAAAATGTGAAGTCTCAAGCACTCTTCTCTTACTGTTTCTGCCGCCGTAAAGCCCTCTGTAACGGTCAGTATCATCATAGAAATAATTACTGCAAGTGATAAAAATATTGTCTGAAGCTTTTCTGTTTTATATGTTCTCATAAAAAAGACCTTCCTTTCACAGGAAAGTCTTGGTAATTAAGATTTTTTTATTCAACACCTTTTGTTTTCGTCTTGCAGACAAATACAGTCTCCGCCTTATCTCTTAAGAGATCGGCACATTTTTTTGCATCCTCGGTATTCTTAAAAAGTCCGTAATAGGCAGAGCCGGAGCCGGACATTGAGGAAAACCACGCACCGCAGTTTTTCATTGTTTCCTTGATTTCTTTTCCTGTCTTCACATCGGAAAGTGTTTCAAACATATTCTCGGCGAACCTCAAAGCCTCCTCGTATTCACCCCTTGCGGCATAAAAGAGAAAGCTGTTGTTATCGGGATGTGTGATATTTTCTGCACTGTCAAAACGCATATATGCATCCTTTGTGGATACCCTTTCATAGGGCTTTACTATCAGCACATCGGAGAAAAGAGCCGGAAGCGGTGACATTATTTCACCGATATTCTGGCAAAGCTTCGTGCCTCCCACATAACAGAAGGGCACATCTGCCCCCACCTCAAGTGCAATTTTAAGAATATCCCTGCGGGTGAGCTTTTCGGGATATATGATACTGAGTGCATTAAGAACTGCGGCAGCATCAGCACTTCCCCCTGCAAGCCCCGCCCCCGAGGGAATAACCTTTTTTATATATATTTCACATTCGGGCTCGATTTCTGCCCTTTCATAAAATAGCCTTGCCGCCTTAAAAGCAGTATTTCTGTCGTCACAGGGAATATATTTTTCCGAGCAACGAAGAACAAGTCCTCTCTCACCCGTTTTTACGGTTACTGTATCATACATACCTACCGACTGCATAACGGTAAAAATTCCGTGATATTTATTGGGAAGAATACCCGTAAGATCAAGAGTGAGATTGATTTTTGCATATGCTCTGACTTTAACTTCCATATGATACCGCCTTTCTTTTATTATATTCTACCACCTTTTGCCAATCAAGAAAACTGTTTTTTTCTTAAAATATCATAAATATTTCAAATGTATAAAAATTTCCTCAAAAACAGAAAAATGTTGATAACTTTGTTGATGTAAAGTTCGTTGTTTTACAGTTTTGCTTTTTATTTTTTTTAACAATAAACGAACTTTTCAACATTTTCCACCGAGTTATCAACATTTTTGCAATTTTAATCAACATTCCACCGAACTTCTCAACACCGTAAAGCAAAATAACCTTACAAATAAAATATACAACGAGGTGAATATTTTTCCATAAAATGCCAGACGATCAGTTACTTATTACATCATTCGCAATTGTTTCTTCTGAAAAAGAAACAAAAAATGCATCTGATATTATCTTCACAGCAGATGAGTCAGTTATATATATTTTGCCGTCTGTTTCATTCCAAGGCAAGGTCATCTCATCAATACTGCCATCAGAATATTCCAAGGTTATTCCTAAAGTCGCACTTCCGGGAGGTGTCTGTTCGGAAGACACAGCAGCAACACTGAATTCAAAGCTGTTCAAAAGTCTTTGTAATTCAGCAAGGTCATCCTCTTTATCAAGAGTAACTTCTTCACCCCAACCTCTCAATACAGCACGGACAAGGATTCTTTCACTTACTTCTTCAGATATGTTCATAGTGTTTTCAGCCTTTATCACATTGCCGTCACATCCGCATATACACAGACATAGACATAAATTAAGAAAGATGCTCAAATACCTTTTCATTAAAGTTCCTCCTTAAATTAAAAACATAATTTCATAATCCGAGGGCACATCATCAGCACAAATATACACACTATTATGTCCCCAACCGTCATTTACTATATAGTATGTTGTCATTGAAGTTTCCCAATAACCATAGCAAAAAACAGTATGTTTGCTTTCAAGATCACCGGGATCAATGCTTGAGGTATTAATCGTTAATAAAAGAGGATATGAACCACCCAACAATTGTTTTATATCTGAACAAATTGAAGATGAAACTATAGCAATATAATCTGAAACATCAGTTCTATCAAAATAACTATTTAATCCGGCATATAAATTTGCACAAGTACATGAAGCTGTGCAATTACAGGGACGACTGCAATCACATGCTGCTGTACACTCATATATATCTTCGCAATGCAAATCAATTGCATCCGATAACCACAATGCGTCATTAAGTATATATCTATTTGTATTTAATGCACTTCTTAATCCGCTAACAGTTGAAACAGAGCCGGAGTATACATCAGCATTATAAAAATCATCAGTGGCAGTAAATGAAATTTCACTCAATAAATCATAAAACTCCATTCCGTTTTTTGTGCAAAACAAGTGTGGTCCACCATAATATATAGTCTGTTCATCTATAACTTCTATCAAACCTGAAAACTCCTGAGGTGAATATTCAATAACATGCCCATCTTTATAACTTGCAACAACATATCCGCCATCAGATAATGAAAAATAAACAGCCTCCGTTTCCCCTGAGAAATTCTTCATCAAAACGAAACTATCTACATTCTTATTAACCCTTATATCTGCCACATTTGCCTCAATTGCATTTATCCGTGTTGTTTTTATTTGAGAACTTGCATAAACATTAAAAACAGAAACAAGAACTAAGCATAAAGATACTAACAAAGAAATCAATTCTTTGTTTATTTTATACAATTATATTTTATTATATCATATTATTTTTGTCAACAGCATAATATCACCTTTATCTTCCGTCTATTATAATAAACCTTAATTTTCATAGACTAAATTATTTACTAATTATCAAACTTATTGCAGTGTTCCGACACAATATTGTAATTTTTATCAGTTACAAAAAGAAATCAAATATAAAAAATAAAGATTTATCGGCAAAAAAAGATTCTCCGAAAATTTTCGGAGAATCTTTTTATTATTTATCTTTTGTTGTCGCGTCTGCCGCCCTTGAAATCTCTTCTGGGCTTTCTGGGTGTGTCGTCGAGCTCGTTTTCGGGAGTGAGTCCTTCAACTGCGATAAGAGCATTTCTTCTTGAAAGATTAAGTCTGCCCTGATCGTCTGTGGGAAGAACCATAACGATAATTTCGTCACCTACATTTACAACATCCTCAACCTTTTCTGTTCTCTTAACATCGAGGTGGCTGATGTGTACCATACCTTCTCTGCCGGGAGCGATTTCAACGAATGCACCGAAGCTCATAAGTCTTGTTACAACACCCTTGTAAATTGCACCCTCTTCGGGATCGTTTACGATGGTTTCAATGATGCTTAAAGCCTTCTTTGCATCGTCAAGATCTGTTGAAGAAATAAATACTGAGCCGTCTTCTTCAATATCAATTTTACAGTTACATTCAGCACAGATCTTCTGGATAACCTTACCCTGCTTACCGATAACATCACCGATCTTTTCGGGATCGATCTTTGTGGAAAGCATCTTGGGAGCATACTTGGAAAGCTCTGCACGGGGTTCAGCGATACAGGGAAGCATAACCTCATCAAGAATCTTGCATCTTGCATCGTATGTCTTTTCGAGAGCTTCTTTAATGATAGCGGGAGTAAGACCGTGAACCTTAAGGTCCATCTGAATTGCTGTGATACCTTCCTTTGTACCTGCAACCTTGAAGTCCATATCGCCGAAGAAGTCTTCAAGCCCCTGA
>CAYTRD010000129.1:0-4414 GCA_964440255.1 uncultured Ruminococcus sp. | reverse complement strand
TATATTTGATATTTACAGTTTTGAAGAATACAAAAAAGGCTCCGTACAACATGCTATGAGCCTGATATTTTCAGATCGTTTTTTTTACTTTATAGGAAATTGCTTCCTATAAAGTAAAAAAGATTATATGTCCCTCCTAACGGGAAGCGGTGATTCCCCGGTCGATGGACTATCCGAAAACGGTCGCCTGAGTCTCGGCGAAGCCGTTTTCTTGTGTGTTTGCACTCTTGATTGTTTTAATCATATTGTGATATAATTTCAAAAAAACGAAAAGGTGATTAAATGGATGTTCTCAGTTTTATCGGCAATATATTTTCAGGAATTTTTGATCCTATTATAACAAGCAGATTTACACGAGTTCCCAAAAATCCGAAAAGGATTGATTTGTCAGAATTTGAACCGGTATTTGAGGATAATTTTGACGGTGAGAAGTTAGATGAAACAAAATGGCATGAGCATCGCTTTTTTAACACCGAAACGGGTGCCCGTAAAGGCGGATTATGGTCTCCTTCTCAGGCAATGATTATTGATAATCAACTGCATATCCGCACGGAATATAAAGAAAACGGCGAATTCGGTGCAGGTTATTATACAGAAGCAATTGATACATCGGGATTGTTTGAACAGAAATTCGGATATTATGAATGTTGCTGTAAGCTTCCTGCCGCCGAAGGATTGTGGGCTGCGTTTTGGCTTCATTCAATGAAGGTTGGTACCGGAAACTCAGGCAAGGAAGGCACTGAAATCGACATTTTCGAATCTCCTTTATACAAGCGCAAGAAAATAAGAAATTCCGTTGTTTCAAATCTTCATTATAACGGTTACGGAATCCAAGGTAAATCAAAACGGCTTGGTGCATTTGAAGTTAATGACCCTTATAACACTTTTAACACCTACGGGCTTGAATGGAATGAAAAAGAATATATTTTCTATATTAACGGTGTTGAAACCTGCAGGTCTTCATTTGGCGGTGTTTCTCAGAATGAGGAATTTATGATTCTTTCGGTTGAGGTTGACGGCGTGGGAGGAAAACCGGTTTTTGGTTGGTCGGGCAATGTTAAAAACAATCCGGAAGGAACTCTTCCTGTTGATTTTGTGATAGATTATGTGAGAGTATATCAATATAAAAATGATAAATAACAAGCATCTTATACAGCTTTGACCATTAAAGCAGCGGTCTGTCAAATGCCAATTGCAATGTGAAAAAACAGGGGTGTCATTTTGTCATGTAAAGACAAAAATAAAGGATACTCTTTCGAGTATGTGTTCAGTTTTTGTATTGTAAATTCACCAATACCGTGATAAAAACTCTCTCTTCGTGATATTGTAATTACATTCATAATATGTCACAATATAGACAGAAAGAGACGTCACTTTCAATTCAGAGAATGAGGTTTTTATTATGAAATTGAATATAGGTGAAACGATTAAAAGATTGAGAAAAGAAAGAGAAATTACACAGGAAGAATTTGCAGAGGTTATCGGTGTTTCCTGTCAATCTGTATCCCGTTGGGAAAATGATAACTGTTATCCGGATATAGAGTTAATACCTACCATAGCTGAATTCTTCGGTATTTCCACCGACAGGCTTATGGGGGTTGATGAAACAAAAGAAAAGGAAGCGGTAAACAATTATCTTGAAGCCTTTCAGATAGCTATAAGTAAGGGGAACGTCGATGAATGTATTCGTGTTTCCCGTGAAGGCGTCAAGGAATTTCCCAACAATTTTGAATTATTGGATAATTTAATGTATGCACTTTTTCTTTCTACTGATGAGGATGGGAACATACCTGAATGGAAAGAGAATATGGAAAAATACGATGCTGAAATTACCGCACTTGGTGAAAGAATTATGAAATACTGTCCTGACCAGAATATAAGGCTCAGGGCAATGTCAAGGCTTGCTTTTAATCATTGTGAAATGGGAAGAAAAGAAGTCGGCAGAGCAATCTACGAAACATTTCCCTCGGTTGAATACGGTAAAGAAAATCAGATGTGGTGGAGCCTTTCTGAAGAAGAGTGGTTGCCTAACAGCCGACAGAGAATTGAACATGGCTTTGATATTTTGGCTGCAGGTATTTATACATTGATTGCATATCAGCTCTTACCTGACAATGAGCTTCTTGCTGTTATAGAAAAACGCCTCGCACTTGATAAAATATTATATGACAGCGAAGCACCTGATGATAATTGGGGTAATGCTCGTCTTTTTTGTCATTATGCAAGAACATTATTACGCTTAAATAGAAAAGCTGAGGCATTTGGAAAGCTGAAAACTGCAGTAAAATGTGCAAAAGGCTTTGATAATCGCCCCGAACAAATTGTTAAGCACTCAATTCTTCTCGGAGACATTACTGTTAAGCGTTCGGATTTTGAAACAACAGACAGTCGAGCTCTCACGGAGATTATGCGTGATAAATGGCTTCAAGATGAAGATTTTGACTCTATTCGTGATACTGATGAATTTAATGCAATTATAGAAGAACTCAGTGAATAAGCAATTCAACTGCCTTCTTTTTAAGAGCAGTTTCAGTTCCTTACAGTTTTTCAGACGAAAAAAAACTAAGTTAAACGGATACCTAACTGACATAAACAAGCAGGTGGAATATACGCTTTTTTAAGCTTATAAAACAGATGGCTGAGCGTGAGGGCGTGACTGAAAAGCTCAAAGCGGACAATCAAATGGCGTGGGTTACTCGGATGAACAACATCCACAGCAGAGCCACAGAAATCGTAAATCACGAAATAATTTACAACTAACCGAAGAACGGCGGCAGAGAGAAGCATATCTCCCTGCCGCCGTTCTTTTAGTTATTGATAAATGCATCAAGATATTCCATGGCAATCTTATCGTGACGCTTGGAGAACATATGTCTACCGCCCTTGATGGTGTGATATGTGACGCTACGGTCATACGGCTCGGACTGATATACTTCCGCGGCTCGCTCGGCATAGCTCAGGTTCACAATCTTGTCTGCTGTTCCGTGTACGATCAGCACATCGCCGTCATATCCTTTGATTTCGTCAAACGGGTTCATATCCATAACATCCGCCATATAACAGCGACCGAGCTTCATCGGCCCGCATTTGACAGTCTCGGGGAGATTCTGTGGGTCGAATTTTGACATCATCATCTTTCCGGCTCTGGCATCATCGGGAATACAAAACGCCGGATAGAACAGCACGAGCTTCTTGACCTGACCTTCCGGCTTTGCTGCCGTAAGTGCCGATACAAAACCGCCCTGACTACAGCCCATCAGCAATAATTCATCGGGATTTACATACGGCAGACTTTTCACATGGGCAATCACCGCTTCCAAGTCCTTTATTTCTGTCAAGACAGACATTTCGGTAGTCTTGCCGTCGCTTTTACTTCTCATAACAGAACCGCCGTTAAAGTCAAAACAGTATGCGGCATATCCCATCTCGGCAAGCATTACGGCATAATGTCTCACCGTGTCCTGCCATGCCATAAACCCATGACACACAATAGCTATCGGCAGGTTTTCACCTTCCGGGAGATATTCCGTTCCACGAATGGTAAGCCCTTCTCTTTTACATTCAAACACTTTTTCCGATATGCCGTCTTTTAGCTTTGGCTTTTTAAAAAAATCAAACATACTATTCCTCCCGTTCCGCTTTGAGCTTACAGTACCTTTGCCTGTGCTCCCTTTCGTGGTGCAATTCTTTGATACTTTACATTCGGGTAGCCTATGACCAGGCATGAGACGACCTTATGGCCCTTGGGAAGCTGTAACATCTTTTTGAGTTTTCCGCTCAACTTCGTACAGATTACAAAGAATCCGCTGTAAAGCACGCCCAGCCCAAGATTGTAAGCCATGAGTTCCATATAAGAGCTTGCAAGTCCGGCGTTGATGTCGCTCTTGCTTGATACCACGATTACAAGCGGTGCGCCCTTGAAAAAGAAGTCATCCGGAATATCGATTCTTTTCAAAAAATCCACAAAGGGTGATCCAAGCTTTTTGCCCTTTCGGAACAGATTTACGCAAAGTGCTTCTGCTTCGCTTTGCTTGCTTCCCAAAACCGTAAACGCAACATTCTGTGCATTTGCTCCTGTAGGACAATAGCGCCCTGCCTCCAGTATCTTTTGCAGCTTTTCATCCTCTACGGGCTGTGCCGTAAAATGACGGATCGATCTTCTGCTTTTCATTGCCGACAAAAGCTTATCGCTGTCAAACTCGGTCATCGGCGTAACGGGTTCGTCAACACAATCATTGCCCTCAATTTTGACCGCATTCGTCGGACAGATGGCAAAGCAGTGACCACACTCGATACAACTGCTTTCATAGGCTTTCGCTTTTTTGTTTTCAAGATAAAGATGTGCATTCGGGCAGTCGTTTACACACAGCCCACAGCCAATGCATTTATCGTTATCGATGATTATTGGATTCAT
>CAYTRD010000128.1:0-4447 GCA_964440255.1 uncultured Ruminococcus sp. | reverse complement strand
CATAATATTTTATTTAACTGAAACGGGACGCCGAGGTCGTCGTCCCCTACAGATTGTCAGATATATTGTGTGGCTCTCGGGATATAACTTATGATATTTTATTTTCCTGAAACGGGACGCCGAGGTCGTCGTCCCCTACAGATTATAAGATTTATTTTGTGCCTCTCGGGAAATAACACATAATATTTTATTTAACTGAAACGGGACGCCGAGGTCGTCGTCCCCTACAAAATTGAAATATATTTTCATCGTACAAGGGGAAATTGATTTTAGCTTTAGTCCCCGATAAATTATGATTTATTTTATTTTACTCTTTAAATTATATTTTCTTTATGTTATTATTAAGCTCGGTGATGTACGATGTATAAAAAGTATTCTGAATTTGCGATCGCAAAGGCTTGCGAAATTTTAGCAATTGATTCTCCTACGGGATATACTAAAGAAGCCGCTGAATTTGTAAAAAATGAGTTTGAAAAGCTCGGCTGTACGGCTTTTATTACCGAAAAGGGCGGAGTTGCAGTTGATATCGGCGGAAAAGACGAGAGCAACGCACTTCTTCTTGAAGCACATCTTGACACATTGGGCGGTATGGTCGCTGAGGTTAAAAGTAACGGACGGCTTCGCATTACGCCTCTCGGCGGTCTTAACGGCTTTAATACCGAGGGGGAGAATTGCCGTGTTATTACAAGAAAAAACGGTATATATGAGGGTACATTCCTTCTTAAAAATCCCTCTATCCATGTAAACGGTGAGTTCAACAAAACTGACCGAAGCTTTGATAATATGGAAGTAGTCCTTGATGAGGATGTAAAAAATGCCGATGATGTAAGAAAGCTCGGTATTATGAACGGCGATATCGTTGCATTTGATACAAGAACAGTGGTTACAAGGTCGGGTTACATAAAAAGCCGTTTTCTTGATGATAAACTCAGCGTTGCGGCAATACTCGGATTTGCTAAGCTTCTTAAAGAAGAAAATATTGCGACGGAAAGAAAGATATATCTTCATATTACTGTGTATGAGGAAGTGGGACACGGAGCCGCGGCAGTTCCTTTTGAGGGAATAACAGAGGTGCTTTCCGTTGATATGGGCTGTATCGGTGACGGACTTGAATGCACCGAAAAGCAGGTATCAATCTGTGCAAAGGATTCGGGCGGTCCTTATAATTACGATATGACAACAAAGCTTATTGAAGCTGCCGAAAAAACAGGTGCAGATTATGCGGTTGACATCTATCCCCGTTACGGAAGTGATGCAGAAGCAACGCTTCGTGCCGGTCACGATTTCCGCCACGGACTTATAGGCCCCGGTGTGTATTCTTCACACGGTTATGAAAGAAGCCACATTGACGGAGTGGAAAACACTATCAGATTGCTCACAGGCTTCGCTATCAAGAATTCCGAATTCCGAATTAAAGAGTATCAGGTGGTATTTTAATATGATGATAAACTTTTGTGTCCCGTGTTTATTAGGTCTTGAGGGGCTTATTGCTGATGAGCTTCGCGAGATGGGGGCAGAGGATGTAAATGCCGAAAACGGCAGGGTGCTGTTTTCGGGAGACGAGCATATACTGGCAAGGGCTAATATATGTTCACGCTTTTCCGAACGAATTCTTATTATGGTGGGTACATTTGAGGCTCACTCCTTTGAGGAGCTGTTTCAAGGTACAAAGAAGCTTCCGTGGGAACAGTGGATAGGAAAGAAGGACAGATTCCCCGTTAAGGGCTATTCGCTCAATTCCGACCTTTTCAGTGTCAGTGACTGTCAGTCCATTATAAAAAAGGCAGTTGTTGAGAGGCTTAAAACAAAATATACTATTCCGTGGTTTGAGGAAACGGGAGCTCTGTATCAGATTCAGTTTTCCATTATGAAAAATCAGGTGTCCTTATTCATTGATACCTCGGGCAGAGGACTTCACAAAAGAGGCTACCGTCCTGATGCCAATGCTGCTCCCTTAAAGGAAACACTTGCCGCATCCCTTTGTCAGATTTCCCGTCTTCGTCATTATCATACGCTTTATGACCCTATGTGCGGCTCGGGTACGATTTTAATTGAGGGTGCTCTTATGGCACTTAATATTGCTCCGGGACTCTACAGACGCTTTACTGCCGAGACATGGAGTCAGTTTCCGCAGGAGCTGTGGCAGGAGGAGAGAAGAAGGGCAGTAAGTCTTCAGAGACACGATATAGATTTTCACGGCTACGGCTATGACATTGATCCCGAGGCTCTTAAGATTGCAAAAGAGAACGCAAGAAAAGCGGGTGTGGACAAGTATCTTACCTTTACTCAGCGTGACATAAAGGACTTTGAGCCCGAAACCGAAAGAGCAACGGTGATCGTCAATCCCCCTTACGGTGAAAGACTTCTTGATATTGAAAATGCAAGAAAGCTTTATAAGACTATGGGTGAGAGATTCGCTCCTCAGAAGGGCAGAAGCTATACCGTAATTACTGCAGATGAGGAGTTTGAAAGAGCCTTCGGCAGAAAAGCCGACAAGAGAAGAAAGTTATATAACGGTATGATAAAATGTCAGGTGTATATGTATTTTAAATAAAGGGTGCGAATAAAGATATGGATACTGCTCAGATAATAACATGTATTGTTCAGATGCTGTTGGGACTTGCGTTTTTCCTTTTCGGAATGAATGTAATGTCCTCCGACCTTGAAAAGCTTGCAGGCGGAAAGCTTGAGATACTTCTCAAGAAATTTACAAAAAATCCCTTGCTCGGTATTTTCTTCGGTGCACTTATCACAATTGCGGTGCAGTCCTCCTCGGCTGTTACCGTTATGCTTGTAGGTCTTGTAAATTCAGGCATTATGCAGTTTGCACAGACGATATTTATAATTTTCGGTGCTAATATAGGCACTACACTTACTGCGTGGATACTTTCTCTTTCGGGTATTGAAAGTGACAGCATCGGTATGATGATGTTAAAGCCGGAGAATTTCTCTCCCATACTTGCATTTATCGGCGTTATGTTTGTTGTGTTCTCCAAAAACTCCAAGAGAAAGAGTCTCGGCTCTGTTTTTGTAGGCTTTGCGATATTGATGTACGGTATGGAATTTATGGGCTCGGCTATGGACCCCATAAAGGATATTCCGGGAATTGAAAATGTGTTTATCCGCTTCAATAATCCTCTTTTCGGTGTGCTTATCGGTACTGTAATTACCGCAATAATTCAGTCCTCTGCCGCATCTGTCGGTATGCTTCAGGCTCTGGCACTTACGGGACTTATTGATGTGGGAATGGTAATTCCCATTGTTATGGGGCAGAATATCGGTACTTGTATCACTGCCGTTATTTCTTCTGTAGGCACAAACTCCAAGGCAAAGAGAGTTGCTTTTTTACATACGGCACTGAATGTCATAGGAACCGTTCTTTTCCTTGCTGTATTCTGTGTTGCAGATGCAGCATTCGATATACCGATTTTTGATGAGCCTGCTACGGCTTGGAGTATTGCTCTTGTTCACTCTATATTTAATGTTTCTCTTACTGTGGTTCTTTCTCCCTTTGCAAAGCCTCTTATAAAGCTTACAGAATTCTGCGTAAAGGACAAGGATGCTCAGAAGAAGAACAATGTCCATCTTTTCTCAATGGACGAAAGACTTCTTGCAACTCCCACAGTTGCTGTCAGCGAATGTGATATCATAACCGCCAAAATGGCAGAAACCGCAAAGCAGATGATTCTTACCTCCTTTGCGGCATTGTGTGAATATGATAAGGAAACGGAAGAGTGGCTTCAGCTTCAGGAAGAGATTCTTGATGCCTACGAAGACGATATCGGCTCGTTCCTTGTTAAGGTTTCTGCTCTTTCTCTTTCTGAAAGTGATTCGAGAAAAACGGGTCGTATGCTTCACGCAATCGGCAATTTCGAGCGTCTCGGTGACCACGCTCTCAATCTTCTTGAATCGGGAAAAGAGATGCACGAAAAGAAGATATCCTTTTCAAGTCAGGCTTATAACGAGCTTACAGTTCTTACCGATGCTCTTATTGAAATTATAACGATTACAAATAAGGCATACGCTGAAAACGACCTTGAGCTTGCTTCCCGCGTTGAGCCTCTCGAACAGGTTATCGACCGTATTACAGAAAAGGTTAGAAAGAGACATATTGACCGTCTTAAGGCAGGCGAATGTACAATAGAGCTGGGCTTCATTCTTTCAAATATTCTCAACGACTGCGAAAGAATATCCGACCATTGCTCGAATATTGCAGTTGCAGTTATTGAGTCTGCAACCGACGGCTACGATGCTCATAATTATCTGAGCGGTGTGAAATCCGGTAACGATACATTCGATGCCGAATATAAGCAGTATAAAGAAAAATATAAATTACAGAAAAACGCATAAGAAGAAGTAAGAAGTAAAAGTGAATAGTGAAGAAGTAAGGAATAAACTGTACCCATAAAAATGGACACACATATTGTAGTGCAAAAAGGGTATGCAC
>CAYTRD010000127.1:0-4551 GCA_964440255.1 uncultured Ruminococcus sp. | reverse complement strand
GGGACGCCGGGTCGTCGTCCCCTACAAATTATCAGATTTATTGTGTGGCTCTCGGAAAATAACATATAATGTTTTATTTTACTGAAACGGGACGCCGGGTCGTCGTCCCCTACAGACTATAAGATTTATGTTGTGCCTCTCGGGAAATAACATATAATATTTTATTTAACTGAAACGGGACGCCGGGTCGTCGTCCCCTACAGATAATAAGATTTATTTTGTACCTCTCGGGAAATAACATATAATATTTTATTTAACTGAAACGGGACGCCGTGGTCGTCGTCCCCTACAGATTATCAGATTTATTTTGTACCTCTCGGGAGATTACATCTGCCCGATAAATTATGATTTCTTCCATTGCTTAAGATATTCGGCAACGCTTCGGCTCATTTCGACTGAGAAGTCGCTGTTATATTTTCTGTCACAAAAGGCTTTCATCCACTCCTCGTAGCTTTTCTCCTTTGCTTTCTCGGAGAAAAGCTCTTTTAATTCTTCTTCTCCCATTTCCCGATAGGTGTCGGTGTGAACAATATGCTTCATATCGGCTCTTTCGGGCTTTTTTCTTCTTATCTGACTTTCCTCGGGATAGCCGAAAACAAGCATAGCAGCGGGAAAAACATATCGGGGAAGATGAAGCATTTCACGGTGTGTTTCGCAGTTTTCCGTAATATCCCCGATATAACAGGAGCCTATACCGAAGCTTTCGGCAGCAACTACTGCATTTTGTGCGGCAATCAAAGCATCATTTATTGCAAGAAGCAAGTCCCCCTCACGGGGTAATCTCGGCTCACACCCTGAAAAAGTAAATGCGTCATACCATTTTTTGAAATCGGCACAGAAAATCAGAGTGAATTTTGAGTTCTTGATAAAAGGCTGATTATCACAGGTGACGGAAAGCTTTTCAAGCAGCTCGTTATCTCTTATATCAAGAATGGTATATAATTGCTGATTGCCCGCAGTGGGGGCATTTACGGCACAAAGAAGTATCTCCTTTTTTATTTCCTCGGAAATTTCCTTTTCGGTAAAAGCTCTTACGGATTTTCTCTCCTTGAGACTTTTTGTAATATCATTCATTCTACTCTCTCCTTTTTTGAAGGAATTTCATTCCACAAAGTGAAGCCTAAAATCAGCACACCGCCTGCAATTTGTGAAAGGGTCATTGCTTCGTGAAGAATAAAAACAGAGCAGAGAACTGCCACAAGAGGGTCAATGTAGCTTAAAATTGCGGCTTTCTGACCCGGCAGCTCCTTAAGGGAGGAGAAGTACAGACAGTATGTAATGCCCGTATGCAAAATTCCCACGGTAAGAAGCAGCACCCAACCTTTTGTATCAAGTGCACCTACAGTAATTCCGCTTGTAAAAAGCACATAGGGGCAAAGCACGGCTATAGCAGACAAAAACTGCAGAAAAGTTCTGTGAATACCGTCAACACCCTTTATAAACTTATTGAGCATTATGACCGTGGCATAAAGACAGGCGGCACCCAGACCGAAGAGAATACCGACAAAATGATTACTTGCCGTATCGAGATTTCCGATGCCTGTTATGAGAACAATGCCCAGTGTTGACATAAAAAAGCATATCCATTGTTTAGCACCCATTTTTTCCTTGAAGAGCAAGGGACAAAGAAGCGTTACTATAACAGGGGCAAAATAATAGCTTAAGGTGGCAACGGACACCGTGGTATATTTATATGCTTCAAACAGGAATATCCAGTTAAATGCCATAGCAATTCCCGATATGATAAGTAAGGGCAATTGCTTTTTTATTTTACGGAAGGGTATCTTATTTCTTGTCACAAGAAGAAAAAATCCTATGAAGACGGCAGCCAGAACTGCACGGTAAAGGGCAAGCTCCCCCGAGCTTACATTTATACTTCTTACAAAAAGACCGATCGTGCCGAAAATTGCCATTGAGAAAATCAGCATCAGCCTTGCATCAAAAAGCTTTTTCATATTATTCTCCGCTTAAATCAAATTTATCAACGAAATATGCATTGGTGTCGGCTTTAAGCCCGTTTTTATCAATTACGGTCACTCTGAAATAGCCGTCACGGGGCAGAATCTCAAAGCTTGCGTGAGTAATAAGTCCTGTTTCCTCGTTATAGCGTGACATACAGCGTCTTTTGTTGACGGTGCAAACTACCTTATCGGCAGGTGAGCACTCCACATGAAGAACTCCGTCTTCAAGCCACAGACCGTAAATTTCAGGCCCCTGTGAGGAATAGAAATTGCCGTTTTTAAGTGCATCTGCAACACTTTCATATGTAAGCTCTTCAGCCTTTATAACAGTAAACGCACCGAAGGAATCCCACATACGGCATTTGGGGTCACGGCGGTTATGATTATCGTCGGCAGCAATACAGAATATTCTCTCACCCTTGCGAAGAAAATCGTCATATGCCTTGGAATTATACTCATCATAGCCGTCAATGAAGCTTGAGAAGTTGCATATCTCCATAGCGTTCATTCCCTTATACCGTATATATTCCTCATAATGCTCCAGAGACCATGCGGGGTGGTTATAGGTCACGAAAAATCCCTTGTCACGGCAGATTTTTATTGCTCTGTTTATACACTCTGCACTGTATTCTCTTTCAAAATCCGGCTCGTTTTCATCAAATTCGATCTCATTGTTTCTTTCGGGGTTATGGTATTTTGTTCTGTGAAAACAGGGCTGTACTGCGTTATTTTTATCAAGAGCAATTATACACAGGTCGCACACCCTCGCGTGAAGAAAATCGTCGCACACTTCGTCAAAGCCAAGCTCAAAGCCTGTAAGCATAAGAAAATTTTCATCGGTAAGCTCATGATGCGGCACCATCATTTCGTGGTCGGTACAGGCTAAAATGCTGTAGCCTCGGGACTTATACAAATCCTTCATTTTCTCAGGTGTCAGAGTACCGTCAGAAACAGTGGAATGAGAATGTAAATTTGCTTTATAAAAGCTCCCCTTTTCGGGTAAAAGAAATTTTTTCATACTATCCCCTCTTTCATATACAAAACATTTTATCACTACGGACAGGAAAAAGCAATGCTTCATATTTGACAATCAGGTATATTAATGCTAATATTAAAACAAATGAAGACAAACGGAAGCTTTACAGAGTGATTTTGATTTATTGATGAAATCATTACCGAAATCGCAGATAAATAATTAAATGTAAAAGTTTTTATATTCGGAAATTATCGGGGTGTTAAAATCACTTCGAAATTAAATACACAAAAGGAGAATTATTATGATTGAATGGATAGCCGAATTATTAAAGCTTGCTCCCCGACAGGTATGGGGCGTTGAACAGCAGATTGAGCTCTTAAAGGGAATGTTCTCTTCATTTTCCTTCAAGCAGTTCTTTGCATCGCTTCTTGCGATTCTTGAGCTTTGCGGGCTGACAGTTTTTGATCTTCCCACAACACCGAGAGGACAGGAGCTTGATCTGACGGAATACTCCATAGTTTTCGAGGATGAATTTGAAGGCACCGAGCTTAATACCGATGTATGGGCATACAGAGGCTCAGGTGCAAGAAGAGGCGGCTTCAATGCTGAAAGTCAGGTCGAAGTAAAAGACGGAAATATGATAATAACGGGTGAATACCTGAAGGACGGCGAATACGGCGAAGGCTGGTACACAGGTATGGTAAAGCTTAAGGAGCGTTACTGCAAGGGATATTTTGAAATTCGCTGCATTGTAAATTCGGATTCCGGCTTCTGGTCAGCCTTCTGGCTTCAGGCAGATGCTCCGTATACCGCTTCCGTTTCAAAGGGTGGTGTCGGCGGTGCTGAAATTGATATTTTTGAATCAATGAGCTACGACGATTTCCTTGGTAAAGACTCGGTGACACAGACAATTCACTGTGCGGGAGTTGACGGTGTGCAGGAGGGCTTTCAGTCAGAAAGACTCGGCACCTTCTACGGTGAAAATATTTATGAGCAATATAACACATACGGTCTTGAGTGGACAGACGACGAATATATTTTCTATATAAACGGCGTTGAAACAAGACGCTCATCCTTCGGAAACGGTGTTTCAGAGGTTCTTGAGGATGTTATAGTTTCCCTTGAAATTCCCGACGAAGAAGAGCTTGCACAGCTCGACAAGGACACATACAAAACCGAATATATAATAGATTATGTAAAAATTTATCAAAAGAATTAAAAGCTAAAATAAGGTCCTGCGTAGCCCAAGTGTTCTTAAGAACACTTGGGCAGTTTTATTCGCCATACGGCGAGTAATATTGCTTCGCAGTGATATTTGTCTTACGACAAGTGATATTGCCTTCGGCAGTTTATGGCGAATAAAATACCACTGAAACCGCAAGGTTTCAATATCACTTTCCGAAAGGAAAATATCACTCTGTGCGTTTAGCACAGAATATCACTATACAAGAAAACGGCTTCGCCGAGACTCAGGCGACCGTTTTCGGATAGTCCATCGACCGGGGAAGCACCGCTTCCCGTTGGTCGGGACATATAATCTTTTTTACTTTATAGGAAGCAATTTCCTATAAAGTAAGAAAAAATCTTACGATTTATCAACCCCCTACCCCCAAT
>CAYTRD010000126.1:0-4659 GCA_964440255.1 uncultured Ruminococcus sp. | reverse complement strand
CAATCTTGCGAAGCAGGTTTACGGTCAACCCTGGCTTCTGTTCGGAACAGACAAGATGTCAAAATCAAAGGGAAATGTTATCTACGCTGATGAGCTTACGAAAAGATTTGGCGTTGACGCAGTAAGATATTATCTTCTTTCCGAAATGCCCCACGCGACCGACGGTTCGATTTCATATGAAACAATGATCGAAAGATTTAATTCAGATCTTGCAAATACACTCGGTAATCTTGTCAACAGAACAGTTGCCATGATAAATAAATACTTCGACGGCATATTACCTTCAAATACCGAAAAAGAAGAACTTGATGAAGGCTTCAAGAGAGATATTCTTTCGGCACTTCCCGTAATGGAAAAGGCTTTTGATGAATTCAGAATAGCTGATGCAGTTGAAGCTGTTATTAATTCTGCGAAGAGAAGCAATAAATACATTGACGAAACAGCTCCATGGGCACTCGCAAAGGACGAGGCAAAAAAAGACAGACTTTCAACCGTTCTTTATAATCTTCTTGAGGCTATAAGAATTATTGCTGTTGAGTTATCCTGCTTTATGCCTGACACTTCGAGGGCTATTCTCGAACAGATCAACTGCGACGAAGCAACTTATGAAAGTATTCTTTCTTTCGGTGCTGCAAAACTCGGTACAAAAGTGTCAGCACCCACTCCCCTTTTCAACAGAATTGATGCTGCTGTGATGCTCGCTGAAATCGAAAAGGAAACAAAAGAAAAAATGGCAGCAGCACAGAATGCTGCAGAAATAGCAGGCGTTGCAAAAATAGGCATTGAGGATTTTGCAAAGGTTGATTTAAGAGTTGCTGAAATTGTTGATTGCGAACCCGTAAAGAAGGCTAAAAAGCTTCTCAAGCTTACCGTTTTTGACGGTGCAGCAAACAGAACCGTAGCTTCCGGTATCGCAAAATGGTATAAGCCGGAGGAGCTCATCGGCAAAAAGATTATTCTTGTTTCAAATCTTAAGAGTGCAACACTTTGCGGAATTGAAAGTCAGGGCATGATTCTTGCTGCAGATTGCAGTGAAGACGATGTTAAGGTCATTTTTATCGACGGAATACCTGCAGGCTCAAAGGTCAGATAATATGTATAATAATATTTTTGACTCCCACGCTCACTATGATGATGAAAGATTCAGTGATGACCTGCATGAGATTCTTGAAATTCTACCGTCGAAGGGTGTCTGCGGTATAGTAAACTGTGCGACAGACATTAATTCCTGCAAAAAATGTGCCGATATTTCAGATTCTTTTGATTATATCTATTTTGCAGCAGGAATTCATCCTCATGAAGCCTCAGAAGTACAGACTGACTATATTGAAAAGCTGAAAGCCATAACCGCACATAAAAAATGCGTTGCAATCGGTGAAATCGGCCTTGATTACCATTATGATTTTTCTCCGAGAGATGTTCAGAAAAAGGTTTTTGAGGAACAACTGCAATTGGCGGCAGAACTGAAGCTTCCCGTCATAATTCACGACAGAGAAGCACACGAGGATACGTGGAATCTGTTGAAAAAATATACCCCGAAAGGTATCGTGCACTGTTTTTCAGGCAGTGTTGAAATGGCTAGGGACATTGTTTCACTCGGGATGCATATCGGTCTCGGCGGTGCAGTTACCTTCAAGAATGCAAAAAAACCTGTTGAAGTTGCTAAATATGTGCCTATTGAAAGACTTGTACTTGAAACAGACTGTCCCTATATGACACCTGTTCCATTCAGAGGTCAGAGGAATGATTCTTCCCTCATTTCTTATACTGCAGATTTTATTGCTGAGGTTAAAGGAATGACTGCACAGGAATTACTTGATATCACAACAAAAAATGCAAAAGAAATTTTTGCTGTTCATGAATAAAATTTAATATCTGCGACATAATATTTATCGGTGATATTATGTTCAGAGAAAATAAAGATGTAAAAGCAAAAAAATACGGCAGAGTTTCGGATAAGCCCGACAGTACTCTTGCAGGGCCTCTTCCGACAGCAAACAGCGGAGAATTTGTCCCAAAGCCCTTGGATGACATACAGCCCTCCCCTCCTCCTGCATCAAATGATGTTTATGATTTTATTCCGAAATTGAAAGCAGATAAATATAAGAATAAAAATAATCCCGTTACTTAAAGTGACGGGACCGTTTTTTATTATATAGGAAATTGCTCGCAAAAGTGAGCAATTTGCATATATCAAGAAACGCCGATCCCCCGAGATTGGGGGGGGAGGGGTTGATAAATTGTAAGATTTTTTCTTAAAAATATAATTTACTTCTTTTTCTTATCTGAAAGTCTTTCTTTTGAGCCGTCGGGGCGGACAACTACGGTGTTATCAAGCTGGGCTCTTAATGATGCTTTATATGCATCAATATATTCTCGTCTTAAACTTTCCTGTTCAAGCTTTTCTTCTTCGGAAAGTCCTTCTGCTTTTGATTTTCTTGCAAGAAAATTAATTCTGTCGATTTTTTCCTGTGTTATCATTATTTATCCTCCTGCGGTGTGTAAAAACCTTTAAATTCCTCGGGATCAATTTCTCCGTCCCAATCCTCATTATAAGGCTCATCTTCCTGATATTCATAAGCTTTAAACGGAATTTCGGCAAAAGCTTCGGCACGGGTAAAGCTTTCCCATATGCGTCTGTCAAGATTCAGAGTATATCCGCTTCCGTTTGGCATAAGCCACTCATGCATCGGTCTTTCAGGAAGAGCAAAATACTGCATAATTGTCATAATAACCCCTCCGTGTGTAATTATAGCAACTGAACGGGGCTCGGTTTTAAGTATTCCCTCAACAATATTAAAAAAGCTTTTACAAACTCTGTCACGGAACTCTCCGTTTGATTCACCGAAGGGGGCTTTTGCATCTTCTCCGCCTTTAATCCACTCTGTGAATGCAGGGTCACTGCTGAGTTCCTCGGCTGTTGAGCCTTCGAATTCCCCGAAATCATATTCCGAAAGGTCGTCGAATATTACGGGATTCTTATCAGGAAAAAGAATTTTTGCAGTTTCAAGACATCTGTTAAGAGGACTTGATATAACAATTTCAGCATCGGGATATTCATACTGATGCATCATATCTTTCAACTGCTTTTTTCCGTATTCAGTCAAGGATACATCCGAACTGCCGATATATTTTCCTTCTTCGGCACCCTCTGCCAGACCGTGTCTTATCAAATGAATCTTATAACCTCGCATTTTGCTTCCCTTCTGTTATTTACAAAAAAATTTTTAGTGATATAATATATTTATATTATAGTAATGATTCAGAAAAAATCAAGAGGTGTAATTAATGAGTATAGCCTTTGCTTCAAAAATATCTGCACTCAGAAGAGAAAAAAATATAACACAGAAAAATGCTGCTGAATCACTCGGTATATCACAGGCACTACTTTCACATTATGAAAAAGGAATTCGGGAATGTAATCTTGATTTTGTAAAAAAAGCCGCAATTTTTTATGATGTATCAGCCGATTATCTTTTAGGTCTTTCTGAAGCAAAGCACGGAAACAGAGATATTTTCGACGAAGCTGATCTGCCGTCAGATACACAGATACAGACAACTACCCTTTTCAGGGCATTTGTATATCTTATGACAAAATCCGAAGAAGACGGAGCTGCCGCAGAGGAATTATTCAACAGTCATTTTTCTCTGTCTATGAAAAAATTTATTGAAAGAAATAATGCTGAAAGAAAAAATCATTTCGCACTATGCGATATGGCATCAGCATCGCTTTCCGGAAGTCTGCCGGACAATTTGTTGCGTTCAGATTCCGAAAGACCTCAGTGCTTAACAACCGTTGATTCATTTGCGACTGAGCTGATAAAGAATACCGTAAATAAAACAATAAAAAGATGAACGAGAGATGCAGCCGATATAATTTAAGGG
The DNA here is from genome assembly GCA_964440255.1 of uncultured Ruminococcus sp. Taxonomy (GTDB): domain Bacteria; phylum Bacillota; class Clostridia; order Oscillospirales; family Acutalibacteraceae; genus RUG806. Next base: position 774 of record CAYTRD010000126.1, on the reverse strand, counting down.
GTTCCGACAGGATTTATGCCTGTAAGAACCCCTTAATTTTTCTATCCCTTAAAAGGAGCGGTAAAAAAACGAAAGCCTCACGCCTTACACATTTTACTGTTTTATTGCACTCACAATACCTGCTACATTCACAATTATAACTGCAGCAAGTGTTATATAAGAAAATTTCTGAATAAGACTTACCGTACGGTTTATTTTTTTTGCAGATGCAACCATACCGCTTCCCTTTGCTAAAATATCAAGTATCATTTCACTATTCATTGGCTTACCTCCACAGTATTAAATTCTACAGCATGAGCTATAGAGGGAATTGTTTCACCCTGCAACGATACAAGCGGTGACATAAGAGCACCCGTTCCGACAAACAGGACTTTTTTCATTTTATTTTCTTTCATAAGTCTCATAATATATGATGCAGTCACAACTGCGGAGCATCCGCAACCCGAGCCGCCTGAATCGACATCCTGATTTTCAAGGTCATAAATCATCAGCCCGCAGTCATTATGAACAGAAGAAATATCAATGTTTTTTCTCGTTTTCAGATAATCTTTCAACAGCTCACTTCCGACTTTTCCGAGATCGCCTGTAAGAATAAGATCATAATCAGTCGGAACCGTTGAAGTATCTGCAAGAAAGCTATAAATTGATTCCGCAGCGGCAGGGGTAAATGTCAAGAGAAAACCATAAAATTTTTTAAAATCCCGAAAGTGCCTATTTTACAAGGGCACTGAAAAAGTCTACGCAATGCATAAAGAATGCACAAAGCGTAGATTT
>CAYTRD010000125.1:0-4717 GCA_964440255.1 uncultured Ruminococcus sp. | reverse complement strand
GAAGACCTGCTGTCGGAGCTGCAGCAGAACCGTCAGTTTTAGCATAAACTGTCTGATAACGCTCTTTGTCTTCAAGCTTTTTTGTTATATAATGGGGAAGAGGCATTTCACCGATTTCTTCAAGTCTTTCAAGAAACATTCCTTCGTAATTAAATTTAACAAGCCTGTTTCCGTTAGCTAAAACCTCAATGACCTCACCATGAAGAACATTATCACCGAATGTAAAAACAGTACCTTCCTTTGCACGCTTTCCGGGTCCCGCAATACATTCCCAGATGTCATTTCCCTTATTATTCAGCAGGAGAAATTCAACCCTCGCACCTGTATCATTTTTAATTCCGTAAAGTCTTGCAGGAAGCACCTTTGAATTATTAAGAACAAGACAATCGCCTTCATGAAGATAATCAAGTATATCATAAAAATGTCTGTGTTCAAGCTTCCCGCTGAGTTTTCCTATTACAAGGAGTCTTGAATGGTCTCGCTTTTCGGACGGAGTCTGTGCAATCAATTCCTCGGGTAAATCAAAATAAAAATCACTTTTTTTCATAAAACTCGCCTTATATGACAGATTTGGAAAAAATAAAACATTATATATGTATCGTTTTCCTAAATAATTAGTAAAATTTATAATAAGTATCACCTTTATTTATAGAATTTGCATAAAATCACATTGACATAAATAAAAATAGGTGATAAAATTAAAAAATCTAAATTATGTTAACACAAATATCAAAAAGACGCAAGTCCCAAAAGGATACTTTTTGAATATAATATTTGTGACGGAGGTATTTAACATGGATAAACACTATAAAGTAGGTATTATCGGTGCAACAGGTATGGTTGGTCAGAGATTTATCTCTCTTCTTCACGATCACCCCTGGTTTAACATAACAGTTCTTGCAGCAAGTCCCCGTTCAGCAGGCAAAACTTATGAAGAAGCACTCGGCGGCAGATGGGTTATGAAGACAGAGCTTCCCGAAAGCATTAAAACTATGGTTGTTATGGATGCACAGGCTGATATCGAAAAGATAGCTTCACTTGTTGACTTCGTATTCTGTGCAGTTGATATGAAAAAGGATGAAATTAAGGCACTTGAAGAAGCATATGCAAAAGCTGAATGCCCTGTAGTTTCAAATAACAGTGCACACAGATTCACTCCCGATGTCCCCATGATCGTTCCCGAAATCAACGGTAAGCATTGCGAAGTAATCGCATCACAGAAAGAAAGACTCGGAACAAAGAGAGGATTCATCGCTGTTAAATCAAACTGTTCTCTTCAAAGCTATGTTCCCGCACTTTATCCTCTTGATGAAAAATTCGGCGTTGAAGATGTACTTGTTTGTACATATCAGGCAATTTCAGGTGCAGGTAAGACATTTGAGCGTTGGCCCGAAATGGTAGATAATGTTATACCCTTTATCGGCGGCGAAGAAGAAAAGAGTGAACAGGAGCCTCTTAAAATTTGGGGTAAGGTTGAAAACGGCGTAATAGTGCCTGCTTCAAAGCCTCATTTTACAGCACAGTGTCTTCGTGTTCCTGTTTCAGACGGTCATATGGCTGCTGTATTTGTAAGATTCAAGAACAAGCCTTCCAAGGAAGAAATTATTGAAGTATGGAATAGCTTCTCAGGTCGTCCCCAGGAGCTTGCACTCCCCCACGCTCCCAAGCAGTTCCTTAACTACTTCACAGAAGATAATATGCCCCAGACAAAGCTTCACAGAGAGCTTGAAGGCGGTATGGCAGTTTCAATCGGCAGACTCAGAGAAGATACACAGTATGACTACAAGTTTGTATGTCTTTCTCATAATACACTCAGAGGTGCAGCCGGCGGTGCTGTTCTTGCTGCTGAGCTTCTTTGTGCGGAAGGTTATATTGAGCCCAAAAACTGAATACGGTGATTTCATTTGAAAAAAGCTATTTTCACCGGTGCCGCAACGGCTCTTATTACACCGTTTACGGCAGACGGAAAAGAAGTTGATTATGTCTCTTTTGAGAAGCTTGTAAAGTTTCAGATTGCAAATTCAATTGATGCTCTCGTAGTCGCAGGAACAACAGGTGAATCCCCTGTTTTATCCCGTGAAGAAAAAACAGAGCTTATCAAAATTGCAAAGAAAAATGCAGGAAATTCTGTACCTGTAATTGCAGGCACAGGTTCAAATAACACTGAAGAGGCTGTAAGAAAATCAAATGATGCAGAAAAAGAGGGAGTTAACGGTCTTTTGATCGTAACTCCCTATTATAATAAATGTACGCAAGAAGGACTAATAAAGCATTATTTTTACATTGCCGACAGAGTATCAACACCCATTATCATTTATAATGTTCCGTCGAGAACAGGAGTTAATATTAAACCTGAAACATATCTTGCACTATCAGAGCACAAAAACATTACTGCTGTTAAAGAAGCATCCGGAAATATGTCAGAATTCATTAAAACCATTAACCTTTGCGATAATGTTCTCGATTTCTATTCGGGAAATGACGACCAGACAGTGTCAATGATTGCTGAGGGAGCAAAAGGTTTAATTTCAGTTGTATCAAACATTATTCCGGATATTATGGCTGAAATCACTTCCCTTTGTTTAAAAGGAAATTTTAAAGATGCTTCTGTTCTTCATAAAAAGTATCTTAATTTAATGAATATAATGTTCTGTGAAGTAAATCCTATTCCTATTAAAAGTGCCTGTAATATGCTTTTTGGCTTCAATGATACACTGCGATTACCTCTCACCACAATCAGCATAAATAATAAAGATAAAATTCAAAAAATTCTTGAAGCGTACAAGATTTCAAATATCACTTAAAATAACCCAACGAGCTATTTTCCATATGAAATAGCTCGTTGGTTATATATTGTCAAATTTTCTTCACCTTGACAATAAAGCGGCGACAGACAATCTCCGCTTTATTAAGACTAAAAAATGTGAGCTTGCATCACAATCGCAGAACACCGCATGATTTTTCAATCACTCACAACGAATGAGAGTCTTATATATTGATTAATCATATGCCAAATTATTGTATATCGGGACTCTCACACTAACCGTCACCTGTCTTTTTTCCCTGTCTTTTTCTTAGCTTATTTTTTCAATATCAAGCAAAACTCTTGTTCTTTTAGCATAAACATATTCATAGAGTTCACCTTTTATAAGGGTAAGACCATTTAGTTGCTCATCTGAATAAACATCATATCCCTGATACTTATCTTCACCGGTATCAAAATAAAAGCTGTGATAAAAATTTTCTCTATGAGAATACATATACATACCGGTTTCTGTTACATAATCTTTGTAAAACAAATCCAAAGAAAAATAACAACTAAAAATCACGCAAAATACTGTTAACACCAACATTACATACACAAAATGCTTGTTTTTCGTTTTTTTTCTTACAAAAATTGAACCAATGAGTATGAGTAATGATATAACTGCAGAAAGAATGGCAGAAAGAACACAGAATTTAATATATTCCATTATTATTCTACCTCCAAATTACCAAATTAATCAACAAAAAAAATGATAACATAGCTGTAATGCGTATCACCTGCGTCATAGACAAGCCCCAGATAGTAATAAGTTATAGCTTTGCCGTTAAGTGCAGTTATCTTGCCGTCAACCACTTCGGTAGATGTGCCGTTATATGCAGTGAGAAGATCTCCCCAATCACTGTCACCGTATGTCCATGTGTCGGTCTTGACTGCAGTACCGAGTGTTTCGGATATCGTATAGGCATATTCCGTTCTGCTGACAATATTACCGTCTGTATAAGTATATACATAGGTTTTTACTTCACGCTGATTATTCTCTCTTATGAGCTGATCGAGATTGTCATACAGTGGAAAATCAAGAGACGGTTATGTGATTGACGGATTCTAAAAACAAAACCGCCCCTGATTAATAGCTATTATTCAAAACATTTTGTGAATTTACACTCAATTATAGTACCGTCGCCTGATTGATTTCGTTTGTTAATAAGGAGAATTCTGTTCAATGCAAAAAAGTTCATATTTATTACAAATTTTTTCAATTGTCTCGAAAGGTAGAACAGTACCGATATACACATAATAGTCATATCCAAAATGTATATAAGCATCTTTTGCATCAAATTTACACCAACATTTATTCCTCAAACAATCGCGAAAAATCACTGGTAGAATTTCAGATGATAAACTCTGGTTATTTTCCCACTGCAAATTATCATAATTTTCTAATTCTTTAACAACTAAGGCATTAACTTCTGCTTGATGTAAAATATTCATAATACAGGATATATAGTTATTTTCAACATATATGTATTCTTGCTCATTTAATACTTTGCCACCAAACATTTTGCCTATATCCGAGTAATCAGTCCAATCGTCTTTTGAATATTTTCCATCAATTATATATTGAAAACTATATTTTGAAATTTTATACTTATTCATATTTATGGTCCTATCCAATTCAAAAATTGATCATAAGTTCCTAATCGTTTAGCTTTGCTATTCAAATCCTTAACTGATTTAGCCATTTTCCATACACCTCCATTATGTCCATCAACATCTGGTGTTATATATAGTTTAGTATCAGGATTATAATAAACTTTCTTACCATGAGAACGATAATTAGTTGGAGAGTAGCCTAACATTTCAGCAAGTTCAGTAGCGGCTTTGTTAGTACAAACATTATGCACCAAAATACTTATATCGCCAACAAAATAAGTATGGAAATCCTCAACC
>CAYTRD010000124.1:0-4740 GCA_964440255.1 uncultured Ruminococcus sp. | reverse complement strand
CCGAGGTCGTCGTCCCCTACAGATTATAAGATTTATTTTGTACCTCTCGGGAAATGAGATATGTTATTTAATTTTACCGAAGCGGGACGCCGGGTCGTCGTCCCCTACAGATTATCAGATTGATTGTGTGGCTCTTAGGGACATAAATTCTGTATCTTTACTTCCTACCGTCGGGACGCCGGGTCGTCGTCCCCTACAGATTATAAGATTTATTTTGTGCCTCTCGGGAAGTTACATCTGCCCGATAAATTATGATTTACAAATTCCGTTTCTTGTGTTATATTGTATTTTGGGTAGGTGGCATATATGGATATAAGACTTAATGACATACTTGAAATGAAAAAACCGCATCCCTGCGGAGGAAAGAATTTTCTTGTGCTTCGTGTGGGAATGGACTTTAAGCTCCGTTGCACCACCTGCGGCAGAGAGGTTATGGTGCCCCGTGTCAAAACCGAAAAACACATAAAACGGGTAATACGGGAAGAAGTACAAACTTAAAAAACCGAAATTCAGAATAAAATCAGTAAGTAAGATAATACGACAGATAGATTAGGAAGCTTTTATGACAGATAAACTTAATAAGCTTGAAGTGAGGTTTGAAGCTATCAATGAACAGCTTTACTCACCTGAGGTGGCTACGGATATAGAAAAAAGCACGGCTCTTCTCAAGGAGCTTAAGACGATAACTCCCATTGTTGAAAAGTTCCGTGAATACAAAAAGAACAAAGAAACAGCTAAGGAAGCGAAGCTGCTTCTTGACGGGGGCGGTCTTGACAAGGACTTCCGTGAGCTTGTATTCGAGGAATACGAGGAAGCACGCCTTGCCTCAGAAAAGAATAATGAAGAATTGAAGATCCTTCTTCTCCCCAAGGACAAAAATGACGATAAGAATGTTATAGTTGAAATACGCTCATCTGCAGGCGGTGAGGAAAGTGCACTTTTTGCCGCCGTGCTTTACAGAATGTATTCAATGTATGCCGTGACAAAAAACTGGAAAACTGAAATTATGTATTCAAACCCAACAGATCTGGGAGGCTTCAAGGAAATAAGCTTTACTATTATGGGTGAGGGTGCATATTCGAGATTCAAGTTTGAAAGCGGTGTTCACCGTGTTCAGAGAATACCGGTAACGGAATCAAACGGCAAGATACAGACATCCACAGTAACCGTTGCCGTGCTTCCCGAAGCTGACGAAGTGGATGTTGAAATAAACCCTTCGGATCTGCAGATAGATACCTTCCGTTCATCGGGTGCCGGCGGTCAGCACATAAATAAGACCGAATCCGCCATAAGAATCACCCATATTCCCACAGGCACCGTTGTTGAATGTCAGGATGAAAGAAGTCAGCACAAAAACAAGGACAAGGCTATGAAGATTCTCCGTTCAAGAATACTTGAAAAGGAAATTGAAAAGCAGGCAAGTGAAATTGCAGGTGAAAGACGGCTTCAGGTGGGAACGGGTGACAGAAGCGAGAGAATAAGAACCTATAATTTCCCTCAGGGCAGAGTTACCGACCACAGAATAGGTCTTACTTTATATAAAATCGAACAGATAGTAAACGGTGCACTTGACGAGCTTCTTGATGCACTCATTACTGCCGATACGGCAGACAGACTAAACGCAGGAAAAAGCGAAGAATAACAATGAATACCAAGCTTTATAATATCACCGATGCGGTGAAGCAGAAAAACGAAATAAATGAGATTGCCGAACTTCTTAAAAACGGCGAGGCTGTAGCTATCCCGACGGAAACGGTTTACGGCATAGCCGCTGACTGCTTCAACGAAAATGCAGTCGATAAGATATTTCGTGCAAAGGGAAGACCTACGGACAACCCTCTTATAGTTCATATTTCAGAATTTGAACAGCTTTATGAGCTGGTAAAGGAGGTTCCCGAAAAAGCAAAAGAGCTTTGCGAAAAATACTGGCCGGGGCCTCTTACCGTAATACTTCCGAAAAAGGACTGTGTTTCCCATAAGGTTTCGGGAGGCCTTTCCACGGTTGCCGTGCGTATGCCCTCACACCCTGCAGCAAGGGCAATTATTGAGGCTGCAGGCGTACCTCTTGCAGCACCCAGTGCCAATATATCGGGTTTTCCGAGCCCCACCTCGGCTTCATATGTAATTGACGATATGTACGGCCGTCTTCCTGCCATTGTTGACGGGGGCGACTGTGATTTCGGTATCGAATCAACCGTAGTTACTTTAGCGACTGATCCGCCAACTCTTCTTCGTCCGGGTGCAGTAACACACGGACAGCTTGAAGAGGTATTGGGAGAAGTACAGATACATTCTGCAGTTTTAGAACCGCTTAAAAACGGTGTCGAGGCTTCTTCTCCCGGTATGAAATACAAGCACTATTCCCCAAGGGCAAAGCTTATTGTTTTTAACGGCACAAAGGAAGAATTTATTGAATTTATAAACGAAAATCCGCATTTTGCTGATTATGTATTATGCTTTGAGGGTGAAGAGAATGAAATTCCCTTACCTTCCGTAACATTCGGCACGGAAAATGACCCGTTTTCACAGGCAAAAAGACTTTTCGATGCTTTCAGGGAGCTTGATACTCTGGGAGCTAAAAAGGTGCTTGTCCGTTCCCCCTCAAGAGAGGGTGTGGGACTCGGTGTGTGCAACCGTCTTTACAGAGCCTGCGGTTTTAAGTTTATTTACCCGAAAAAGGGAATAATAATAGGGCTTACGGGAGAAAGCGGTTCGGGAAAAAGCACAGTTTCGGAAATTTTATCAAAAAAAGGCTTTGTAATAACAGATGCAGATAAGATTGCAAGAAGCATTACGGAAAAAGGAAGTCCCTTACTTATAAAAATAGCCGATGCCTTCGGTCGTGATGTAATAAATTCCGACGGTGAGCTTGAAAGACGGCTTCTTGCTTCCCGTGCCTTTAAGGATTCGGAAAGCAAGGCTCTTTTAGACAGCATAACCCATCCCGAAATCGTGAGAATCTGCAAAGAAAAAGCAGAGGAAGAAACGGGAAAGGGCAACAGCGTTATAATAGACGCTCCGCTTCTTTTCACATCGGGACTTTGGAGCATATGCCACAAAACCGTAAAGGTGTTTGCTCCCGAGGAAATAAGGCTTGAAAGAATAATCAAAAGAGATAAAATAACAGAAGAAGAAGCACTTTTAAGGTTTTCAAAGCAGACCGAGGAAGCAGAGGCTTCAAAGACGGCAGATATAATTATAAACAATTATCCGCCTTATGATATAAACGAAGAAATTGATAAAATACTGTAACGGAGGAATAAATTATGTGCGAAGAAAAATCAAAAGCAGAGCTTCTTAAGGAACAGCTTTTTATGAAAAAAGAGCATACATCGGTTGTAATCGGTGAACAGGGTGTGGCAGATGCCGACTCCTTTGCTGACGGATATATGAGTTATCTTGACGCATCAAAGACGGAGCGTGAAGCAGTTGAAACAGCCCTTGAAATGGCAAAAGCCGGCGGTTTCGTTGAATTTGATAAGAATGTAAGATACCCTGCAGGCTCAAAGGTATATGTAAACAACAGAGGTAAGGCTCTTATTCTTGCAGTTATCGGTCATAAGGACATAAAAGAGGGTGTCAGCATTGCAGCGGCTCATGTTGATGCACCCCGTCTTGACTTAAAGCCCAATCCCCTTTATGAAGAATCTGAAATGGCATATTTCAAGACACATTATTACGGCGGTATCAAAAAATATCAGTGGACTGCAATTCCTCTTTCGCTTCACGGTGTTATCATCAAAAAAGACGGTGAGACCGTAAAGGTAAATGTGGGCGATGCTCCCGAGGAACCTAAGTTTGTTATAACAGACCTTCTTCCCCACCTTGCAGGCAATCAGATGAGAAGCACTATGGCAGAGGGAATAAAGGGTGAAGCTCTCAATATTCTTATAGGCTCCCGTCCCTTTGACAATACAGCCGCCGCAGAGAGCGTAAAGCTCAATATAATGAGTATTCTTAATGAAAAATACGGTATCACGGAAGAGGACTTTTTAAGTGCAGAGCTTGAAGCAGTTCCCGCTTTTTCCGCCTGCGATATCGGTTTTGACCGTTCTCTTATCGGTGCATACGGTCACGATGACAGAGTATGTGCTTATCCTGCACTTATGGCAATTCTTGACTGTGAAGAGCCCGATTACACATCCGTTACCGTACTTACGGACAAGGAAGAAACAGGCTCCGAGGGCAATACGGGACTTGATTCAAAATATCTTGAATACTTTATTCTCGACCTTGCCGCCGTTTACGGTGCCGAGGGCAGGGAAGTGCTTTCAAAATCAAAGTGCCTTTCAGCCGATGTAAATGCAGCCTTTGACCCCAACTTCCCCGAAGTATACGAAAGAAGAAACACCTGTTTTATAAATAACGGTGTATGTATTACAAAATATACAGGCTCCCGCGGTAAGGGCGGCACAAGCGACGCTTCCGCTGAATTTATGGGCGAGATAAGAAGACTTCTTGACAGCGAAAATGTCTGCTGGCAGACAGGCGAGCTCGGAAAAGTGGACGAAGGCGGCGGAGGAACCGTTGCAAAATATATAGCACACCTGAATGTTGATGTGGTAGACCTCGGTGTCCCCGTCCTTTCAATGCACGCACCGTTTGAAATCGTTTCAAAAACGGATGTATATATGGCATACCGTGCATTTTTAGCTTTTTTTAATAAGTAAAGTCATAATTTAGTGAACAGATGTTATTCCACGAGAGGCACAAAATAAATCTTATTATCTGTAGGGGACG
>CAYTRD010000123.1:0-4765 GCA_964440255.1 uncultured Ruminococcus sp. | reverse complement strand
GACGGCGTAGAGGCGGGGTTGCTGCCCGAATAGAGCGAAGCGAAACGGGACGCCGAGGTCGTCGTCCCCTACAAAATTGAAATATATTTTCATTGTACAAGGGGAATTTGATTTCACCTTGATACACCGCTAAATTATGATTTAGAGAAAGGAAATTATTATGAAAAAGACAAAAGAATCTACTGTTTCCGTTTTTATCCCGAAGCTTCATAAGAATGATGATGCTTTGTTTGTGGCTGTGAACGGAAAGCGTATGCTCATAAAAAAAGGGGAGACCGTGCAGGTGCCCGTGGCTTTTTATGAGGTTATCGAAAATTCAAGAAAGGCTGAAGCGTGTGCAGAGGAGTTTATTTCCTCCCGTTGCCGAGAGCTTTAAGGGGGGGGACGGGGATGAGAGTCAGAGAAATAATCGAAAAGGCAGATTCTCTTTATCCTAACATTTTTCCCTTTGTGACGAAGGCATTGTGGCTTTCGGAGCTTGATAAAAAAGTCTGCCGTGAATTTCTTGATGTCTACGGTGATACATCGGCTGTGTTTCCTGAGGACTGTACTTCTCCCGACAGAGAGCTTGTTATTGAGGATACCTTTTCGGAGATTTATTTAAGGTATCTTTTTATGCAGTTTGATTTGACAGGTGAGAATATTACGGGGTATCAGAATCAGGCATCGCTTTTCAATACAGCGTACCTTTCCTTTATGAATCACTATAACCGTAATCACACAATTGCGGCAAGACGAATAAAAATAGATTAGGGGGGAGAAAATGTTTTATCCGAAGCTTTATAAGCCTTCCGAAAAAAGCTATACCGTTGACAGCTTCGCAGGGCTTACCACGGGTGAGCTTGTTCCCGACGGCTTTTTCTCTTCAATGGAAAATCTCACGGGTGACAGCTTCCCCCTTATGAAGGTCAGAGAAAAAAGAGGAATATATAAATCGGCTTACCCTCTTTCCTTTGAAGATGAAAAAATAACTGCTGCCTGTAACACTGCAAACGGAATTCTTATCTGCACCGAAACAAAGGTATTCGTGGGGGCGGTTGAGATAACACAGGCTGTCCTCGACTCCTCTGTAAAAATAAGAACTGCCGTTCCATTTGGTCGGAATGTTTTCATAGCACCCGACGGGATATATATTAAATTTTCCGATACGGGAATAAGTGTCAGTAACTGTAATTTTACATATGAAAGTGATTCTGCATATGTGACATATTCAATGGCGGACGGAACGGATATTTTCCCTTTGTATTTCGGGGATATCCCCGAAGCCGCAAATGCAGGTGATACGCTTGTCATATCCTCCGAGACGGGGATGGAGCTTTATCAGTATACGGGTGATACATGGATAAAGAAATCAGATCTTTATTTTCGTATTGCCTTTCCCGAAAACATCAGCGGTTTTTCGGAGGGAACGGAAATTTATGCTTCTTCCTCGGAAAAGAGCTTTTCGGACGGTCTGCATAAGGTGGTTTTTGTCACCGATAATTCACTTGTTCTGTCAGGGCCGCTTAAGGTTGACGGTGATGTGACGGGGGTAAGGCTTTCAAAGAATATTCCCTGTATGGACTTTGCTGTGGAGCACAATAACCGTCTGTGGGCTTGCCGTTACGGAAAGAATAATGATGGTGCATATGTAAACGAGATATATGCTTCAAAGCTCGGCAATCCCGAAGAGTGGTACAGCTTTGACGGTATCTCCACGGATTCGTATGCCGTGTCCCTTGGCTGTCACGGGGAGTTCACGGGAGCAGGAAAGCTCGGAAATGAAGTGCTTTTCTTCAAGGAGGACTTTATTATAAGGGTGCTGGGCGACACTCCCTCGGATTTTACCGTATATACCGTGCCCGCAAGAGGTGTGGAAAAGGGGCAGAATCTAAGTATCGTCAATCTCAACGAGAGGATATTTTACAAAAGCAACAGCTCGGTTATGGTCTATGACGGCTCACTTCCCGTGTCCGTGTCTGAGGCACTTGATACGACAGGCTTTTCGGACTCGGTTGCAGGGGGATATAAGGGGAAATACAGAATTGCAATGACCGACTCTGAGGGAATACGGGGCATTTATGCTTATGATATCTCCTCGGGACTGTGGCACAGGGAGGACGACAGGCTTAACACCCGTTTTATGTTTATAAAGGACGGCACTCTTTTTCATCTGGGACTTGATACTGTAAACATATCATACACGCTCTTTACGGACAGTATGAAAAATATTACGGATAAAAACAAGGCTATTCCCGTTATCGGTGAGGTTGCCTTTACTCCTTACGAGGAGGCTGAGGTTTTGTGGTATGCCGAAACGGGAAAGCTTTCCGAGGACATCACTTCCCTCAATAAAAAGATAAGAAGCCTGCGTTTTTCTCTGTCCCTTGGGGAAGATGCACTTATTAAGGTAAGTGTAAAAACCGACTGTGAGCCGGAATATAAGAGAATTTTCTATCTTGATAAAAAGACCGACGGAATTTTCAGAGCATTGGTGCCCACGGCTCCCTGTCAGAGCTTTACATTAAAGCTTCAGGGCAGAAATGAATGCAGCTTATACGCAATTGAACGCGTGGTACAGCTTTGCGGTGAGGTGAAAAATATTGACTGATAAAAATTTGAGAGGGACAGACCTTAATAAGATATACACTCTTCTTTTATCCCTCAAGGAAGAGGTGTCAAGGCTGACGGTACAGGTAAAGTCCCTCAGAAATGAAGTGAAAGGAGTGAATGACGGTGGCTAAAAAGTATAGTGCTCAGGAAATACTTAATATGGCTGTGGGGCTTATAGAACAAGACCTTGCCGCCGATAACAACGCTGACGGAAAAATAACGGCAGAGGATGCACGGTATCAGCAAAGGCTTGATTCGGGGCTTCTACCCACGGATACGGTGGGGCTTATGGCTGAAAACATCATTAATAAGATAATCAGGGACAGCTCCTCATATTCCTACGATGTGAACGCTGACCCCTTATACAGTCAGTATAAAAAGCAGTATGACGAAATGGGGGATAAGGCTTCCGAGGACATTATGGGGCTTGCCGCTTCGCTTACGGGCGGCTACGGCAATTCCTACGGACTTACGAAGGCAAGCGAAGAAAAGAAAAAGTATTCCGACGCACTTACCGAAAAGAGTGAAGAGCTTGAGGAAAAAGCCTACGAAAGATATCTTGACTCTATGGATTCTCTTTATTCCCTTTATGAGCTGCTTTCCGATGCCGAAAAGAATGAGGATGAAAAAAGCGAAGCTGCTTTGAATTTTGCACTTAAAGCCGCTTCCTACGGCGATACATCCTATCTTAATGCATTGGGAGTTGACACCTCGGATACGGACTTCAATAACGCAAAGGAAAAGGCGGAGTTCTTTGCAAAATATAAGGATTATTCTCTGCTTTCCGACCTTGGTGTGGATATATCCTCGCTTTCCGATGAGGAGCTTCAGGAGGTAGGCGAATTTTATGCAAAATACGGCGACTATTCTATTCTTAAGGCTCTGGGTATTGATACCTCACAAAAGGAGAATGAGGAATATATAGACCGTCTTATAAAGCTTTCAAAGCTCGGGTAATGCCTATGCCCGTAATTTATCTTAATTTTGCTCATACCGTTTCTTCCCCCGGAGGGGTTTCGGGGAGAAGAACGGAGTACAGCGATTCCAAAAGGCTATGTCTTGCTCTTAAAAGAGAGCTTCTGAAAATTGACGGAAGCCTTGATGTAAGACTTCTCGGCGGAAGAATTCAGAACCGCATTATGAAAAGCGAGGATATACTTCTTGTTTTTCACAGAGGCACTTCACTTAAAAATGAGGTTACCTTCGGTGCAGATATACTCGTAAAGAGTGATGCTGATGCGGTTTGCCAGAATGAAGCGTATGAGCTGCTGGACTCGATATGTGAAAACGCAGGTTTTCGTTACAGAGGTGTGCATACATATACAAGGTATTCACCCTTCCTGTCATTTGAGTGCAGTGTACCCGAAAGGGCGTATCTTTTGAGAGTCGGCTTTATAGACTCCGAAAGTGACAACCGCCTTTTTGACAGCTTTCTGGATTCCTCTGTCGGAAGCCTTGCAAGAAGTATATATCAAAATTTGCAGGGCGTTCACCGTGCAAATTGTGATTAAAAAAAGGAGGTAGACTATGAAGATAATTCCCGATACCGAAAGGCTTCAGTCGGGGGAGAATATTTCAAGGACGATAAGCTTTACAATTGATGAGGAATATTACGGAAAGACCGTAAAGCTTGGCTTTGTGACGCCTATGGGTAAAATTTATATTACCGAAGCACTCACATATTCCGACGGGGGCGGAAGCTATCCGCTTCCCTGCAGTCTTCTTGACGGAAAGGGCGTGCTTCTTTGTCAGCTTTTTGTCACAGACGGAAATGAATACATTTGTAAAAGTCCCGTGCTCGAGCTGCCCGTATATCAGTCTCTTGACGATATGAGCTGTCCCAAGGTGAGCGATGAAACGCTTAAGAGCCTTGCACTTATTTTTGAAGCACTTGAAAACAAGTCTGAAATCGGACATCTGCACGATGACAGGTATTATACCGAGGCTGAAACAGATGCTTTTCTTAAGAAAAAGAGCGAGGCTTCACACCTGCATGAGGGGGTATATCTCACAGAGGAAGAGCTTCGGGAGTTTGTTTCTTCCGAAATGTCGGGTGGCTATGAGCATATCCACGACGACAGATACTATACAGAGTCTGAAATAAGCGAGCTGCTTTCGGAAAAGAGCGAATCCGGTCATACGCATAGCTTTTCACAGCTTACCGATAAGCCGT
>CAYTRD010000122.1:0-4859 GCA_964440255.1 uncultured Ruminococcus sp. | reverse complement strand
GGTCTGCACACACTCCGTCAACCCACGGGAAAGGGCTCAGAAATCGGCGGATTTGTGTTTTTCGGCTCTGGCAAGCTGTACGACGGTACTGCGAAGAGCCGAAAAACAAGCACCTGATAACTTTCAGCGTGAATTAATATTCAAAAATTTTATATCTGTTTTATCGTGGATGTTACCCATATTTTTTTGTGCGTCAAATACGGTGATTTGTGAGTATCTTTCCCCCGATAAATTATGATTTATAAAGAAGAGGGTTATTTATGAAAACACGGGATTATTTTATCAGCGAAACAGGCTTTGCAGGTTCAATGGAAAGCATCGTCGAGCCTTTTCTTCTTGAAAGAGCTGAGGACAGCTTCTTTGAGGCTCTCGACGGAAAAAAGATACATTATGTATTTTATAGGGCTGACGCACCTGTGGGGAATATTGCAATTGCCCACGGTTTCACGGAATCTGCGGAAAAATTCCGTGAAATGTGCTATTACTTCCTTAATATGAATCTCAATGTGTTCATTGTTGACCACAGAGGACACGGGCTTTCACACCGTCATAATTCAGACGGACAGGTAGTTCATATAAAATATTTCGACCAGTATGTTGATGACCTTCAGACTCTTGTAAAAAAGGTCATCCGTCCTGCTGCCCCTTCACTTCCCCTTTATCTTTATTCCCATTCTATGGGCGGTGCAGTAGCCGTTCAGCATATGCAGAAACACCCCGATGTTTTCAGCAAGGTCATTCTTTCCGCACCTATGATAAAGGCAAAAACTGCAGGCATTCCCGAGCCTGTCACAAAATTTGTTACACGTGCATTTATCCTTTTCGGAAAAGAAAAGGATAAGGTTATAGGCTATAAAGGCTTCAACCCTGAAAGAACATATGAAGACAGCCATGACACAAGCAAGGAAAGATTTGATTATTACCACTCGAAAAAATGTAAAACCGCACATCTGCAGACATCTGCACCCTCTTACCGTTGGGTAAATGAGGCAATCAAGGTATCAAAGCTCAATCTTGACGAAAACAGAAATGCAAAAATTACCGCAAAAGTCCTTCTCTGCCAGCCCGAAGAGGATTCTACTGTTTTTTCAGAAATGGAAGATGCTTTCATAAAGCTTGTAAAGAACGGCAGATTAGTGAAATTTACAAAATGCAAACACGAAATTTATAACAGCGTAGACGAAACGGTTAAAGAGTATCTTGACACTATTGAAGACTTTCTCTTTAATGAATAATTTACGAAATCTTTAAGAAAACCTTAACCTTATTGCGTTAAGGTTTTTCTATATGTTAATATTGAAGCACGAAAGGAGGAATTTTCCTTGATTGAAATTAAGAATCTCATTAAATGCTACGGAAAATATACTGCTCTTGACAGATTAAGCTTTAAGGTGGAGCCGGGTACGGTGTACGGTCTTATAGGCTATAACGGAGCAGGTAAAACCACACTTCTCAAAACTGTTTCAGGTGTATATAAAGCCGACAGCGGTGAGGTGCTTTTTGACGGTGAAAATATTTACGATAACGCAAAACAGAAATCCCGTCTTTTCTATGTGCCCGATGACATTTATTTCAAGGCATATTCAAGTATGAATAAAATGGCGGCTTTCTATAACGGCTATTACAGTAATTTCAGCTACGATACCTTCAGAAGACTTACCGATGTTTTCGGCCTTGACCCGAAAAAGAATCTGAACGGCTTTTCAAAGGGTATGCAAAGGCAGGCTGAATTGGTGCTTGCTATGGCAACGAACCCCGATTTTCTTTTACTTGACGAGTCCTTCGACGGGCTTGACCCGCAGAAAAGACAGATAATAAAAAATCTTGTCACGGAATATGTAAAGGACAGAGGTGCACACGTAATTATATCATCACATAATCTCCACGATTTAGGAGATATGTGTGACCGTTTCGGACTTATCAACGGCAAAAAGCTTGTGCTTGACCATAATATGGCAGATGTCGGCGATAATTTCACAAAATACCGTATGGCATTCGCTGAAAATGACGATAAGCACGAAGAAGACTTCGCTATGATACCTTTAAGCAAATTCACAAAGGACGGACGGCTTATAACAATTACCGTCAAAGGGGAAAAGGAAAGGGCTGAAAGTATGATAAAGGAAATGAAGCCCGTTTACCTTGAACAGTTCCCCATGACTATGGAAGAAATATTCCTTGAAGAAGTGGAGGGTGTGGATTATGATTTTTCACAAATCTTTAAGTAAAAAGAAAGGTGCTGCATATTCATTTTTCAGCGGTCTTTCCGCGTCCTTTGTTCCTGCCGTGCTTATGTGCCTTTTCCAGACACTTTTTATGGCAGTACTTCCCCTTGTTGATTTTATCACTACAAATTACGGAAGCATTTCGGGGAATTTCACAGAAGAATCAGCAAAAGCAAAGGATACTTATAAATTCCTTGTTTACGGTGTATATGACACCTCAACATTATATATCATATTCGGACTTTTAGGTATTCTCTCTCTTCTTGTTGCTGTAAGGCTTTTCAATTTCATATGCGACAAAAAGACCGTCAATGTTTTTTACAGCCTCGGTATTAAGAGAAGTACACTTTTTATGTCAAAATATTTTGCAGGTGCTGTGCTTTTATGTGCCGCAAATATAATTCCCGTTATTCTTTCTTATATAGTAAATCTTATTTTCCTCGGAGGTTCATGGCAGTTATCACTTGTACTTTTACATATGTACTGCGGATTTTCTGTATTTTCACTGCTTTGCTTTTCTGTTGCAGCCGTAGTATTTTCAAGTGTCGGCACGGTATCGGAGGCTGTGGTTTACTCCGTTGCACTCTTGTTTGCTCCTACAATTATCGTATTCATAACGGAACAGATAATCGGTGCATTCTTACCGTCTTCAACATACGATATGTATATAGAGTCCTTTGCTTCAAAATGGTACGATTACACCTCCGGCTTCTCCCTTTTAGAGGCAACCGCTTCTTATAATCCCCTCTTGTTCTTTACAGGGGAAGCAGAAGCCTTTGCAAGGGGCGACATCAAGGACGAAGCAATTTACCTTATCGGTTTGGGCTCAGATACAAAATGGTACTTCCCCAATATATTTATTCACATTCCGTGGTTTATTATTGCAACCCTTCTCGGCTCTCTCGGTGCACTTCTTTTCAGAAGAATAAAGGCTGAAAACTGCGGATTCCTTAACACGAATAAATTTCTCAGCAATCTTACGATTTTCGAGCTTTGCTTCTTCGGCTCCTGTATAATGCTGTCTGAGCTTCGCTGGACTGAAACCTGGATAGTTCTCACGGTAGGCGGTCTTGCTGCATTCGGACTTTATATTATTGCAGAAATTTTCTTAAAGAGAAGCTTTATAAAAATTCTGAAATCTCTTTATAAATTCGTGGCTCATATGGCTGTGATCGCAATAATTTTCGGCATCTGTGCCACGGGTGCTTTCGGCTATGCAACATACATCCCCGACAGAAGCAAGGTTGAATCGGTTGAGCTTACCGTTCCTTTCTCCTATTCACAAATTACAACAAAAAATTACGGCTACGGCTGGAATTCCGACGGTATCATAAGACTTTACGAAGTTTACCGTTATACCTTCTTACCCGTTATGACGGATTCGGATGATATAGACAAAATAATGGAGATAAACCGTAAAATCGTGCAAAATGAAGCCAACGACGGTACTAACTGTGAAATAGTCATCCGTTACAACTACAAAAACGGCGGATATTCCGAGAGAAAGCACACACTTACAAGCAAGGAAGAAGTATCTGCTCTCTTTACGGCATTTGATACTAAAGCTTATAAAAACGAACTGAAAACTCTGTTCTATGATTTCGGCGGTATAGAAGAAATCAAGAAAGAGTATAATAAATACGGCTATGTAGACGATGCTTCTTTTATGCGTCTTGCATTCTCTTATGATTATTCACTTGTCACGGCAAGAACGACCTCCTTACACGAAAACAGAACACTTGATCTTACCAAGGAAGAGTTCACCGCACTTAAGGATGCAGTTTATAAAGACCTTTCTTCACAGATAGCAACAGACTATTTTACAGCCTCAGCAAAACAGCTGGGAGTGCTCAGCTTCGGCATCACGGCTGAGGCTACACAAATCGAGGGTGTAAACGGTTACAGCATTAATGATGCAGTCATGGAAGAGGGTGTGACAATGGCAACTCCTCACACAGTCACGATTCCCGAAGCAGAAATTTCCGAAGATGAAATTTATGAGGAGCTGTTCCCCGAAGAGGAGCCCGTCGATTCTCCTTATCTTTCAACAGACAACACCCCCTATCAGTCTCTCGGCGGAATGGATTATAACGGAACATATGATGTCATCATAACGGACACTATGACAAATACCCTTGAAGTCTTGAAAAATATGGGACTTGATGATTGCTTCAAGTCTGAATTCACCATAGAATCCGTATCCTTCCGTGAATATGATTCCGAAGAAATATTCAATTATTACAGCTTCTACAACAGTAGCTTTATTCACGATTTCTTCGCATATCCTGAATTTGCAAGTGACTATTACGATATCAGCTCCGACCCGTCATATAAGCTGGAGGATAAAATGGCAGAAAACAAGATAACCGACAAAGAGAAGCTTACAGAGCTTGATTCACTTATGAAGCTTCACGAATACACCTTCGATTCGGGTTATTTTTGTCTCGTAAAGTATGACAACGGCACTTACATTATAAAATACCTTTCCGAACAGGATGCTCCGGAGTATGTCAGAAATTATAATTACTCAATGAACGAAAACCCAATATATTATTACTAAATCATAATTTAATGAACAGATGTTATTTCCCGAAAGGCACAAAATAAATCTTATTATCTGTAGGGGACGACGAC
>CAYTRD010000121.1:0-5041 GCA_964440255.1 uncultured Ruminococcus sp. | reverse complement strand
ATGCGTCATAAAATAACAAAGATCACACGCGACTATTTTGATGAAAACGGATTTATCGAAATCGAAACTCCCATGCTAATAAAATCAACTCCCGAGGGTGCCCGTGACTTCCTTGTTCCCAGCAGAATTCACAAGGGAACATTCTATGCTCTTCCCCAGTCACCTCAGCTTTACAAACAGCTTTCAATGGTTGCAGGCTTTGACAGATATATTCAGATCGCACGTTGCTTCCGTGACGAGGATTTAAGAGCAGACAGACAGCCGGAATTTACACAGATCGACCTTGAAATGTCCTTCGTTGATGTAGACGATGTTCTTAATATGATTGAAGGCTACATAGTAAAGCTCTTCAAGGAAGCAATAAATGTTGATATTCCCACTCCCCTACCCAGACTTAAGTTCAAGGACGCGATGGAACGCTACGGCTCAGATAAGCCGGACACCCGTTTCGGTATGGAGCTTTTCGACCTTTCCGATATCGTAAAGGAATGTGGCTTCAGCGTATTTGAGGGAACAATTGCTTCAGGCGGTACCGTAAGAGGTATCACAGCAAAAAATGCCGTTTCCGTTTATACAAGAAAAGAAGTTGACAAGCTTACTGAATTTGCCAAGGGCATAGGTGCTAAGGGTATGGCTTGGATAAGATACACCGATGACGGTATCGCTTCTTCCTTCGGTAAATTCATTTCAGAAGAAAAGATGGCTGAAATTCTTGACAGAGCAGGTGCCGAAAAGGGCGATGTTGTATTCATCATCGGTGACACAAAGAAGAATCTTGTTCTCTCAATTCTCGGTGCACTTCGTAATGAAGCTGCAAAGAAGCTTGATATTATTCCCGAGGGCTACAATTTCTTATGGATAGTTGAATTCCCCTTCTTCGATTGGGACGAGGAAACAGGCACATGGGTAGCTATGCACCATCCCTTCACTTCACCTCTCGATGAATGTATCCCCTATCTTGAAAGCGACAAGGGCTCTGTAAGAGCAAAGGCATATGACCTTGTGCTTAACGGAATCGAGCTTTCCAGCGGTTCTGTAAGAATCACAAATCCCGAGCTTCAGGGCAAGATATTTGAGCTTTTAGGACTTTCCGACGAGGAAGCACACAACAAGTTCGGCTATCTTCTTGATGCATTCCGCTTCGGTCCTCCCCCTCACGGCGGTATGGGTATCGGCCTTGACAGACTTGTTATGCAGATGATAGGTGCGGAAAGCCTTCGTGATGTTATCGCATACCCGAAGCTTAAGGACGCAACAGAGGCTATGACAGAATGTCCCTCAAAAGTTGACGACGAACAGCTCAAGGTATTGGGACTTACAATTACGGAAACAGAATAAATCTCAAAAAAAACCGTTCTCCCCTGAACGGTTTTTTTGCATACCTGAATCGAAATTTACCGAGGACAAATCGGCAACTGACATATAAATTATGTTTTATATTGAAAACCAACCATAATTATAGTAAAATATAACAAATACATCTCAAGGGTGAAATTATGTATAACGAAAAATTAAAATTCAATGAAAACGGTAAATTCAAAATAATGCAGTTGGCTGATGTTCAGGAGGGTGCAAAGGTATCACCCGACACCTTGCGTCTTATATCTCTTGCTATCCGACAGGAAAAGCCCGACCTTGTTGTGTTTACAGGCGACCAGCTTTACGGAATTCACCCCTCATTTTATACAAAAAACAGAAAAGAGCTTGCTAAGGCTACTGTTAAAACAATAATTTCTCCTATTGAAGAAGCAGGCATTCCCTTTGCCGTCACATACGGAAATCACGACTGTCAAGTCGGACTTTCAAACGCCGAACAGGCTGACATATATAATGAATCAGCTTTCTGTATTTCCGGTGAATACAGGTGTGATGAGGACAAGGGCACATTCCGTCTCCCCCTTTATAATAACAGCAAGCACATTTTTGATGTGTACCTTATCGACTCAAACGGTCAGTCCCCTACAGGTGAATATTTGCCCGTATCTGAAGAACAGCTTCAATGGTTCAGAAATGAACGGGAAAGGGCAAAAGAAAACGAAGACTACACAAAGGGGATCGTTTTTCAGCATATCCCCGTACCCGAATATTATGATGTTATAAAGCGTGTCAAATTCGGCACAAAAGGTGCGGTAGAAGCCTTCCGACAGCACAAAGGGGAATTTTATGTTCTGCCCGAAGAAATAAAGAATCAGGGCGGTTTTATGCACGAATCCCCTGCCACACCCGACAGAAATTCGGGACAGTTTGCGGCTCTTCTCGAAAAGGGCAATATCCTCGCCCTTATTGTAGGTCACGACCATATTAATTCCTTTGTTGCCGACCACTCGGGAATGAAGCTTATATATACTCAATGTGCAGGCTTCAATGTGTACGGTCCCGGAAGAAACAGAGGTGTAAGAATTATTGAGCTCGACAAAAACGACCTTTCATCATTCAACACCTACACGGTAACCTATGATTCACTCACCGACGAAAAGCTTTCAAATCCTTTACAGGAATTCATATTCAACCACATCCCTACAAGTATGGAACAGGTAAAACGCCTTGCAGCAGCCGGAATCATCGGTGCATCAGCCGTTGCAATATCAGGAGCAGTAATTTACCGAAAAAAACGATAAATCATAATTCATCGTTTTCTCTTAACCAGCTTCGGAACATGCTGGCGTGCTCTGTCTTCTGCTCTTTTCAGGTCATACGATACGTTGGGGTCGCATTTCGGTTCCTCTTTTTCTTTATCCGCAAATCCGCCTTTTAGCTGCTCTTCATAAATTTTATTCAGCAAAAGTGCATAGTGATTGTTATAACTTTTACCTGTGTTGTTTACTAAATATGCGGACAAAGAATTTATGTAATTATCTGCATTCTTTGTTTCCGTGCAGAAATCATAATACTCATCATCGGTAAGATATACATTATTAAATTTGCCGTAGGCGGTTTTTCCGTTTTCGGCTTTTATCTTTTCATCGTCACATATATTTTCAATATTATCAGATACCTTGATTTCCGTTATTTTTTCGGGAACAGATTTTGTGCTGCTCTTTCCGGTCATACTATGAGGTTTCCTTTCACCGCTTAAAAAAGGCTCAAGCACCGTGATAAGAGTATATTTATTCCTGATGTTCTCCGTTTTTATGCCTCCGGCACGGGTAAAATTGTCAAGTATCCGCCTTGTCTGAGCAAGCGTGTAACCTAACTGCTTTGCAAGCTCTGTTTTTGAAATGAGTATCTGATTGACCTTTACCTCCACACCGTCGATATACGCTTCCTTGAATCTTGCAAGGTACATAAGCTTATAATAAGCAAAGAAGTATTCAGGTGTATTGAATTCTTTCCACTGGTCAAATGCTCTCGGAATTTTCAAAAAGCCCTTATCCGTATTATCACTTCCTTATAAGTTCTGTGCTTATTATACACTATTTAAAAAATCCATGAGGTGGAATCAGGGCTGAAATCAAGAAAAATTCAAAACTATTTTTTAATATTTTTTGTGCACTTTGCACAAGACACATATTACACCTTTCTTTATATCATTCTTATTATCATTCTTATTATTCATTCTTATATATAAAGGGGTTGGCTTAAAGGTCAGCGGAAAAACCGTTACATATCAGCGTAAATATCTGTCTGCAGGCTGACACTTCGTTGACCGAAAGTAAGAAATTAAATTCCCCCTGTCCCTTATTTATCAAAGGGAAAGGGGGTAAATTTTGTCATATTGTAATTCTGATTTTCGTCAACTGTCTGTTAACCGAAAAAAGTACCTTAGTCGGTAAAAGCGTCAGTATTCTATTAATCTGTAATCACCTGACCTCAGTATTCTTAAAAGGTCATCATTGTTTTTTATAGGCTCATTTGTGATTATGCCTGCAGGGTTGGTGCTGTTCTTATTATGAAAATCTCCTCCCGAGGTAATTATCTTAAATGAGCTTTTCTTTGCCCACTCTTTAGCTTTTTCATTTGCATCAGTGCCGGCATCCTTGCCGTTAAACACCTCACATCCGTGAAGATACTCAGGATTATGACGGAAGCGTAGCTTTCTGAACGGATGTGCTTCAAGAAGAATGAGCTTTTCTCTGTCGCAAAGGGTAAATAGTCTTTTAAGGTACATTTTCATTAAATTACCGCTGTTTTTAAGAAAATCTTCATCAATACCGTAAATAAGAAAATCATCAATCGTAAAAAAGAAACGCACCTCACAGCCGAGAAGCACGGTAAAATCCTCCCCTGCAATTTCCTTTGCCCTATGGTAGCCTTTTGTATATTTATCAATAAACTTATGAGGAAAAATCGCCATATGAAATAAAAAGGTCTGCGGTGAATAGTGGTCAGTTATTACAATACCGTCATACCCGTTATCCTTATAAAATTTCACGGCTTCTATGGCATTTGATGCGGCACAGCGACTTACATCACTTGTATGACAATGAAGCTCATATTTATATTCACTTTTTTCCATTATACATATTCCTTATTGTTTATCTCTTCTTATTATAATAATTATTATACATTATATTTTCCTGTATTTCCACAAAAAATCTTTTTTTGAACAAAGAGATTTAATTTTACTAAAAATTTAAGAATTGCACCATATAATTTTATCTGCAGACACATAATATTAATATAAATTGGTAAAAAACAGGAAATTTTTTTATAAAAGGTATTGCATTTTTTGAAAATATGATTAAAATATATTTAGCACTCAAAGAAAGCGAGTGCTAAATTCTAAATTTGTTTAATATTTTTATCCGGGAGGAATTACTATTATGACACTCAGACCCTTAGGCGACAGAGTCGTTCTCAAATTCACACAGGCAGAAGAGACCTCAAAGGGCGGAATTATCCTTGCGGCATCTGCACAGGAAAAGCCCCAAATTGCAGAAGTTCTTGCAGTAGGCCCCGGCGGTATGGTTGACGGCAAGGAAACAGTTATGCAGGTTAAATGCGGCGACAAGGTAATTTTAAGCAAATATGCAGGCACAGAAGTAAAGCTCGGCACAGACGAATATGTTGTTGTAAAGCAGAGCGACATTCTTGCAATTGT
>CAYTRD010000120.1:1834-5107 GCA_964440255.1 uncultured Ruminococcus sp. | reverse complement strand
AAGTAATCTGACATAACTCATCGGCTCGTTGTAGATGAGATAATCAAGTTCTGATGTTTCGTACATATTGTTTGCATATTCGTTTTCTACTGCAATGCAGTCTATTGACACCATGGAACCGTCGGTTAATTTTACTTCGACACATGCGGTATCAATGTTGAATTCGCAAGATAAAATATTGTTTTTCATAATTTGCAATTCCTTTCGGTTATTAATGATAAATTTAAACAATGTGTGTTTAGCCGCCGTTAACAATTTATTCATTGAATCCGTTATGAACACTCGTACCAGAATCGACAAGTTTCTACAGAAGCTTGTCGATTTAATTTTTTCATCTTTAACTCTCAACTTTTCACTCTTCTCTATCGTAGCTTGTCGATTAAGTAACAAGCAACATATCAAAATATCAAAGGGGATCGAATTCGTACACCCTTTCCGGATTTACCGCTATTGATTTACTGAATTCAGCAGGCTACACAGGTGATACATTCTGTAATGATTGCGATACCATCATATCCTATGGGGACAGCACGGAAAAACTCACACATAAGTATAACTGCGTAATCACCAACCCGAGCTGTACCGTAAAGGGCTATATATCATTATAAACCGTTATTCTGTATAGTCAGAATAGCGGTTTACCTATTAATAAGTTTTGATTTTAATGTTACTGACTATTACTTAATCTTTAAATATATATTAAAGAAATGTAAATTGTAATTTATTGAGTTGAAAAATGACGATTTTTAATCTTTTTAGTCACAATCAATAAAAAATGTTGTTGTATATAAATCATTTTTATGATATATTGTTTATGGATGTAATTAATTATCCTAACAATACAAAGGAGAAGTGTTATGAAAAACAAGGTTTTAAGAAAAGGTGCAGCATTATTAATGTCTTTAATAATGATATACACCATTTTACCTGTATCAGTTCTTTCATATGCAACAACCAAAGCTTATCCGGTTATGGAATACTATACTGCAGCATCAAGTGAAGATTATCACCAGTATTACAATAAAGTGGTAACAGTTACTTTTCTTGATGCAATTGACTATACTCAGATAAATTCAAGCGACACAATTTCATACTGGGACGTTTCAGCCGCAAAGGATTTAAGTGTTATGGCATGGATGAAATTGAATAATACTGCAACAGATACTGCAGGTGCAGACAGATATGATGTCTATATTGCCGGTGACGGAGGTGTCGCTGCAAACGAAAACTCCAAATACATTTTCTATTCTTTTTCAGAATTGGTTAATGTTAACTTTAATAATGCATTTCATACTGACAACGCAACCTCTTTTTACGCAATGTTTTATAACTGCTATAAAATTGAATCTGTAACAGGTATAAATTGGAATACAACCAATGTTACAGATATGAGTTATATGTTCAGAAACTGTCATCTTCTTAAAGAGCTCGATTTAAGTTCATTCAACACATCAAATGTTACCACAATGAAATATATGTTTTATTATTGTAACGAGCTTGAATATATTTATGTCGGCTCAGGGTGGTCCACTGCTTCAATTACTAATCTCAATGATGGCGTATTCAACTGTTGTTATGCAATTGTCGGCGGAAAAGATATATATGATAGTCAGTTTGCTTACGTTCCGCCCGGAGCTTCTTATGCAAAACTTACGGAAGACGGCGGTTTTCTGACTTATAAAAGTGAGCCGACCGAACCTGAAAAGAAAGAATATAAGGTAACCTATGAATTTACAGGCTCTGTCGTACCCGAGGGTGTTGCTCTTACTCCCGATGCCACTTATGAAGAAGGTACAAGCGTTTCCGTCGCAACAGTTCCCTCAGCAGACGGTTACAGATTCTCCGGCTGGTCAACAGACGATGCCGATATCAGCTCAGGCACTTTTATAATAAATAATGATGTGCATATCGTCGGTTCGTGGGAGAAGCTTTATACCGTTACATATAAATATGACATAGATTTTGACATTCCTGAAAATGCCCCTGAGCTTCCCTGCTATGAATTTGCTGCCGGTGAAGCTGTTACCGTAGATACTGTTCCCTTTGTAGAAGGTTATGTTTTTGAAGGCTGGTATACCTCCGATGTTACTGTTATATCAAGCATTTTTGAAATGCCTGAAAAAGAAGTCGTTCTTTACGGATATTTTAAAAGACCTGTTGAAAGCGTAGAGATAAACGGCGGAGATTTGACAATCAATTTCGGAGAAGAACCGATAATCAATGTTACAGTAAGTCCTGATGATGCTACAGTAAAAGACATCGTTTATTTTTCCGATAATGAAGAAGTTGTTAAGATTGATGAAAACGGTAAAATTACGACAATTGGCGAAGGAACAGCAAAAATCACTGTTTCATCTAAGGATGATCCTACAAAATATGATGAAATTACCGTAACCGTAAAAATTCCTGTAACAAACATTGAGCTCGACAAGGAAGATATAGTTATCAACAAGAATGATACCAATAAGATTAATGTTACAATAACACCTGCTAATGCATCAAATAAGAACATTAAATTCACATCCGATAATACAAGTGTTGTTACTGTTGATGAAAACGGCAATTTTACAGCCGTAGGTGAAGGTGAAGCGACTATTACAGTAAGGTCAGAGGACAATCCTTCTGTTGTCAAAACAGTTAAGGTTACCGTAAAAATTCCGGTAACAGAAATTACAGCATCTGCTGACTTCACTCTTAATGTAGGTGAAGAAAGGAATGTTGATGCCTCAACCAATGATGATGCAACAAATAAAGAGCTTATTTACGAATCAAGTGACCCGGCTGTCGCAAAAGTTGACTCAAGCGGTAATGTTGTCGCTGTCGGAGAAGGCTCAACAACTATTATTATTACATCTAAGGATAATCCTGAAATTTTTGAAACTGTCACTATAAATGTTAAAATACCTGTAGATAATATTATTATTCCTCAAGATTCTCTCGAATTAGAAATCGGTGATACAGACTCAATTTTAACAATTATTACACCTGATAATGCAACTAACAAAGCTTTAATTTACAGTTCAAGTGATGAAAGTGTAGCTACTGTGGATAACAACGGTAACATCGCCGCTGTTGGTGAAGGTACTGCTACAATTAGAGTTACATCAACTGATAACCCTTCAAAATATGATGAAATAATTATTACCGTTAAGAAGCCTGTTGTTCCCGAAGAAACAACAACTGCTCCGGAAGAAACAACCACACTTCCCGAGGAAACTACCACACTTCCCGAGGAAACTACCACACTTCCCGAGGAAACTACCACACTTCCCG
>CAYTRD010000120.1:0-1734 GCA_964440255.1 uncultured Ruminococcus sp. | reverse complement strand
CCGAGGAAACTACCACACTTCCCGAGGAAACTACTACTCTTCCCGAGGAAACTACCACTCTTCCCGAGGAAACTACTACTCTTCCCGAGGAAACTACCACACTTCCCGAGGAAACTACTACACTTCCCGAGGAAACTACCACACTTCCCGAGGAAACTACTACTCTTCCCGAGGAAACTACTACTCTTCCCGAAGAAACTACTACTGAACCTGAAGATACAACAACGCCTGACACCCCTGCAGTACCTGATGAGCCGTCAACTCCTGACGACGAAGATTATGTTATCGAAATTCCTGAAGAACTGGTGATTCTTACAGGTGTACCTACAAGCATTATAAAAGTTACTCCCGAGGATGCAAAAGTTAATGTTACATTTAGTTCTTCTGATGAAAATATAGCTTTTATTGATGAAAACGGCAAGGTTGTGGGAATTCTTCCAGGAAATGCAACGATATATGCTGATTTCGGTAACGGAGATGTAAGAGCCATTCCGGTAATCGTTATTGCACCTGTTGAAGTACCGCAAACATTCCATATTTGTTTCGGCAAAACAGACGGAATCGGATGGTATGAGGTTTCAGTTAACGGCGGAGATTTTAAGCCACAGGGACCAAATTCTACTCTTGAAGTTGAGAAAGGCTCTGTTATCGTTGTCCGCGTACAGGATATGTGGATAAATGATGATTTCACTTTCTATGTAAACGGCAAAAAGGTTGAAAAAGATTCAGCAAACTGCATAACCCTGACAGTAGACGGTTATATGCTGATAGGTGCTTTATCAATGGATACTGATGTACCCGATATTGAAGAATCTGTCAGCCTGCTTCAGAAATTAATAAATTTCATAAAAGCACTGTTTAATTGGATATTCAACCGTTGATGTGTAATTAATGTATTGTATTCTTAAATTTAACATAGTATACTCTAAAGTATAAATAATTATGCGAGGTGCTTTATGGATACAATTAAATTTGAATCAAAAAATACTAAGGTTGTAGCTCACAGAGGTCTTAGCGGAATCGAAAAAGAGAACACAAACGCAGCTTTTATTGCAGCAGGTAACAGAAGCTATTTCGGTATTGAAACGGATGTACACAGAACTCTTGACGGCAAATTCGTTTGCTTTCATGATGACACAACAGGACGGGTCGCTATAGACAATATGGTCATAGAAGAAACCACATTTGATACACTAAGGAAGCTTCTTCTTACCGACCGTGACGGAATAAAAGTGAGAGAGGATCTAAAAATTCCGACACTTAAAGAATATATCGCAACATGCAAAAGATATGAAAAAATTGCCGTTTTGGAGCTTAAAAACGAATTTGAAAAAGAAGATATTGCAAAAATATGCGAAGAAATAATTGAGCTCGACTATCTTGAAAATGTCATTTTTATTTCGTTTGCGTTCAACAACCTTGTTAAACTCCGTGAAATTTATCCAAATCAGAAAGTTCAGTTTTTGACAGATAATTATTCAGATACACTTCCCTCTCTTCTCAAAGAACACAAATTTGATCTTGACATCCACTATAAAGCACTAACAAAAGAAAGAATTGAGGAGCTTCACAAAAACGGTATCGAAATAAATTGCTGGACCTGTGATGATAAATCAGCGGGCGAGGAGCTATCAAACCTGAATATTGATTATATTACTTCCAATATTCTTGAATAAAATATATAAAAAATTGTCTGCGACAAATCATTACCCCCTACCCCCTCAATCATGAGGG
>CAYTRD010000119.1:0-5175 GCA_964440255.1 uncultured Ruminococcus sp. | reverse complement strand
CCTACAGATAATAAGATTTATTTTGTACCTCTCGGGAAATAACATATAATGTTTTATTTATCTGAAACGGGACGCCGAGGTCGTCGTCCCCTACAGATAATAAGATTTATTTTGTGCCTCTCGGGAAATAACATCTGTTCGTTAAATTATGATTTGAATGTTATTCTTGCACCTTTTCCTGCATCTTCAATAATCTTCAAAATCTCTTTTTCCGTGAGATTCTTCACATCGGTGCGTTTTACTGAAGATGCACGGTCTGAGAGTGAATTTTCCTGCACTCTCGCATTTCCTCTCAAAGCGTCTGCCGTATCCTTGCCTGCCTTCATTACGGCGAAGCGAAGAACAGAACCCATGATCTGTTCAAGGTTCACCGCCTCAAAAGCACGGCGAAGAGGCACACCCGACAAGAGGAGCTGTTTCATTTCGGGAGATGAGGTAAGCTCCCTTTGAAGGTCAAAGGAGGGATATATCTTCCGAAGCTCGTCGCTTTCTCTTAAAAGAGTATCTCTGACATTTTCAGCCGCTCTTAATTTAAGCGTTTCCCTGACCTTATCAATAAACGGTTGGGGAACAGTATTTTCTGTTTTTTCGGCATTGTCCTCGGAATTTCTTTCAAGAAAAGCGTTTATAAGCCCTTCGGTGTCGGCTTTGTCCACATCGGGAAAATCAGCACGGAGCTTTTCAAACAGCGGTGTGCATACTCTTACGGTGTTTTCATATGACTTCATTTTAGAAAAACGCTTGTCTATGATACCCTGTATGCGTTTTTTGAAAGCATCCGAATACTTACCCTTGATAAGCTCTTCAAATTCTTCCTCGTCGGACTTCTCCCCTGTTTCACGGACTTCGCCTGTCGGCTGTGAAGCGGTATCGGTATTTATTGCTGTCCCCGTATCAGCCTCGGCTGCACCCTCTGAAAACAGAAGTAAAAAATTATTATCCATTCCTTATCCCTCCTTTCTCTCATTTTCATTCATCGTCTGTTCCGAAGTGCCATTATAGTCATCCCTTTCGGGAAGATTAAACAATCTTACATTCACATTTTCGGGATAGGATATCTCAATTTTTTCCATACCCGTCTGAAACATATAGATAAACAGCCTTACAGCCTTCAGAAGCTCAGGGTCGCTTATACCCTTTATCCCGAGAAAGAAGCTGCCGTCTGAAATCCTGGTTTCAAGAGCTTCAACAAAAACCGTCTCCACGGAATATGTAACCGCATTGAGAAGTGCCATACAAAGTGCAGATACACCTGCACAAACTATGTCCTGTCCCTTGGGGGCAAAGCCTGCATGACCGTTACCGGTAACAATAAAGCTGTTCTCCCCCGAATAAATCTTTACATCAACCATTTGTAATTCCTCCGTATTTCACAGCATTTTCTCTTATAAGTGACTTCACCTTTTCCTTGTTTTCAATGTCGATAAGCTCCATACAGGCAAGTGACTGCACAGCCTTTTCAGGGTCGAAGAAGCCCATTGAATAGAAGTTGAGAGCATCGGTATTCTGTGCCGTTCTCGTAAAGGCATTTTGCTTGTGAGCTCTGACCTTCACATCGAATACGGGAGCACGAAGCACACCCTCAAGTCCGAAATCCCCCGCTGTAAATCCGCCCTTAAGAACGGAATTGTCAAAAAGAGAATATTCATAACTCCCGTCAGCACCCGATATCCGCATACTTCTGGGAACAGAATAAAACTGTCGCATAAGCTCAATACAAAGTGTGCAGACCGCAGAAAAAGCGTTATAGGTGGAGGATATCATATCCCTTGAAATCTTACTGCCTGCCTCCTGAAGTGCCGCAATTGCAGTGCCCGAGGTAACACCGCCCGCAGTTCCCCCCTGTGAAAAGTCACGGTTACCGCTGGTTTCCTTAAGCTCGCTTATCTTGTTATTCAAAACGGTTATATAGACGGATGAAAGCGGAGTAAAGCCTATTTCCCTTATGGATTCCTCACCGATCGAGGAGCCGGAAACATGAACGAAATCACGGTTGAAGTCCGAGAATTCCTCTTCATTGACAGCACCCTCAACACGGGTGAAATAACGCTTTCGTGAACCAAGCCTTGCATTACGGACGATTTCATTGCTTAATATGTCGATCTCCTCCTGAGTCTCCTTCATAATGTCAATGAAGCCGAAGCCCGTCGGTGTACCCTCTTCCCTGAAAAGAGGGTCAAAAACAAAGGGATAAAGCCCGTGGTCATACCAGCCTCGCTCCCTGAACTCGGGGTCATTTTCCGAAGCGTATAAAAGACAGCCGTTACAAAACTTACAATAGTGAAGCACGGTGCGAAGTCCCGACCTCTTCTTATAGTACCAGTCCACAACAGGGGACTTTTCCGTGGTGTCAACCGTGGGGTCATATGTATAAGACACAGTATCGGCACCCTTGCCCAGCTTCCCGTCAAGAAAAGGGTATTCCTCAAGAAGCAAGTCGTTATCCGCAAGATCAACCACGAAAATGTTTCTCGATTTCTGAATGTCCCTGACACCCGGCTCCCAGAAGATATTCAGAATATCAACATTCTTAATGTCGATTTCACCAAGTCCTCCGTCAGCAGAGCCGTTCCACAGAACGCTTAAAACTGAGGTGCCCGTCTTGAGCTTCTGATATGCCGCATCGGAATAGATTCCCTGCCAGTTATTGCGTTCAAGCACAACGGGAAGCACGGCGGTCAGCCTTTCGGCTTCGGGTGTATCTGAGGATTCACGCGGAAGCACGGTACATTCGGGAAGCTGCTCCATAAAATCAGCGTGCTTGTTGACGATCGAATTAAAAAGCCACGCAGAATGGCGTCTTTCCTTTTCTCGCTCAGTACGAAGCTGCTGCCAATGACGAAGACGGAACCACTTCTCGTTTTCAAGCACCCTCATATCAAGGCTCGCCTTAGCACTCTTATAGCGTGCTAAAATACGCCCCGCCTCCAGCACCTCCTTTTCTCCAATCACAGGAATACAACCCGCAACCTCATCTTTAATTGTTTCATTATTTTTGCCTTTCATATAATTCCTCCTGTAAATCATAATTCAGCAGTCATTTGCCCTTATATCTTATAGGGGACGTCGCCCGCAGATTATCAGATTTATTGTGTGCCTCTCGGAAAATAACATATGATATTTCATTTTTCCGAAACGGGATGCCGCG
The DNA here is from genome assembly GCA_964440255.1 of uncultured Ruminococcus sp. Classification (GTDB taxonomy): domain Bacteria; phylum Bacillota; class Clostridia; order Oscillospirales; family Acutalibacteraceae; genus RUG806. Next base: position 2,027 of record CAYTRD010000119.1, on the reverse strand, counting down.
GACGAAGCCCTTTCTTCATTTTGCACTATCATAATTTATCTTTTTCTCTTAACCAACTTCGGCACACCTTGTCTTGCTCTCTCCTCTGCCCGTTTCAGGTCATATGAGACTTCGTTTTTTTCTTCTGTGCCGTTTTTGTATGTATTTTTCTTTGACCGGTTATTTTTATATCCGTCATATTTTTTGTGACCTTCTGCCTTATAAAAAAACGGAGGCAGAAGAGTTATTATAAGCCCGTTTTTGCCCATATTCTCGGTGGCAATACCTCCGTCATCCGAGAATTTTTTAAGAGCACGGCGAATCTGTCCCACACTCATATTGCACAAGCGTGCAAGCTCCTCGGTCTTAAAAAGCATCTGTCCCTCCCTGAGGGTAATACCGTTCACAACCGATGGCTTGAATCTGGCATTATACAAAAGCGTCTCACAGACAAAAAGATATTGCATATTAGACGAATACATCTCATAAAGCCTTCTTGAGTGAAAATAAAAACCATCCATAGAATCACCTTAAATCATACTTTAACGGCTACACCGTTAAAAGGTCGGAGGGCTGACCTCCGCCCTTTACAAGTCAACGGTAGCTGTACTTACCATACAGCTCCAACGGGTCGTCGCCCGCAGACATTTTTTTCTGTGCCGTTTTCGGGGCAATGGGTCTTGACATTGCAAAGTACCTGAACGAGTCAGCAAAATGATCCTCCTGCTGAGTGTTCAGATCCTCGGGTGAGGTTTCGGAATACTGTAAAAGCGGAAGCGTTCTTACGGCTGCCTTGCAGGTGTTGAAAAAATACACCATCGGTCTGCCCTCATCATCAAAGGACAGCCTGTAGTGGCACTGCATCCACCCGGGAATACGCTTGTTGTCACCTTTCATAAAATACACATAATGCCTGTCCGCCGCTTCAATGATAGCTTCGCCCCTTGATGTATCCCATATTGAGGGGTCTGCCACACCGTCAATGCACTTCCCGCGAAGCCAACGGTGCTCGCTTTCAAGACGGTGAATCTCATTAAATATCCTGTCGGGATGCCATTTCAGTCCGTCGTTGGGAGTATCGGTACAGCCGTAAAGCTGTAAAATGAGATAGGCTCTGCCCTCATAGTCTATAGCCCACCAATCACAGGAAAAGGGCTTGCGGAAGCCGAAGTCGAAGCTTCTGACTATCTTCCAATCCGAGGGCACCTCGAAAGGCTCGATAACATGTGTATACCGCCTGTCCTTATAGTGCTCGGGCACATCCTTGAATTCCTCAAAAAACTGTCCGTCAAATATGTCCCAATCCCCCATAAGCCACGCCTTTTTCAGCTTCGGCGGAAGGGATTCCAACTGCTTTATGTAATCGGGGTCAGCCTCCATAAGAGCGTAATTGTCTGTCACAAGGCTTTTTATGAACACATAATCATCAGGATTTTCATTTTCCTTATATACCCTGTCAACAAAAAGCCGTTTTACGAAGCTGTGCCCCACTCCCCCGGGGTTACAGGTAAGATATATTCTTTTCGGAAAATCGTTTACACCTCTGACACATGCCTTGAAGCGGTCATATTCCTCTTCCGTAAGCTGTGTAGCCTCATCAAGAAACAGAACATCTACCTCCGTTCCCTGATACTTGTCAATGTCGGTGGAATTTCCGCAGTGACGAAACATTATCACAGAGCCCGTGGGGAAAGTGAACTCCTTCGTGCTGTCCTTATAAACAGCCGTGTCCCCTAAAATTGATTTAAGCGGAGTTATGTGATTCGCCCGAAGCTCGGGGTATGTGCGTCTTACTATCATTATCTTAATTCCGGGATAACGAAATGCCAGAAGCACAGCCTTTACCCTCACCGCCCAGCTTTTACCGCCGCCTCTTGCCCCGCCAAAGGCAATATAACGGTGAGTATCGGCAAGAAACAACCTCTGCCTCTCACTGGGAACACCAAGTACCAAATTTTTCATAAAAACCTCCAAACCGTAAATCATAATTTAACGGGGGAAAGATGCTCACAAATCACCGTCTTTGACGCACAAAAAAATACGGGTAA
>CAYTRD010000118.1:0-5247 GCA_964440255.1 uncultured Ruminococcus sp. | reverse complement strand
GGACGCCGAGGTCGTCGTCCCCTACAGATAATAAGATTTATTTTGTACCTCTCGGAAAATAACATATAATGTTTTATTTATCTGAAACGGGACGCCGGGTCGTCGTCCCCTACAAATTATCAGATTTATTGTGTGGCTCTCGGGAAATAACATATAATGTTTTTTATCTGCAACGGGACGCCGAGGTCGTCGTCCCCTACAGATAATAAGATTTATTTTGTACCTCTCGGGAAATGATATCAGCCCGATAAATTATGATTTGTTGGCAAATATTAACATTCAGACAGCAAAAAAGAGCCCCCGACCGGGAGCTCTTTTTTAATTATGCATAATTTTTATAAAAAAATTACAGTGTTTTGAAATTATTCAGCCTTGGGGAAGTTGTCAGGATAGTTTTCAGCCTTTTCGTAGCCCTTTGTTGTAACAACACCTGCAAGAGCAGCCTGTACACCTTCAACAACAGCCTTGATAAATTCAACGATTGAGTTGATGAGTTCCTTGATATCCATTAATGTGTGCACCTCTTTTCATTTAATAAGTAAAAAAATAAATTAAAACAAAAACAAATTATGCCTCTGTTGTTCCTTCTTCAGTTGCGAAGAAATGATTGTACCATGCCTTCATTGATTCAACAAGGTCAACAAGCTGTTCTACCCAATACTGAACCCAATCAAGGAAATTGTTATAATTTGCCATTACATTTGCACCTCACTTTACAGTATAATAATAAAATAAGTTCAAGTAAAATTATTCAGCATCTTCGGGAAGAACGAAATCTGTTTCGCTCTTGAAGCCAGCGATGAACTTCTTAATGTTAGCTGCTGCAGACTTGATGAAAGCAACGATATCATCAATGATCTTAGTGATCTTTTCGAAATCCATTATGTGCACCTCTTTTCAAATAAAATAATTTTTTGTTTGTGAAGCAAATAAATTATTCAGCTGTTGCATCTTCTTCGCCACCGAAGTTGATTTCAAGCCAATCCATAGCTTCCATGATTGTCTTAATGAGTTCCTTGAGCCATGCGCCGAGGTATTCTACAAGTGCACCAACGTTCATTATTCTGACCTCACTTTCATAGTAAATTTGTATGATAATCCCGTTAGGATATCTACAACAGTATATTAACAAATCCGAAACATAATTTCAAGTGTTTTTTAACTCATTTTACAATGTTTACATTTATAACAAAATGTTGCAAAATTTCAACCCGAAAAAACGGTATTTTTTGGCTTATTATCCGACACAGTGTAGAATAAATATCATTTTTTAGATTTTGAAGCCTTTAATTATTAACAAATTGTTTCTGCAGGTTAACCATTGTTACATTTTTTTGAAACACATTATGCCGGCTTAAACATTTTCGTTATATATTTTAATGAGAATTTCCTCTTCCTCGGAGGTTAATTTTCTGAAGGGCTTTCTGCAGGTGCCCAGATCCACACCGAGGTACTTACAAAGTACCTTTTCGGAGGGCATAACACCGAACTTACAGATAGCTTCAATTATGTTATTTGCACGTCTCTGTTCAGCATAAGCTTCAGCTATTTTGTTTTCACGGAAAAGCTTTTCGATATTTACGAACTTTTCAGCCATAAAGTTATAAGTAGAACCGATACCGCCGTCTGCACCTGCCGCAAGACCCGAAATGAACATTTCATCAAAGCCGTTGAATACAACCGCATCCTCACGGAATGCCTTAAGTCTTTCAAGCATAAAGAAGTCAGAGCTTGTGTGCTTAACACCGATAAAACGCTTATCGGAAAGGAAATCTCTGAAATTATCCGTTGAAAGCTTTGCACCGCCTGCAGCTACAAAGTTATATATAATAACAGGGACACCCACATCAGCAATATCAAAATAATAGTTTCTTATTTCATCATAGGAAAAGCCGTAGTAGAAAGGGGGAACGGAGCTTACTGCGTCAACTCCTGTTTTTTTTGCGTGATTAGCAAGCTCCAGTGCATGGTCTTCACCGACACAGCCGATATGAGCGATAATTGAAGCTTCACCGTTATTTTCCTCGCAAACGGTTTCAAGGATGTTCTTTCTTTCATCAGAGGAAAGAAGAAATGCTTCGGAGGTTGAACCGCCTACATAGAAGCCCGACACACCCTTATCAAGATTGAATCTTACGAGCTTCTTAAGAGCCTTGTAATCTACGCTGCCGTCTGCACCGAAAGGAGTTAAGAGAGCGGTAAAAACACCGCCGAGTTTCTTTGACATATAATTTCCCTCACTTGTATTTATTTACAGTTAAAATTATATCCTAAAAGTGAATAATGTCAACTTGATTTTTAGTTGCAAATGAAGAAAATCTGTGATATCATAAGATGTATTTTAATATAAAGAGGTAACAACAGATGAAACTCGGTATTGTAGGCTTACCAAATGTTGGTAAAAGCACACTTTTCAATGCACTTACAAATGCAGGTGCACAGGCAGCAAACTATGCGTTCTGCACAATTGAGCCCAATGTGGGCGTTGTTGCAGTTCCCGATTACAGAATTGATAAATTAGCCGAAATGTATTCCCCCGACAAAATTACCCCTGCAACAATTGAATTTGTTGACATTGCAGGACTTGTTAAGGGTGCATCAAAGGGTGAGGGACTCGGAAACAAGTTTCTTTCCCACATAAGAGAGGTTGACGCAATAATTCATGTTGTGCGTTGCTTTGAAAATGACGATATTATGCACGTTGACGGTGAGATTGACCCCGTAAGAGATATTGAAACCATAAATCTTGAGCTTATTCTTTCCGATACGGAAATTTTACAGAGAAGAATTGACCGTGACACAAAGGCTATGAAGGGCGACAAGTCATTGGCAGGTGATGTTCAGTTTTGGGGTTACTTAAAGGAACAGCTTGACAATGCGGTAAATGCCCGTGCCGTTGAAATGACCGAGGAGCAGAGAGAATTAATGGCTTCCGTTGCTCTTCTTTCCTCAAAGCCCGTTATATACGCCTGCAATATGAGTGAAGAGGACTTCTCGGGTGATATCAACGCTAACAAGTATTTCTGCAAGGTAAAAGAAATTGCCGAGGCAGAAGGCAGTGAGGTGCTTCCCATCTGTGCAGAGCTTGAAGCACAGATAGCAGAGCTTTCAGGCGAAGAAAAGGAAATGTTCCTTGCAGAGATAGGTGTTGAAAAGGGCGGTCTTGACAGACTTATTCAGAAAAGCTACGACCTTTTAGGTCTTATGTCATATCTTACCGCAGGTAAGCCCGAGGTCAGAGCATGGACTATCAAAAAGGGCACAAAGGCTCCTCAGGCAGCGGGTAAGATCCACTCCGACTTTGAAAGAGGCTTCATCCGTGCCGAGGTTATCTCCTTCGACGACCTGATGGCTAACGGCTCTATGACAGCCGCAAAGGAAAAGGGCCTTGTGAGAAGTGAAGGAAAGGAATATGTGATGCAGGACGGCGATATAGTTCTGTTCCGCTTCAATGTATAATTATGAATAACAAGGGATACGGTAAGATTGCACCCGGTGATACCGAGGAATTTATTGAAGTTACCGTCACATTTAGCGACGGTGAGGTGACCGATGCCGAGTTTTACTGCTCCCCCGACGAGGTGCTGGAGGACTGCGGTGAAACCATATGCCGTATGATTAAATACCACACGGCAGAGGATATTATGCAGGTCACAAACAATGTGGTTTTTTATAACACAAAAAATGAAATCCCCCGTGAAAAGCTCTATCTCGGAGCAATGGCGGTTATGGCGGCTAAAAGAGCCGTCGCAGACTGGGGACGGAAAAACGGACAAGCATACGAAAATCAGACCGGCTGTAGCTGCTACTGAGCATAATCAAAGCTGTTGAATTATGATAATGATATTCCGTGCTTCGCTATGAATGCTATATTACAGATAATATACAAAAAAAGGTGAGATTATGGAAATTCTTCACTCTGTATTTACAGAAGTAAATAATCTTGAAAGACTTCAGCCTGATATGGCTTTCTGTCCTGAAAAGGAAAGCCTTGCCGACTGGCAGAAGAGAGCTTCCGTAAAGATTGAAGAGCTACTCGGACTTCCATACATCAAATGTGAATCGCTTTTTACCGTTGAATACGAAAAAGATTTTGAAAAATTTAAGGAGATACGCTTTGTTTATCAGAGTGAAGAGGGTGAATTTGTTCCCTGTCACTTATGGATTCCGAAGAAAACCGTTCATAAACGACCTCCTGTTATGATATGCCTTCAGGGACATTCAACAGGTATGCATGTTTCAATGAACAGACCAAGCTTTGCAGAGGATGCAGAGGATGCCGAATCGGGTGACAGAGATTTTGCCGTTCAGTGCATAAATCAGGGAATTGCTGCCGTATCACTTGAGCAGAGATGCTTCGGTGAAAGAGGCGGAACTCCCAAACCCGACTGTTATGTCGCATCAATGAGTGCAATTCTTTCCGGCAGAACAATAATCGGCGGCAGAGTATGGGACATTATGCGTCTGATTGATGTTATGGAGGAAAATTTTTCCCGTATTATTGATACCGATAAGGTATACTGTATGGGTAATTCAGGCGGCGGCACTGCTGCATTTTATGCAACAGCCCTTGAAAAAAGAATAAAAGCGGCAATACCCTCCTGTGCATTTGCCACTTTTCACGGTTCAATCGGAAGTATGTATCACTGTGCCTGCAATTTTGTTCCCGGAATTGCAAAGCATTTTGATATGGCTGAAATAGCAGGTCTTATCGCTCCCCGTCCTCTTGTTATCGTTTCGGGAAAAGAGGATAAAATTTTCCCGCTTGCTACGGCAGAACACGAATTTGCAAGACTTCGTGAGATTTATTATAAAAATTCACCGTCACCCGAAAACTGCGTTCATATAAAGGGCGACGGCGGTCACAGATTCTATGCAGAGCCTGCATGGAAAGCGTTTTTCAAATTAAATGCAAAATGAAGGAAGTCACTTCGTGTCTTCCTCCGCTTCGCTCTATTCGGACAGCAACCCCGCCCATACGCCGTCATTTGCCTTTATATCTTGTAGGGGACGACGACCTCGGCGTCCCGTGTCGCTGAAATCTATTGCCTGTGTTTTGTTATGCGGAATATAAAAATCTGCCTCTTAGGGACATAAATTCTGTATCTTTACTCCCTACCGGCGGGACGCCTTACGCCGTCATTTGCCTTTATATCTTGTAGGGGACGACGACCTCGGCGTCCCGTTTCGCCGAAATCTATTGTCTGTGTTTTGTTATGCGGAATATAAAAATCTGCCTCTTAGGGA
>CAYTRD010000117.1:0-5282 GCA_964440255.1 uncultured Ruminococcus sp. | reverse complement strand
ATTTAATTTTACCGAAGCGGGACGCCGGGTCGTCGTCCCCTACAGATTGTCAGATATATTGTGTGGCTCTCGGGAAATAACATATAACAGTTTATTTAGCTGAAACGGGACGCCGAGGTCGTCGTCCCCTACAAATTATGATTTACAGAAAGGTTTGATATTATGAAAATAGGTTTTATCGGTCTTGGTATTATGGGTGAGAGTATGTGCGAGAATATTGCCCGTAAGCATAATGATACGGTTTTCTGCAACGACCACAAGGATTCGCAGATAAAGAAGCTTGAAAACTCGGGCTGTGTCGGCTGTTATTCCAATCTTGAGGTTGCCGAAAAATCTGACATCATTATAACTATGATACCTACGGGTGAGCACGTAAAAAATGCATACCGTGAGATGCTGCCTGCACTCAAGGAAGGCAAGATATGTATTGATATGAGCACTATTGAGCCTTGGGTGTCGGTGGAGGTTGCAAATGAAGTCAAAAAAACGGGAGCACAGTTTGCCGACTGTCCCGTGGTACGCTCAAAGGCTGATGCAATCAAGGGGACTCTCGGTGTGCTTGCAGGCTGTGAGGAGGAGCTTTTTCCCGTAATCGAGCCTGTCCTTTCATATATGGGACAAAAGGTTATTTATATGGGAGAAAACGGCAAGGGGCTGTGTGCGAAGATATGTCACAACACTCTTGTTGCTGAAATTCAGAACGGTGTGAATGAAACTCTGCTTTTAGCACAGCGTCTTGGTATTTCCGTTGATAATTTTGCTGATGCGGTAGCTGCAGGCGGTGCTAATAATTCATATATGGCTGTTCAGCGTGAAAACCTTAAAAATCAGGATTGGACAACTGCATTTTCAATGGAAAATATGTATAAGGATATCACAATCTGTAATAAGATTGCCGAAGACGAGGATTTTTATATGCCCGGAATGAAGGCTGCGAGAGCCTCTCTTGGCAAGGGTGTAGAAAACGGATGGGCAAAAGAAGATTTCAGAAAGACATATCTTATCGTTAAAAATCAGGAAACAAAAAACTGATTGAAAGAGCACAACAGTTGTGATAGAATAAATACAGTCTTTTTGTAGGAGAGTGTACTATGAGTAAAGTAAAGGAATTTACCGATAAAATATGGTACGGTACGGGTGCTGTGGGACTTGATCTCAGCTACGGTATGTTCAACGGCAGGCTTAATAAGTATCTTACTAATGTGTTAGGACTTAATACCAATTTTCTGTTGGGGCTTACTTCCGCTGCAAGAATATTTGACGGTGTAAATGACCCTGTTATGGGTGCTATTGTTGATAACACCAACACGAAGTTCGGCAGATACCGTCCGTGGGTCATTTTAGGTTCTGTGACCAATGCGGTTATTTTGTTTTTGCTGTTCTTTAATCCCGGTTTTCGCACGGGCTTTGACGGGGCAGGTGCTTCAATATGGCTTTATATTTATGCTGCAGTTATGTATATAATGTGGGATATCACAAATACGGCAGCGGATATTCCTTATTGGTCTATGGTGCCGTCCTTTACTACTGACCCCAATGAAAGAAGTATACTTGCCACCGTTGCCCGTGCATTTTCAGGCATAGGACAGGGAATAGTAAGTATGGGTTCTCCGCTGATTCTTAATGCTCTTGGTAATGTTGTCACAAATACGGACGGTACTACCTCAAATGTATGGACTCAGAGCGGTTATACCATCACGGCAGCCGCTTGCAGTATTTTCCTTGTTTTCTTCTCTGTGCTTTCAATGAGCAAGGTAAAGGAGAATGTTGCGGTTCAGCCTCAGGAAAAGTTTTCCTTAAAGAAGATTTTTGCCGTAGTCAAGGAGAACGATCAGCTTCGTGTGTTTATGCTTTTTGCAATGCTTTCAAATGCAGGCTTCTACACTACATCGGGTGTGCTTGACTATTTCTTTGAAGCAGTTATCGGTGACACGGCAGCACAGTCAACCTTCTCCCTTTTCGGTACTGTAGGCTCAGTGCTGGGTATGCTCGTTATTCCCATAATGATGAAATTCACAACCCGAAGAAGAACATATCAGTTCTCACTTTCTCTGTCCGTTATCGGTTACATAGGAATGTTCCTTGCAGGACAGTTTATGGGAAATCTTATGCTTCTTAACATCTGCTATACTCTTACTTCTATCGGTACAGCATCAATGTTTATTTCTCAGACTGTATTCCTTGCCGATGTTGTTGACTACGGCGAAGTGAAGATGGGGGTAAGGCGAGAATCCGTTACCTTCTCAATGAAAGGCTTCTTACAAAAAATGGCATATACCGCACAGACGGTAATACTTTTCTCGGCTCTCGGTATTTCGGGCTTTAATTCACTTAAGCCCGACTCTGACGGAAAGCTCATATATCCCAAAAAGGTGCAGAATGCAATTTCTGCAGTTATGTATGTAATTCCTCCCATATTCTTTATACTTTCAATAATTGTTTTCACGACAAAGTTCAAGCTTCACGGCGAATATATGGAGGATATCACGAAAAAGGTTGAGGAAGCAAGACAGAGAAGACTTGAAAAGGTGAGTGAAAATGGCGGCTAAAAATAAATTCGGCTTTTTGTCCTCGAATCTTCTGAAAATTATTGCCATGACGGCTATGGTCATTGACCACGCCAGCGTTATTTTTCTCGGCCCCGAGCCTACAATATGGAGAAATATAGGGCGTATATCCTTTCCCATATTTGCGTTTTTAATAGCAGAGGGTGCCCTTCGTACAAAAAATAAGCCGTTATATGCCTTAAGACTTCTTGCCTTTGCTGTTATTTCTGAGGTGCCTTATGATATGGCATTTAACGGTGCGTATCTTGAATTTACGGGGCAGAATGTATTCTTTACCCTGTTTTTAGGACTTATCGCAGTTTATTTTCTGCAGTTTTTCGGGAAGAAGAATATTGCCATACTTGGTGTCGTTACCACTTACGCTCTCGGCTTCCTTGCAGGAATGATCTCAAGTGACTACGGCTTTATGGGTGTGGTCGTAATTGTACTTATGTATATGTTCTCCACGGTTAAAACGGGTGTGAGATACATAGGCTTTGCCCTTGCAGGTCTGATTACTTCGGTGGTTTATGTCTTCCCCTTGCAATTGGGCTTTATTCCCTCACAGGTATATGCTCTCTTCTGCTTCATTCCCATTGCCCTTTATAACGGCAAAAGGGGAAGGAGAATGAATAAGTATGTTTTCTATGCATTTTACCCTGTGCATATACTTATTCTTTATGTAATAAAAACATATATCATACAGGTCTGAGGTCGGAGTTCTGAAGTCGGAGGCCGCACAGCCTGAGTACAATCAGGTAACGAAGGTGTCTTCCGGCAGGCTTGCTTTTCACTTTTTACTTTAGCTTTTAGGGCAGGATTTTTCCTGCCCGATTTTTTTGCTTATGTTGATTACGCTTTCCAAAAAATCAGCTTGTTTTTTGTGATGTATTTATATTTACTTATCTTTTGCCGTGTGTTACAATTATGAAGAAAATATTAATATGAAGGAGCGTTTTTATGAAGCCTTTTTTCCTGGTTTCAAAAGAAACAAAGGGCGAGGGATATGTTCCCAATATTGAGTTGTTCTCTTATGCTGCAGGTCTTGCGGGACAGAATCTTACATACAGCTATGTTTCCGGCTGGCTTCGTTATTTCTGTATAAATCTGCTTCATATGGACCCTGTAAAGGTCGGCTCTGTTTTTTCCTTGAGCCATGTATGGGATGCGGTAAACGACCCTATCATCGGTGCCATTGTTGACAGAAGAAATCATAAGCCCTATAACAAGCTTCGTCCCTATCACATTTATTTTCCGCCTATTCTCGGGATTATTTCCCTTGCAATGTTCTTCAACTTCAATCTGTCGGAGAATATGCAGGTGGCGTATCTTCTTATTACATATTTCCTTTTTGACTTTTTCTATTCATTTCAGGATGTGGCTCTTTGGGGACTGATTCCTCTTTCTTCGCCTCATTCCGAGGAACGCTCCAGAGTTGCCCAATGGGTTTCCATCGGTGCAGGTGCCGGTGCTGTTATCGTCGGTGCTTTTCAGATGATAAGAAGTGCTATGAATTCGGCAGGCATTGATGATAAGCTTGTATTTTTTATTTGTGCAATCATTTTCTGCTGCGGCGGTGAGCTTCTTTCCATGAGTGCCTACAGAATGAAGGAAAGGGTCGCAATGCCCGCTGAAAAGGGTGAATCTCTTATTCAGTCTCTTCTTGTGTTAAGACATAATCCCACACTTATTTTCATATCCCTTGCAAGATTTTCTCAGGGACTTGCTCCCAAGGTGCAAAATGCTTATTTCTTTGAAAACTGCGTTCAGCTCGGCTCTATGAACGGTCAGACTGCAGAAGTCGTATACGGTGCTGCAAGCGGAGTTCTCGGCACTCCTGTTATGTTCTTCGCAACATCCGTTGCAAAAAAGATAGGCGGTATGAAGCGGATACTTGTGGTTTCACAGGTATTTTCTGCCGTGCTTCGTATAATTGCATTTTTTGTCGGCTTTGACACCATACCGAAGTTTATTATTATGACCGCTTTAATGGCTGTTGTAAATCTTCCCGGTCAGATGATGGATATCGCTCACCGTTCACTTACAAGTGACTCAATTGATGAGGTCGAGCTCAAAACAGGTCTTCGTACCGAGGGTGTATCATTCTCAATGCAGAACTTCACCACAAAAATGACCAGCGGTGCATCAACACTTATCGAAGGCTTCCTGCTGAAGTTCCTCGGATATGATTCAACCGCAAAGGAAAACGGTCTTGTGCAGAATGAAAAGTTTTTAAAATGGCAGTGGCCCATGTTTATGTTAGGCCCCGTTGTCGGCTCTGTTTTATATCTGTTCTTCATAAGCTTTGTCAAGGACAGTAAGGAAAGAAAACAGGAAATTGAGCGTCAGCTTCGGGAAAGACGCGAAGCCGCACAGGCAGAAAAACAAACCGTTCAGACAAATGTAAGTGAATAAAAGAAACGGAGCTGTAAATGTTTACAGCTCCGTTTTTGATAAATCAAAATGCAAAGTGCAAAATGAAGAGCTTCGCCCTCGGCGTCCCGTTTCGCTTCGCTCTATTCGGGCAGCAACCCTGCCTCTACGCTGTCATTTGCCTTTATATCTTGTAGGGGACGACGACCTCGGCGTCCCGTTTCGCCGAAATCTGTTGTCTGTGTTTTGTTATACGGAATATAAAAATCTGCCTCTTAGGGACATAAATTCTGTATCTTTACTTCCTGCCGGCGGGACGCCGAGGTCGTCGTCCCCTACTACTCTGTTTCATTTAAAACTTTA
>CAYTRD010000116.1:0-5292 GCA_964440255.1 uncultured Ruminococcus sp. | reverse complement strand
TTTATCGTGGATGTTACCCATATTTTTTTGTGCGTCAAAGACGGTGATTTGTGAGCATCTTTCCCCCCCCGCTAAATTATGATTTGCTGTGTACTTAAATATTCAAGTGAGAAGCTGTCGTGGGTGATGAGAATTGCGGTTTTTCCGTGTATTTCCTCTTTTATCACATCAGCCACGGCTTTAAGTGTATCTTCGTCAAGCTCTCTCAAGGGTTCGTCAAGGAAATATATGTCACCGCCGTAGGTGAGAGCTCTTGCAATTTCAAGTCTTCTTTTCATACCGCCGCTTAAAAGACCTGCTTTTTTGTCTGCATCCTCTGAAAGGGAAAGCCTTTCGAGGAAATATAAGGCTCTTTCCTTATTATCTGTAACAGCGAGTATATTTTCCAATACGCTCTTGCTTTCGAGAAGCCTGTTTTCCTGAAAAACAAAGGTTTTTTTGGCATTTTGTTTATAAATCACTTCGCCCGAATCTGCCGTTTCAAGTCCTGCAATTATTCTTAAAAGCGTAGTCTTGCCTGCACCCGAAGCACCTGTAAGAGCGACACATTCGCCTTCTTTGACGGTGAAGGAAATATCCTGTAAAACGGCTTTTCCGTCAAAGCTTTTACATATATTTTTTACCTCGATCATACCTTACCTCCGTGAAATCTCAGAAGCCTTTTTAACAGCTTTTCAAGTATGACGCTTAATATTATTACCGTAACAGTCCACGCAAAAAGCGATGGTGTTTCAAGATAGACCTTGGCATCGGATATTCCTGCTCCTATGGTATTTTTGGGACTGCATATGACCTCTGCCGCAATTCCCGCCTTCCATGCAAGTCCCATAGTGGTCGTTGCCGCCGCGGAAAAATAGGGAAGTGCCGAGGGGATAAAAATGTGAGTTATCTTCTTTTTACGGCTCATATTGAAAAATGAAGCCATTTCAAGAAGCTTTTCATCGGGAGAGGAAAGCCCTTCGGAAACATTTGCCCACACCACGGGGACGGTGATAAGTGCACAGGTGAAAACGGGCACAGCCTTTGAGGACATCAGCACAAGAGCCAGCACTATAAATGATGCGACGGGAGTAGCCTTTACTATATGAAGCATAGGCTCGAAAAATGCTTTTAAGATACCGCTTAAATGCGTGAGTACACCGAGTATCACACCGAAAACAATTCCCGTAAGCCATCCTGCAAGCACCTTTGAAAGGGAGCTTGCACAGGATATATAAAACTCTTTTTGGACAAGCAGCTCACTCAATGCCTTGAAAACTGCTTCGGGCGAGGGAATCAGAAGCTCCATTCCCACAAGTCGGGAGGCGGCATACCAGAGTGCCAGCCATATAAGTAAGGCTAAGGGTGTTCTGATATGCCGCAGTACCGTGTGTTCGGTTTTTTTATGGGTTTTCATCACTGAACCGTGCAGTAGAATGTGTCAGCGGGGACACTTCCGCCTACTGCCTGAGCATTTGAAGAATGAAGCACTGTGAGATATGCGTTAACATTTGTCTTCATATCTTCGCCTGTCATAAATGTGATGTTGCAGTTGGGAATTGCCTTTGATGCAATTGCAGCCTTTGCAATATCAAATTTTTCAATAATGGTGCCTGCTGCTTCAGGGTCAGCGTTTACAGCATTTACGGATGCCTCGTAGTCCTTTAAGAAAGCTGCTACTGCATCGGGGTTTTCGTCAGCGAAATCCTTTCTTACTGCGATACAGCCCATAGTGAGCTCACCGCCGCCGAGAGCCTTCCATTCCTTTGTAAGGTCAATTGCAACCGCAAAGCCTGCATCCTGTGCCTTCATCTGTGTTACAAAGGGCTCGGGGAGAAGGATAACCTCATATCCGTCTGATGTTGCCTTTGAGATAACCTCAGCGTGTTCGCTTGCATATTCTACGAATACATCTGTATCAAGAGTAAGTCCGTTTTCAGCGAGAATATAGTTGAGAACATATTCTGTAGTTGTGCCCTTACCTGCTGAAAGGATAGTCTTGCCCTTAAGGTCAGCTACTGTCTTGATGCTTTCGTCATTGCTCATAAGATAGATAACACCGAGAGTGTTTACTGCAAGGATCTGAATCTTGCCCTCTGTCTTTGCATTGAGAACTGCGGCAACATTTGTGGGAAGTGCTGCCATATCAAGCTCATTGTTGATAAGTCCTGTCTGAAGAACATCGGGTGCACTTGCAAGGGTCAGATTGTAATCTGCATTTGCAGTGCCGTTTTCGTCACTCTCAAGAAGAACTGCGGCACCCATACCTGTAGGTCCCTTGAGAAGACCGATGTTGATAACTGCCTTTTGGGCTGCAGTTGTTTCTTCAGCCGTTGTTTCTCCGAGAGTTGTTTCTTCTGCTGTTGTTCCGCAAGATGTGAACACAAGAGCAAGGCAGAGAAGAACTGCTAAAACTGATAATACTTTTTTCATAATTTTTCTTTCCTTTCGGTTATTGTTATCACTTTCCCGTCTTTTATTAAAAAGCCTTCCTCTGTCAGCTCATCGAAGGCTCTGTAAAGAGAGGTTCTTCCGATGGACAAAAGAGAAGAGAGCTTTTGCATTGAAACGGGAAGTGAGAATTTACTTGTTCCGAGCTTTTTTGCGGTGTCGAGAAGATAGCTTTTCAGTGCCGCTTTTGAATCGGGTTCGGAAATGTTTTCTATTTTCTTATTGAGAAAATGTATTTTTTTACTTAATATGCAGAGATAATTTTCAAGTATCACAGGGTATCGGCTGAAAAGTGACAGAAGCTGTTCCTTTGTTATAAAGAGAACACGCATATTTTCCTTTGCCGTCACGGTAGTGGGAAAGTCCTCCTCCTCATCGAAAAGACAGGACATTCCGAAAATGTTTCCTGCCGTAAGACGGCTCATATAAAGCTCGCCCTTGCCTGTTTCCTTGGAAACCTCAGCAGTACCCTTGAGAATAAGCACAAGACATTTTCTGAAATTTCCGGGGGAGAAAACCTTTTCGCCCTTTTGAAATACTTTTATCTCATATGCCTTTGATTCAAGAAGCTCTTCCTTGAGCATATTGCCGGCATTTTCGAATATTCTGCATTTTTCAATGGATTCAATATCCGTCTTTTTCATACAGTACCGCCTTATAAGTAAGAAAAAATCTTACGATTTATCAACCCCCTACCCCCAATCTTGGGGGATCGGTGTTTCTTGATATATGCAAATTGCTCACTTCTGTGAGTAATTTCCTATATGATATGAAAAAAAATCCTCAAAAACTGTTCCTTGTGGAACATTATATCAGCAAAAAGTGAGATTGTCAATAGTTTAACAAAGATTGCGTTAATATTATTTTTGGTAATTACAAGTAATTATAAAAAGTTCTTGAATTAATAAACAAAATAATGTATAATCATTCTGTAATATGCCTTATAATACGCAAACGGAGGTAATCCAATGAAAAACAAAATCTCTAAAAAGATAATCTGTATGCTTTTGAGTGCTCTTATGATAGCATCCGTACCCTTAAGTGTGGCTGCAGTTGAGCTTAACAGCGTACCTGTTATCTATGTAGGCGAAACAGCAGACAATGCTCTTTATTCAGATCCCAACAAGAACGGTTCAACGGTCGTGTTTGATGTAAATTCTTCGGAGTTTTTAGGTCATTTGACAAATATCGTTGCAGGTGTTGCTCTTTCAAATTCTGAGTTTGGCGGAGTTGAAACAGGAATTACCCCCGTAATTACCGGTATAAAGGGGATATTGGAGCCTATTCTCTGTTCTCCCAACGGTGAATCTGCTTCATCAAATGTTGGTGCGTGGACCTACAGCGAGCCCATCTCACAATATAAAGAAGACAGCATTTATACCGAAAATATAAAAACCTTTGCTGCGGCTGCCGCAGGCTATGTAAGTGAAGACGAGATATTTTTCTTCTCCTATGACTGGCGTCTTGACCCTCTTGCATCTGCTGATGCCCTTAAGGAATTTATCGACCATGTTGAAGCGGTAACAGGTGAGAATAAGGTAAGCATACTTGCAGTCGGCAACGGCGGTGTTGTTGTAAATTCCTATCTTTACTTATATGAAGAGCACGCAGCAGTAAATGTTGCATCTGCAGTATTTTATAATTGCTCCCTTCTCGGAAATTCTCTTATGGGCGACTTTATGACGGGCAGTATCGTAAGAACAAACGATTATCACGACAGCTTCTTTGATGATATAAAGGAAATAACAGGTGAGTACAGAGGTAACGCATTCTTTACCTATATTGAAGATGATGTTCTCGGAATTATAGACGGAATATTTGCTAATCTTTTAGGTTCGGGCAGTGTTCAGACACTTTTCGGTAAGCTCTTCACTCTTCTGGTTACTACCATAGTTGAAGGTCAGGACGGTCACAAGACACTCGGTAAATTATATAACAATTTTGCAAGTAATGCAGATGATGTTATCTATGATGATTTTCTTAGAGAATATTTAAGAAATATGCCGGGGCTCTGGGCACTTGTTCCAGAAAAAGACTTTGATGATGCAATTGAGTTTATGTTTGAAGATGAAATTATCAACAGTTCTCTTGCTTCAAAGATATATGCTTACAGAGATGTTCTTGAAAATACATCTGCCACTCTTACCAATGCAAAGATGAACGGTATCAATGTATGCATAGTTTCCAACTACGGCTATCAGATTCTTCCCGCAACAGTAAGCCTTGACGATATGTCAGACGGTATAGAATCCGTTAAGTATTCCTCTGCAGGTGCCGTGACCACCGATAACAGCACTGAAGACGGTCACTTAAAATACTGCATCAACGACAATCACTATCATATTTCACCCGATGAGGATATAGACGCATCCTATTGTATTCTTCCCGAAAATACATGGTTTATCAAGGATCTTCCTCACGCTGATATGACAAAAGAGCCTGTTGCAACTTTCCTTGTATGGCTTATTTTCGGTTTCTCACAAAGACATGTCAGAGAAAATTCCAACTATACTCAGTTTATGAAATATTCCGAGTATTCAAAGACGCTTACAGCATATACAACACCCGGCACGGAAGAGGGTAGTGTAAAGTACGGCGACGTGGATTATAACGAGGTTATAAATGCAGCCGACGCAAGACTTGCTCTTCGTATTTCCGTAGGACTTGACACTGCTACAAAGGAAACCAAGATAACAGCCGATGTTGACGGTGACGGTAAGGTAACGGCAGCCGATGCAAGACTTATCTTAAGATATGCAGTAGGTCTCGAACAAGGCTTCCCCGTATAAAAATACAATCCCGACTGAAAATAAGTGTTGTTCTTAACGGAGAATTTGAAAATCCTTCAACTTCCGTCGAGAA
>CAYTRD010000115.1:0-5302 GCA_964440255.1 uncultured Ruminococcus sp. | reverse complement strand
ATGTTACCCGTATTTTTTTGTGCGTCAAAGACGGTGATTTGTGAGCATCTTTCCCTCTGCAAATTATGATTTGTTTGGTGGTTTTATGTTAGAAGTTTTTACGCTCCCTTTGGGGGCATATTATACGAATTGTTATATTATTAAAGATTCTGCTTCGGGGGAACGGGCTGTTATTGACCCCGGAGTGTATACGCCTGTGCTTGAACGGGTTCTTTCTGAAAAGGGTATTCAGAATATCCGTTATATTCTTCTGACTCACGGGCATTTTGACCACATCTGCGGAGTGTATGCACTTCGCGAGAATTTCGGCGGTGAGGTGCTGATTCACGAAGCGGATAAAAGCTGTCTTGAGGACAGTAAGCGGAGTCTTGCCGATTCCGCTGACGGATATGAGCAGACTGAAATGACGGCAGACAGAGTGCTTGCTGACGGTGACAGAATTCAGCTCGGCGATACGGAAATTTCCGTTATGCACACTCCCGGTCACACAATGGGAAGCGTGTGTTATATTGCAGACGGGAATATTTTTTCGGGGGACACTCTTTTTAAGAGGGGCGTTGGAAGAACCGACCTTCCCGGCGGAAATTTAAGAACACTCGCCTCGTCTTTGAGAAAAATCGGATGCATTGAGGGCGAATATGATATTTTTCCCGGTCACGGCGAAAGCACTACTCTTGAAATTGAAAAATCCGTAAACAGACTTTTGAGGGCAAAATGATTCTTAATATTAAAGGACATACATATAAATATGAATGTGAAAAGCTTCTTCGCATATTTTTTCCTGCCGAAAAGATAATTTTCGGTGCTTTCCCTTGTTGCGATGACGGCAAGTACATCTTATGCGAAATGCGTGATACGGGGGAAGAGCTTCTTTTTATCTGTGAAGCGGAAATTGACGGCAAAAAAGAAAGCTTTTCATTTTCTTATCCCAAAAGCGAGGCTGATTCAGATTCCCTGAAAGAGCGTCTTATGGCAAAGGCTATGCTTCGTGTGCTGTCAGCACTTACGGGTATTGTCCCCCCGTGGGGCATACTTACGGGCATAAGGCCTGCTAAGCTTATGAGAAAATATATAAACGAGCAGGGTGAAGAGGAAGCCGTCAGAAGCTTTACTGATTTTTTTGAGGTGACGGAAGACAAGACGGAGCTTGCAAAAAATGTTGCCGTTTTTGAAAACAAGTGTACCGATGAAACGGATAAATGCAGTTTTTCCCTTTATGTTTCAATCCCCTTTTGTCCGACACGCTGTTCATACTGCTCCTTTGTTTCTCATTCCGTTGAAGGTGCAAAGAAGCTTATTCCCGAATATACGGAAAAGCTTTGCGAGGAGATAAGGGTGACGGCGGAAATTTCAAGAGAATTAAAGCTCAGACTTGAAACGGTTTATATCGGCGGCGGCACTCCCACTTCCTTGTCAGCCGAACACTTAAAAATGATAACCGATGCACTGAATAATAATTTTGATATGAAAAATGTCCGAGAATTTACCGTTGAAGCGGGCAGACCCGACACAATAGACCGTGAAAAATTAAGGGTGCTTAAAAATGCGGGTGTGACACGAATCAGCATAAATCCTCAGACCTTTTCCGACAGCGTGCTTGAGGCTATCGGAAGACGCCACACGGCAAAGGATACCGTGGATAAGCTTCTTCTTGCCCGTGAAGAGGGCTTCGATAACATTAATATGGACTTTATAGCAGGACTTCCCACAGATACATATGAGGGCTTCAGGGCAAGTCTTAACAAGGCTATAGAGCTTTCTCCCGAAAACATAACCGTTCACACCTTAAGTGTCAAGCGTTCATCAAATATGAATCAGCGTTCCGAAGCTTCATACGAGGCAGAAGAAACTCTTAAAATGGTGGAATATTCAAACAGGGTGCTTCGTGAGAACGGATATCTGCCTTATTATATGTACAGACAGAGCAAAACTGTGGGTAATTCGGAAAATGTCGGTTGGTGTAAGCCCTCATATCCGTGCCTTTATAACATATATATGATGGAGGAGATACATACGGTTTTAGCGGTGGGGGCATCTGCCGTGACAAAGCTTACTCTTCCGGGAAGCGACGAGCTTGAAAGGATATTCAATTTCAAATATCCTTATGAATATATATCCGGCTTCGGGGAAATGCTGGAGAGAAAGAAAGCAATAAAAAATTTTTACAAAAAATTGTAGTTGTTTGCGGGCGACATCCCCTATAAAATGTAAAGGCAAGTAAATGCTTAAATTATGATATTGCGGGAGGAATAAAGATGGCTGAACGAAAAAAGCAATCTCTTATAAACGGTGCTCTTGTGCTGACTGTTGCAATTGCCCTTGTTAAAATCACGGGTGTTCTTTTCAAGCTTTATATTACCGATAAGATAGGCTTTGAGGCAAAGGGGTATTTTGCAACTGCATATAATATCTATACTCCCATATATTCTATTGCTCTTGCAGGGCTTCCCACGGCTGTTGCCAAGATGGTTGCAGAAAAAGCCGTTCAGGGAAAATACCGCGATGTAAAAAACATTTTCAATGTGTCGTTGGGGCTTTTTACCCTTTTCGGAGTAATAGGCACTCTCGTTATTGTGCTTGCCGCCTATCCCTATTCACAGTCCGTCGGCTCAATTGATGCTCTGCCTGCAGTGCTTACAATTGCACCCTCGCTTCTTTTCTGCTGTATTATGAGCTGCTACAGGGGCTATTATCAGGGGCTTCGCAATATGACTCCTACCTCTGTTTCACAGGTGATAGAGTCTGCAGGTAAGCTGATTTTCGGCTATGTATTTATGAATATTGTTCTGCTGACAGGTGTTCAGTTTGCAGACAAAATCCCGATTCTTAATAATGTAGTGACAGATGCGGCATCAGCATATGCAGCCGCAGCGGCAATATCGGGTGTTACAATAGGTTCATTTATGGGACTTATTTATGTGATAATAAAATACCGCCGTGACAAAACAAGCATACCTATGGAGCTTATTGAGGCTTCACCCGAGGCACAGGACAAGAAGCTTTTAAGAAAAGAGCTGATTGCCATGGCTTTGCCCTTTGCGGTAAGCTCACTTGTCTTTAATCTTACAACCTTTATTGACAGTTGGACTATACAGAACAGACTTAAGTATGTGCTTGAAACAAGCTTTGATACGGTAGCTGCCATGTATCCCGGAATTATTGAGGCTACAGGCTACACCGCCTCACAGGCAACCGAATTCAAATCTTATCTTTTCGGTGCATATGATACGGTTCTTGATATAAAGAATATTGTCCCCACAATTACAATTGCATTCGGCTCTGCCGCTCTTCCCATACTCAGCGAATTATGGGTATCGGGTAAGATAAAGGAGGCGGGCGAGAACATAAAAAGAGTGCTTCGCCTTATACTTCTTGTTTCTCTTCCTGCGGGAATGGGAATATTTGCTCTTGCCGAAGAGATACTTATTCTTCTCTACGGCTCAAAGCCGGGTATTGCTCCGGCAATCCCGTATATCGCTCCCATACTTATGCTTTACGGAATTTCCGTCTGCTTTTTAGCTCTTGCACAGCCGGTTACAAGTATGCTTCAGGCGGTTAATAAGCCCAATGTTCCCCTTAAGAGTATGGCGGTGGGTGCAATTGTGAAAATTATTGCAAATATGATTCTTGTAAGTATGCCGTCGGTAAACATTCAGGGTGCTGTTATAGGCTCCTTCCTTTCAAATATCGTTATGGTATTCTGGGGCTTTATTGTCCTTAAAAAGGAAACGGGCGTAAAATACGATATAAAAACCAATGTGTTAAAGCCCCTTGTGTGCTCTGTGCTTGCAGGTGCGGGGGCATGGGGAAGCCACAGGCTTTTTTCAATGCTGCTCACGGGAATGGATATTGGCTCGGCTCTTACCGTCAGCAGAATCGCAACGGTTCTTGCGGTGGGTGTTGCGGTAGCGGTTTACGCTATTTCCCTTTTTGCAACAAAAACTTTGTTAAAAAGTGATGTTATTATGCTTCCCAAGGGAGAAAAAATCGCAAAAGTACTTGAAAAATACAGACTTTTAGGGTAATATATATTTGTATGTGACTTTTCAGGCGGTAAAATGTAATGGTTGAAAATTTTCAGTTCAAGGATAATTATTCAATTGAAGATCTTTTAGATATTGTGGCTGTGCTTCGTGCTCCGGGCGGATGTCCGTGGGATGCCGAGCAGTCACACGAAAGCATCAGAAAAGATTTTATTGAAGAGACATATGAAGTGATAGAAGCCATTAATAAAAAGTCTCCCGAAATGCTCCGTGAAGAGCTCGGTGATGTGCTTTTACAGGTGGTTTTTCACACTGTTATCGAAACGGAAAAGGGAAGCTTCACCTTCTCTGATGTCTGTGACGAGATATGTAAAAAGCTCATTATCCGCCACCCCCACGTTTTCGGTGATGTGAATGTTTCTTCCACCGAAGAGGTGCTCACCAATTGGGATGCTATAAAAATGGATACCAAAAAGCAGAGCACCGTGGCAGAGACCATTTATTCTGTCCCCCGTGAGCTTCCTGCTCTTATGCGTGCAAATAAGGTGCAGAAGAAAGCCGCAAAGGCAGGATTCGACTGGCCCGATGTGTCGGGGGCATTTGAAAAGATTGCAGAAGAATCAGCGGAAGTAAAAGAAGCCATTGAAAAGAACAGCCCTGAAGAGCTGACAGACGAGATAGGTGATCTGCTCTTTGCGGTTGTAAATGTTGCGAGAAAATCGGGTGTTGACCCCGAGGAGGCTCTCACAAAGGCAACGGATAAGTTTTCGGACAGATTCGCACTTACTGAAAAAATGGCTCTTGATGAGGGCGTTGATGTAAAAAACGCTTCTTTGGAAAAGCTTGATGAGTTATGGGAAAAAGCCAAGCTCATACTAAAGGAACAAACGCCGTAAAAGGCTTTTGAATATATAAGGAGGAAAAAATTA
Source organism: uncultured Ruminococcus sp. (assembly GCA_964440255.1). Lineage (GTDB taxonomy): Bacteria > Bacillota > Clostridia > Oscillospirales > Acutalibacteraceae > RUG806. Next base: position 390 of record CAYTRD010000115.1, on the reverse strand, counting down.
ATGAATAAGACAGAACTTATCAATGCAGTTGCAGAAAAAGGTCTTTCCAAGAAGGACGCTACTGCTGCAGTAAATGCTGTTGTTGACAGTATCACAGAAGCTCTCAAGAAGGGCGAAAAGGTTCAGCTTATCGGCTTCGGTACTTTTGAAGTTCGTGAAAGAGCAGAAAAAGAAGCTCGTAACCCCAGAACAGGCGAAACCATCAAGGTTGCTGCTACAAAGGTTCCTGCTTTCAAGGCAGGACAGGCTCTCAAAGATGCCGTTAAATAATTGAATAGATTATTTGAGTATTGAACTGTACTCACCGTACAGTTCTTTATTTTTTTACCTCTGCTTGCACAGACAAATATTTTATGTTAATATGGAAATGAGTGGAAATTTACGGGAAAA
>CAYTRD010000114.1:0-5320 GCA_964440255.1 uncultured Ruminococcus sp. | reverse complement strand
CACAAAATAAATCTTATAATCTGTAGGGGACGACGACCCGGCGTCCCGTTTCAGTAAAATAAAACATTATATGTTATTTCCCGAGAACTTTACAATAATCCTCAAGAATAATTAATATCTGATTCTTTATTTGCAGGCGGGACGCCGTGGTCGTCGTCCCCTACAAAATTGAAATATATTTTCATCGTACAAGGGGAATTTGATTTCACCTTGGTACACCGCTAAATTATGATTTATAGCACCATATATTTCTTATCTGACTTTCAATTCTTTCATATGTCCATTTTTGTTCGGTTCGTGTTATTGAGTTCGGATCAAGCACGCTGAAGCCTTCATCAGAATAACCCGTAAGGACTATATAATGTCCCGATGATGTGAAGTCACCTGCTCCCATAATGCATATTATAGGCATACCGTCATTCAGGGTATTTATCATCGTTTCCTTGTGTAAAGGAAGCTCTTTACTTGTAAGACCGAGTTTTTCCGCTCCTTCACTCATAAGTATCCATTTTGTGCCGTTGTTGTCTGTTGCGTAACCGTTTTCTTCGGCAAAACGGGCAATATAGAGGGGATCGAGAGATGTATCTCCCAAAAGATACATTGATACCATTGAAAGACATACGGGGCCACAGCCTGCTATTCCCATAATGCTTCCTGCATATTCTTCATATCCCCATCGCTTGTCCCACTGTAAAAAATGCGGAATTTCAGTAAGCTCTTTATATTCATTCATTGAAAAGCTTTCGTGTTTATCTTTCAGTAACGGATAATTGAGAACGAAGTCTTCCGTTTCGGGATTTCTTTCAAGCATTGCTTTAAGTTCATCTGGGTAGTCTTTTGTTTTCAGTCCGTTATTTTCTGCAAATTCCATGATTATGTTTTCTGCAACGGGATATTCGGGTTCTTTTGAGATTATATGGTCAATTACTATTAAGAGAAGCACCGTCACTATCATACAGGCAGCGATTATATAAGATTTTTTCTTTTTGTTCACAGCTTTTCACCTCACGGATATTTTAATGTAAATATTCTGTAATGTGAATTAAGACAGACTTGAGATTTTATTAAGATTTTCTTACGAAAAAGAGTATCTTTTTTAAAAAGCAAAAAGAATAATCGCAAAATAAACAAAAAATTTTAAAAAATACTTGATTTTTTCTAATTACATATATATTATATAAATATGTATAAATATAATAATTATATTGAAAGGAGGCTGTCGAACATGCCCGAGTTTACATATGAAATAGTAAAGCATATCGGTATTATCTCCGAGGGTGCCGGCGGCTGGGCAAAGGAACTCAATCTTATCAGCTGGAACGGCAAAGAGCCTAAGTATGATATCCGTGACTGGGGCCCCGACCATGAAAAAATGGGTAAGGGTATTACTCTTTCTGCAAACGATGTTAAGGCTCTCAAGGAGCTTCTTGCAAACGAGGAATAATAGTGCGGAAATGTGCCGCCGCAAAGCGGACGGACCTTCGGCACAGCAATGTAAAATAGTTTTAAGGCGTTGTACGGTGCTGTGCCGAAAATGAAGCACACCTGCGGTGTATGAAAAATGAAGCAGCCTTACGGCTGCGAGGTATGCCTTACGGCATATGAATTTCCCGTGTGCTTCTCTTTCATACAAGAAAAGTCTTGTGCTTCATAAGGCGGTAGTCCTTGCTTCATATTTGCCGGAGGCAAATACTTCATTTTAACAAGTAAAAAATGTCACCCGAAAAAGAAGCTGTGTATTTTTTCTTCGGGTGGTTTTTACATAACGGGGGAATGTAATGTACAGTAATTTTTCAGACAGAAAAAGAAGCATCATTTATCTTCCCGAAACCGAGTCTACCAACAATGACCTTAAATCGCTTATAAGAAGTGAGGATACCCCCGTTTTTTCGGTAATCTCCGCAAAAAAGCAGATTTCGGGCAGAGGGAGACTTGGAAGAACCTTCATTTCTCCCGAGGGAGGACTATATTTTTCCATGTCTTATCCTCTTAACGGAAATGAAAAAAACATTCCGTATCTCACTCTTCTTGCAGGTCTTTCCGTAAGCTGTGCCTTAGAGGAGGTTTCGGGAATAAAAACCGAAATCAAATGGCCCAATGACATATATCTCGGCGGAAAGAAGCTCGGTGGTATACTTACGGAGCTTGTAAGCGGTAAAAATCTTTGTGCCGCGGTGGGTATCGGAATAAATATGTCGGCAAAAAAAGAGGATTTTCCCGAAGAGCTTTCGGGAATTGTAACCTCTCTTTTTATGGAAGGAATCGTACCTCCCCACGGGAATCTGGTCATTGAAAAGACTGCAGAAATTCTCGACGGCTTCGTATACGGAGCTTGTGAGCTTTATGAAGCCTGTCCGTCTACGGTTGAAGCCATAAAAAGCCGTTCTTTTTCTTTAGGTAAAAAAGTAAAATATACCCTCGGCGATACGGTTTTTGAGGGTAAGGTTTCAGATATATTAAATACAGGAGCCGCAGTAATCACACTTTCTGACGGAAGCGTGAAAGAAATATTCTGCGGAGAAATAACACAGTAAAATGAAAATTCTTAAAGCTATATTACTTATAAGTGCATTTGTCGCACTGGTGTTAAGATTCTTTGGCTATAAATATGCAGAAATGCTTGGAGATAAAGTTACACTTTTTAATATCATAGCCGTGGTTTCGTCAGTTATATGTGTTGTCTGTGCTCTTATATGGGTCTGTATACTCAAAAAAGAGGAAAAGGCAAATAAGGATAAAACCGATGAAGAATAAGTTTTTTAGTTCAATTCTCATAAGCCTGATTCTGATTTCCGTTATTTCTTTTAATGCATTTGCCGTACAGCTCGGTGATGTAGACGCTGACGGAAATGTTACGGCTTCGGATGCCAGAATTACACTTCGCTACAGTGTCGGTCTTGAAAAGCTTTCCTCTGATGAGGTCTTCCGTGCCGATATCGATTCCGACGGCGGAATATATGCTGCAGATGCAAGAACCATACTTCGCATCGCGGTAGGTCTTACCGCCAGCCGTTATATTGACAATCAGTATGATATGATAAGAAGCGGTGTTTACGAGTATATGGGTGAACGCCTTGATATTTCCACGGGAAAATATGAATATTTTGAGCTTGCAAAAACCACAGACACGGTGCATCTTCTGACATCCTTTGAGAATGTTGAAATTGCAGTATTTATAAAGGATAATACGGTATATACGGTAAGTCACGAAAAAAAGATGTATCTTGTGACTCCTGATGAGGTTTTTTCCGCTATCGGCACTGATAAAAATGAGCTTCTTTCAAAAACCGATATGACGGATGTTGACTATCCTGCACTCAATGAAGCATACAGCGTCAAGGACAGCTTCGTAGAGGATTTTCAATGTAAGCTTTATCTTATCAACACGGAAAACGGCGTGCTTGAGGTCGCTATGTGCGGCAAGAAGCTTATCAGAATAAGAGAATTTGATACAGACGGAAAGCTTACGGCAGCCACAAAATTCTACAGCGTTTCAATGGTAGTACCGTCATACAAAAAAGCGATCCCCTCAGATTATAAAAAATATGAAGGTAAGCTTCAGGCAATAACCTTTGTGGGAGAGCTGCTGAAATAATGATACGGTATGAAACAGTTTTTTCAAAGCGTAAAACGCTGGGTATTACGGTAAAGCCCGACGGTTCGGTTATAGTCCGTGCACCGCTGAGAACCTCCCGAAAACGGATAGAAGAGGTTGTTATAAAAAACAGTGAATGGATAGAAAAAACAAAGAAAAAGCTTGAAAACAAGCAGTACGGAATGAAACAAGCCTCTCCCGAGGAGGAGAAGCTTTTAAGGGAAAAGGCAAAAAGTATATTGCCCGAAAAGGTGAAATATTACGGAGCTTTGATCGGAGTCACCCCCACAAGAATGACCGTCACGGGAGCGAGAACGAGATTCGGCTCCTGCTCGGGCAAAAACAGCATAGCCTTTTCATTCTATCTTATGCGTTTCCCTGAGGAAGCCATTGATTATGTGGTGGTGCATGAGCTTTGCCACATAATTCATCACAATCATTCGAAAGAATTTTATAAAGAAATAGAAAAAATACTTCCCGATTACAAAAAGAGAAAAAAGCTTCTTGATATGTAACGGAATATACCCACAGGAGAAAAATTATGGAAAACACCAACGAAAAGAAAAATGTAGTATTAAGTCTTGTTCAGGCATCGGGTACACCTACTCTCGGAAATTATCTCGGTGCATTCAAGAACTGGCATAATATGGCTGCTGAAAATGACTGTATTTTCGGCGTCGCAGACCTTCACGCAATAACCGTAAGAAGTGAGCCTCAGGACCTTCGCCGCCGTTCGGTTGAAATGTACGCTATGCTTCTTGCTCTTGGTCTTGACCCCGAAAAAAATATCGTTTTTCTTCAAAGCCATGTAACGGACCACGCACTTTTAGCGTGGGTGCTTAATTGCTACACCGCTTTCGGCGAGGCTTCAAGAATGACACAGTTCAAGGATAAGTCACAGCGTCACGCAGACAATGTAAATGTAGGTCTTTTTACATATCCTATTCTTATGGCAGCCGATATTCTTCTTTACGGTGCGGATAAGGTTCCCGTTGGTGACGACCAGAAACAGCATCTTGAGCTTGCCCGTGATATTGCAGAACGCTTTAACGGTATTTACGGTAATGTATTTAAAGTTCCCGAGCCCTATATCGGCAAAAAGGGTGCAAGAATACTTTCACTGCAGGAGCCTGAAAAGAAAATGAGCAAATCCGACCCCAATGTGAAGTCCTTTATCTCACTTGCAGACGAATCAAGCGTTATCGCAAAGAAGATAAAAAGTGCCGTGACCGACTCGGAAGCAAGAGTTTATTACGGCGAGGGCAAGGCAGGTATAAACAACCTTATGACCATATATTCCTGCTGTACGGGACTTGATTTTGACGCTATCGAAAAGGAATTCGAGGGCAAGGGCTACGGCGATTTCAAGGCAGCAGTCGCAGAAGCCGTTGTAGAGGAATTAAGACCTATGCAGGAGGAATACAAGAGAATTCTCTCCGATAAGGCATACATAGAAAAATGTGCAAAGGAAGGTGCCGAAAAAGCATCATACCTGGCTCATAAGACAATGAGAAAAGTTATGAAAAAGGTCGGCTTCTACCAAGTGTAAATCATAATTTATCGGGCACAGCCCTGCAAATTATGATTTGAAGTAAGAAGTAAAAGTGAATAGTGAAGAAGTAAGGAAGACGCTGACGCGTCTTGTTCCGCTTCGCTCTATTCGGGCAGAAAACCCCGCCTCTACGCCGTCATTTGCCTTTATATCTTGTAGGGGACGACGACCTC
>CAYTRD010000113.1:0-5439 GCA_964440255.1 uncultured Ruminococcus sp. | reverse complement strand
TCCGAAGAGAAAAATCATCTTCTAAGACTTTAGATAGAAAAGTCATAAATCAGCGTAAATCATATGTGAATTGGTTTTTTCCTGCCGTCATTTTGGTTTTTGCCGGTACACATCCTATCATCTACCCCCAAACAACCCGTTTTTTGATAAATAACAACTATCATAAATCCTAAAGGGGAATTGTTTTTGTAAAATTGAATTAAAATAAGGGGGAATTATAAAATCGGCAAAAACAGAGCATAAATCGGGTCATGTTCGCACCAAAATTCCCCCATAATTTACCCCTTCTTTTCCCCCTTTATTTCCCCCTTAAGGAAGCAAAATGGCTAATCCAAAGTAGTACTTTAGATTAGCCATTAAGATTTAATTAGAACACTCAACCGCAACCTTAATAACGCCGTCGCGCTTATTTTCAAAAAGCTCATATGCCTCGTCGATTCTGGAAAGTGGATAGGTATGGGTAATAAGCGGCTCGGTGTTGAGATTACCTTTAGCTATCAAACGCAGGGTTTCCTCACAGTCACAGCCATCTACACCACCTGTCTTAAAGGTCAGATTCTTGCCGTACATATCGGGCAGGGGCAGCATTTGTGCTTTATCATAGAGAGCCACGACTGTGACGATGGCATTGGGACGGGCGCATCGCCAAGCAAGTTCAAAGGTGGAGTCCGATCCTGCAACCTCAAGTACCACATCCGCACCGCCGTGATTACTGTTTTTCATAACAAAATCAAGACATTCCTCAGGTGTGACGGTCAGCACATCGGGATAGTGCTCGTTGACAAACTTGATTCTGTTCTCATCCTTTTCGCAGACAATAATACGCTTGGGATTTTTAAGCATCACACAAAGAAGCGTACAGATTCCGGTAGGGCCGGCACCTATGATGAGAACGGTGTCCTCCTCGGTTATTTCAGAAATCTTTGCCGCCCAGTATCCTGTGGCAAGAACATCACCTACAAGCAGAGCCTGCCTGTCGGTAACATTATCGGGAATTTTATTCAGCCCCTGATCCGCAAACAGCACACGAACGTATTCCGCCTGTCCACCATCAATGCGGCAGCCGAGCGCCCAACCGCCGTTTTTATCGGTGCAGTTATTCACATAGCCTTTCTTACAGAAGAAACATTCACCGCAGAAAGTCTCCACGTTGACCGTCACTCTGTCGCCGGGCTTGACATTGGCAACTGCAGAGCCGACCTCTTCCACAATTCCGACCATTTCGTGTCCGACAGTAATACCTTCGACAGCTCGTGGCACACTTCCGTGCTTAATATGTAGATCGCTTGAGCAGATACTGGCAAGGGTGACCTTGACGATGGCATCTCGCTCGTGCTGTATCGTTGGCTTCGGCTTTTCGGTAAGTTCAAATATTCCTTTGGATTTGTATGTATAGGTAAGCATAAACATTGCTCCGATCGTTGTGGTTTAACGGTTCGATTTATTATACTGTATTTTTATGAACAATTCAATTATTTTGAAGTACCTTTGCTTTAATGGGGATATATGAACATCGTTTGAGAATGAGGATTATGATCATCATTTCAAAAAGCATACTCTCTTTTTCACAAAGTATCATTTTTATACCTCGAAAATTTCACCAATTTCATCATGAATTTCATATCTTCCTTTTGTGGCAAGCCTTAAATCTTGTATGGCAGATTTCCAATCAGACAGGAATTTTTTCTTTTCGTCTTCAGACTTAAATCCAACAAAAGAGAATTCTTTTGAATTGTTAACAAATAAAGCTTCATAGCGTGCTTGCAAATCATCGAATTTGGAATCTAATTCGGTATTTGAACGAACTTCTTCGGGAAGCAAAGTGTCAATCAAGTCATTATCCTCGTCATATAGCCAAACGGGATAACATCCATAATCTAACATAATTCTAATCTTTTTGATCATAGTTAACCTCCATTATTTACTTGGATTTGCTCCAACTATATATCCGTTACTACCAACAGTAACAGCTACCTTGTACTCTTTTCCGTTGTATGTCACTTTGTAAATAGGTCTGCTGGTTCCTTTGCCTTGATAACCTACGATTTCCCCTTGCTGAAACTTTGGTGTTGTTAGCTTTTATATAGCGTCACAGCACTTCGACATCACCACATACGATAGTTTTAGGCAAATTTAAGTAATTTATTTCGAATAATTCATCTGTCTCAACATTAAGGAAAGCAATAGCGTTATATTCTTCATATCCTTCTTCGTCATCTTCTAATCCATTATCGGATTCATACATTGTATCATATTTTGCGGTAATGGTTTCAGTTTCATAAATGAATTTGAATTCTAAATCAAATACAATGTTTGCATCATATTTTTCGTTTATAAAATGCAATAGTTTTGTAAAACCGTTATTCTCTTTTTCATAAAGTATCATTTTTCAGTTCTCCTATTTCAAATTTTTGGGCTTTGCCGGCACTATATGTGCGCCCGATTTAGAATAATGAATTATACCCATGATAGTGGGATAACTTTTTCCTGTAGTACTATCGACATAGCGACCTATTGGTTTACCGAAATCCACACGTTCTTTATTCGGTCCAAGCGGCTGACCTGTTCCACTATATTGTTTAATCAAAGTTTCAGCTTGACGCGTTGTTCCGGAGAAAACACTTCGACCGGATGTGTAATTATTACTACCTACAATGTGTTTGTCTTGTCTTCCGCTATGAACTGTTTTGGGATAATCAGAAAAAGCTTTACTTGCCCCTTTTGTTCCCGAGAAACTTCCGCTACCTCCTTTAGACATCCATCTTCCTCCTCTCAAATGCTTTTGCCATTTGACCGGAAAAAAATAAGATGTTTATGCCTTGTGTTGCTAACTCTTCAAAACAAGGAAAATTTGCCGAGCCGTACCTCTAAATAGGTTTATTGGTTATCGAATGATAACTCTTTTATGGTATGCTCAATCACTTCAGCTGATTGGTCATAAAGAGTGAAAGAAATTAACTTTCCATCCTTATTAAGTTCCCATAAAATATTGTCTGAATCAATATAATCAGCAACGGAATCATCGCTCATTTCGATTCGTATAGCATCTTTGTAAATAATGCACTCGAATTTTGATGTTGTTATGTCTGCTTCGTGCTCGACAAGAATATCTCCTTTTCTTGAATATATCGGTATGGTGTAGGTCGCATCAACGGTGCTATAGTTCTTACAAATTATTAGTTTGACTCTGTAAATGTTACCGCCATCTTCATTAAATGCAATTTCCAATAAAGAGTTATCTTCATGACGAAAAATCAAATAGTTTGCATTTTCCAAAGGGCTGTCTGATTTAATTGTCAATGGAAGATATTCTTCAAGCAATGCAGTTTTTTTGAATATATTATTTGTATATTTCATAGTTTCTCCTTACTTTTTATACATAGCATGTATAATTAAATCATATTCGCTTTTATTTCTCGATGGCTTTATAACAAACTCCCAATTTCCGTCTTTTAATGGGGTGTTATACTTAATACCATTTTTTGTAACTCTCGTTATTGAAGAACGCATATCAGAAAGTATAAGTTGAGCATCTAATTTTGTGCTGCCCAAACTACGTCCACTGTTTGATTGCTTTATCAAATAGTCAGCCATATGTTCTGTTGCATTTCCATGAACCCAGAAAGAATTTTTGGGTGTCTTCATTATAAAAGAACGAGGGAGTTCTGTGCCAGCATAATTGGGCTGCGTTGCAGAAATATTATTCCATACTTCAGCAGTCGAACCGTTTGTCCCTTTAAAGAGACCGCTACCGCCTTTAGACATCGTGCTTCCTCCTTTCAAATGCTTTTGCCATTTGACTGGAAAAAGATAAGATGTTTATGCCTTGTTCTGCCAACTCTCCAAAACAAGGATAGTTAGCTGAACCGTATACAATAATGGTATGAGGTTGAAGAGCTTTTACAAGTTCGATAAGCCCATCGGTAAAGCGTACACGGTCTTCATATTTTCGAGGGCTACCGCCAACAGTGCCGATGGCAACAACGCTGTTTTGTTGAATACCGTCAAAACAATACCTATAGGTTTCAGACGTACCCCAACGGACGTTGTTGATGACGGCAATACCATTCTTGCCAAGCCAGTAACCAAATGCACGCATACGGTATGTATTATACAGTTTGATAGGCTCCGGAAAATCTTGATAGGTTGAGAAGTCCGGTGTTATGACTCCCGCAAAATGACGAAGAACTTTTAATGCAAAGTTGTAATCGTGCCAAATTCCGCGTGGACCATCAAATTTGTAATCATCCATATACCAGCACACAAAGGCATCGTGCTTAAAATTAAGATCTTTTTTAATTCGATGCTTTTTGTAGATGGCTTTGGCTTCATCCCAGGTGATAATATCACTCGGTAGTTGCTCTGCCGTTGTGGGACAGAGGGGGATGTCATTGCTTGTGAATTCGGCTCCATCAAGCATAAATGCATTCCACACATCCTTGAGCCCCGCACGGCTTGTCTTCATTTTACCACAGTTTTTAGTATTTTTCAATTTACATTCCTCCAATTCGGATAATTTTGAACAGACAATTCTACATCTACTGTGGAAAAACGCGTCGAGATATGGTATAATGTAGATGTCGGTTCCTTCAATTTGATTGTAACGGAATTAGAGAGAAAAGTCGTTCCGGCGCAGTTGTGATGAAGTTGCGATATAGTTGTGATAGAAAGGGGCAAACATTTTGCGATTTAATATGGCGTCTTACATATTGACAATGAAAAAGTATGCTATAAATAGAAATATATCCAATGAGGATTTTACGCGCGAGTTATTTGCCCCGTTTGTTACGGCAGGGAATGTGAAGGATAAAAACGGGGAATTGTTAGAATTAAATAAATCAAGAGTTAGTAGGCTGTTGACAGGTAAGGACGATGTGCCGTCAGCGATGCGGAATGCGTTGTCGATGATTAACATAGTCGATAAAACGGCAGAAGGTTTCACAGATTTTCTTGCAGATAATGTAGATGCTCATAGGCTTAATGATCTTGTTGATGAAATGCACACACTAATGGGAACGGATTACGTTGGACAAAGTGAAATCAAGGATGTTCCTCTCTTTCTAACGGAAATGTTTATTGAGGTCTTGAAGATAGATAATGTTGTAACTGATAGTAAAAATACAATTATATGGTGCAATGGGAGCAATTCGATAGAGGTAATCGAAGGCGATTTATTTAAGTTCGCTTTTGAAAACCGCAGCAAAAACGTCAAGAATATTGTGGTTATTCCAGTAAATACTGCTTTTGATACTCGCATATCCACAAAAATTGAAGAAGATGGATATCCTCTTGTTTCCGAAAATACACTACACGGTAAATGGCTTATTAGGTGGATAAGAAGCGGAGCAAGCGTTGCCGATCTTGACAGCAGAATAGCAGAAAGCCTTAATTGTCAAGGGAAGATGCCAATTGGTAAATCCAAATCCAAAAACGGAAAAG
>CAYTRD010000112.1:0-5755 GCA_964440255.1 uncultured Ruminococcus sp. | reverse complement strand
TGATATTTTATTTTCCCGAAGCGGGACGCCGAGGTCGTCGTCCCCTACAGATTATCAGATTTATTGTGTACCTCTCGGGAAATTACATCTGCCCGATAAATTATGATTTTGCAAGATTTATAAGCACTTCTGTCATTTTTTCCAGACTTTCCGTTGAGATAAATTCTCTGACGCTGTGGAAGTTTTCTCCGCCTGTGGAAAGGTTGGGACAAGGAAGTCCCTCATATGAAAGTCTTGCACCGTCCGTTCCGCCGCGAATGGGAACACAAACAGGGGTGACACCCACTTCAGAAAATGCTTTCTTTGCGTTATCTATAAGATACATAAAGGGCTCTATTTTTTCTTTCATATTATAATAGCTGTCCTTGATTTCAACACTGAATGTATCCTCACCGTGCACGGAATTGAGATAAGCTGCAAGATTCTCAAGAAATTTTTTCTTATTTTCAAACTTTTCCTTATCGTGGTCACGGATAATCATTCTGATTTCACCGCTTGTTTCGTCTGCCTTTATATCGTGAATATGATAAAAGCCCTCGTACCCCTCGGTTGCGGCGGGAATTTCATTTTTCGGCATCATTGAGATAAATTCATTCACATAAAGTACGGCATTTTTCATTTTGTTTTTAGCGGAGCCCGGATGAATAATAACACCCTTTACCATTACCCTTGCACTTGCGGCATTGAAGTTTTCGTATTCGATTTCACCGAGTGCTCCCCCGTCAACCGTATAGGCTTCTTTTGCGGCAAAACGGGAATAGTCAAAATAATCAGCACCTCTTCCTATCTCCTCGTCGGGAGTGAAGCATACTGCAATCGTCTTATGGGGTGCGTCGGGGTTATTGATAAAGAACTCGCACATTGAAACTATCTCGGCAACACCTGCCTTGTCGTCTGCACCTAAAAGTGTTTTTCCGTCAGTAACAATAAGCTTCTGTCCCTTATAATTTTCAATAAACGGATATTCCTTAACGGAAATTGTGATACCGTCTGACAGAACAATATCACCACCGTCATAATTTATAATTCTTGCATTTATGGGGTAATCGGGTGCATCGGGAGATGTATCCATATGGGCAACAAAGCCTATTGCACCGTCAATATTTCCCGAAAGACGAGCATATACATAGCCCTTTTCGTCAAGCACCACATCCTCCATTCCGAGTAAAATCAATTCATCGGCAATATATTTCCCAAGCACCCTCTGTTTTTCGGTTGAGGGTACGGCTTCCGAAAATTCATCGGATGAAGTGGGGAATGAAACATATCTTAAAAATCTTTGGGTAACAGTCATAATGCCTCCATAAAGCATAAATTGCGGGTTGCCCCACAATCTATGATAAAAACAATATTATTTTAAGTTCGCAATAACTCCGGATTTGCTTTTCACGGGTTGTTTGCAAGGAATTCGAGTGTAACCTGTGCAGTTTCGTCGGCTTTGTTTTCAATAAACATATGTCCGCCGCCCTCAACTACATAGTCAACGCTTCCCTCGGGAAGATAGTTTCTGAAAGAATCCTGTGCATCGGCCGAGATTACTGAATCTGCACCGCCGTTTACATACAAAACGGGAGCTCCGTTTTGTATTACATCGTAATTTGTATTTGTGAGCAATGAGAAGTTATAACAAGCACCCTTGCCTGTACCATCAATGCGAAGAGGCTCGGATATCTTCGAGATATCGTAATTTGCAACATATTCATCATCAACAAGTGCAATTTTAAGGAACATCTTTATAAGGAAATCAAATCTTGTCATAAGCTGCATAAGAGGGCCCACAAGAGCTACGAAAACATCATTACCCATAATTTTAGCCATTTCGGGAGAATTTTCGTTGCCTGACGTACCGTAAAGAAGAAGATTATTAACAGATTCCGGATATTTTTCATAAATAGCCTGTGCAACAAAGCCACCCATTGAGTGACCTGCAACATACCAAGGCTCATCGGAAAGAGATACCATAAGAGCGTGCATAATATCCTCACGGGGAAGCTTTTCCATACCTGCGGTTTCTCTTGTTGAATAACCGAAGTCGGGAAGGTCAGCCATAACACAGGTATAACCATTTTCCACAAGACGGGTTGCAAGCTCTACCCAGCAATAGGATGAAAGTGCAAAGCCGTGAATCATAAATATCTGTCCCTTTGCATTTTCTGCCTCCCAGACTCTGTAGTGAATGGAATAGTCTTCATATTCAAAAAACTGACTGTCCTCAAAGGGAGTTTCATAAGCTGCAAATGCAGGTACAGCAAGTGAAAGTGACAGCACAAGGCTTAAAACGAGAGCAATTATCTTTTTCATAAAAATTTCCTTTCGGTTTATTCATATTATATTCATAATATCATCAATATGTAATTTTTGCAATACAAAAAAAAGCAAATCCCCCGAACCTATCGGGGGAAAATCATTAAAACTCAAGCTTTGCACAGATATATGCGTCAAGCTCTGCGATGGGAAGTCTTACCTGCTCCATGGTATCACGGTCACGGACTGTTACACAGCCGTCAGTTTCGGAATCAAAGTCATAGGTAATACAGAAGGGAGTACCGATCTCATCCTGTCTTCTGTAACGCTTACCGATAGAGCCTGCGTCGTCAAATTCGCACATAAACTTCTTCTGAAGCTGATGGAATACCTTTTCTGCACCCTCATTCAGCTTCTTTGAAAGAGGAAGAACCGCACACTTATAGGGAGCAAGTGCAGGGTGGAAATGAAGCACGACTCTTGTGTCATTCTTTTCGGCATCAACAACCTCTTCATCGTATGCTTCTGTCATAACAGCAAGGAAAAGACGCTCTACACCGAGAGAGGGCTCGATAACATAGGGAATGTATCTTTCGTTTGTTGTGGGGTCGAAATAATCAAGAGTCTTACCCGATGTATTGATGTGCTGAGTCAGGTCATAGTCTGTTCTGTCAGCAACGCCCCAGAGCTCGCCCCAGCCGAAGGGGAAGAGATACTCAAAGTCTGTTGTTGCCTTTGAATAGAAGCAAAGCTCGTCTGCATCGTGGTCACGAAGACGGAGATTTTCTTCCTTCATACCGAGACTGTAGAGCCAGTCACGGCAATATGCTCTCCAGTAATTGAACCATTCAATGTCTGTGCCGGGCTTACAGAAGAATTCAAGCTCCATCTGCTCAAACTCACGCACACGGAAAATGAAGTTACCGGGAGTGATTTCGTTTCTGAAGGATTTACCTATCTGTGCAACACCGAAGGGAACCTTTCTTCTTGTTGTTCTCTGAATATTTGCAAAGTTAACAAAAATACCCTGTGCAGTTTCGGGACGAAGATAAATTTCATTCTTGCTGTCCTCTGTTACACCCTGAAAGGTCTTGAACATAAGGTTGAACTGTCTGATATCGGTAAAGTTGTGCTTACCGCAATCGGGACAGGGAATGTTCTTTTCCTTGATGTAATCTGTCATCTGCTGATTTGTCCAGCCTGCAACATTTGTGCCGTCAAAATCTTCAATAAGGTTATCGGCTCTGTGTCTTGTCTTACATTCCTTACAGTCCATAAGGGGGTCGGAGAAGCCGCCCAGATGTCCTGAAGCTACCCATGTCTGGGGATTCATAAGAATTGCACTGTCAAGACCTACATTGTAGGGATTTTCCTGTACGAACTTTTTAAGCCATGCCTTTTTAATGTTATTTTTAAGCTCAACACCTAAAGGGCCGTAGTCCCATGTGTTTGAAAGACCGCCGTAGATTTCACTGCCTGCAAAGACGAAGCCTCTGCCCTTGCACAGAGTTACTATTTTTTCCATTGTTTTTTCCGTATTATTCATAAACAAGCCTCCTTGCATTTACAAAGGTTAATTTTAACAAATATTTTTTAATAAGTCAATATTATTGACTTGCAAACTTTGCAGATATATAATGATTACGAGGTGTTAAATATGGTCAGTTTTACTGAAATACAGGCTGCGGCAAAAAAAACCGCAGATGAGATAATTGAAAAGGCAGGGCTTACAAGGGGAAATATCCTTGTTGTAGGCTGCTCAACAAGTGAGGTTATGGGCTCGTCAATCGGCACAGACTCTAATTTTGAAACTGCGACGGCTATTTATAAAGGAATTGCAAATGCTTGTGACGAAAAGGGAATCTTTATTGCGGCACAGTGCTGTGAGCACTTAAACCGTGCAATAATAATCGAAAAAGCGGCTATAGGCAACGCACCGTTTTGCAATGTTGTTCCGCAGCCAAAGGCAGGCGGTTCCTTTGCAACAAACGCATATCAAAGCTTCAAATGTCCCGTTGCCGTTGAACACATAAAAGCCGACGCGGGAATCGACATCGGCTTTACACTTATAGGTATGCATCTGAAAGAGGTTGCAGTACCCGTGAGACTTACGAACAACAGAATCGGCGAAGCAACAGTCCTTGCTGCAAGAACCCGTGCAAAATTCATCGGCGGAGAGCGTGCAGTTTACAATAAGGACTTATTGTAAACTGCAAATGCAAAGTGCAATGAGAATTTTACATTCTGCATTTTGCATTTTGCATTTACATTTTCGGAACGAAAATGTATTCCGTTTCCCAGGCGGGTATGCCTTTATAGTGACGCATATACAGTTTATAATTGTCATTAATTTCAAATACTTTAAGCGGTAGGGTGAAATAGTCTTCACTTCGGTGATAGCAGGAAATAAGCATCAGCGGAGATTTGTTTTTAATTGTATTCCCTGCACCCTCGAGAGCTTTGAGCTCATTTCCCTCAACATCGAATTTTATAACAAGCTGTCTGTTTTCGGACAGCTTTTCTTTTTTTACAATTGTATCAATTGTAAAAGCAACGGCTTCAAGCTTGCCCGTCTCGCTTTCGTGTGCTCCCCTGCCCTTGTTATTATCAAGCATCACGGTGCCGTCGGCATCCGAAATAAGTGCATTATAATATGATATATTATTCAGATGTGAAGTATTCTCGGTAAGCTTTCTGTAATTTCTTCTGTCGGGCTCAACTGCGATTATTTTTGACGCATTATATTTGCCCGTAAACTCAAGCACCGTATCGCCGTTATAAGCACCTAAATCAAGATAAATACAGTTTTCTTCTATGTCAAAAATACCGCTGTTATCATATTCACAGGAGAAAAGATTATTTACTTTTCCCGTAAGCTTGAATTCAACTAACTTATCGAAGGTATCAAGGCTCTTTTTATCGGAAAGTCTTTCACGGACCTTCAATAATTCATTCCTGTGTTCATTATAAAAAGCGGTATTGAAAATATTATCCCCGTAAACTGGCACATCGGGAGCAAGTATTTCATTGGTACGGGCAATATTTCTCACATTTATAAGTACATCTTCTCTCCCTGAGCCGAAGCACATAAGAACCAACATATCGGGGAATTCCCTTTTACAGGTTTCAAAATCCGTAACCTTGTATCCTCTGAAATAACGCTCACGGACAAAGGCGGCACTTGAAAAAATACCGCTGATTTCAATATTCTCCTTTTCGAGAATATCTATTATTCTGTCTGCCCCGTTACCCGTACCGTAAAGAACAAGGGGACGGGGGTCTGCCTTTAAGCTGTCCCACAGGTCGGAGAGCGGAGGTTGGAAATCGGAGTTTTTTATATTCATAGCTAAATCTCTCAGATATTATTTTATTATATTGTACCATATTAATAAAAACTATCAAGCCATATTCATAATTTAACGGTGTACCAAGGTGAAATCAAATTCCCCCTGTACGATGAAAATATATTTCAATTTTGTAGGGGACGACGACCTCGGCGTCCCGTTTCGCT
>CAYTRD010000111.1:0-5850 GCA_964440255.1 uncultured Ruminococcus sp. | reverse complement strand
ATATCCTTCTTAAGCCAGTTTGCATTAAGACCTACTTCATTCATACCTACAAGACCGATTGTGGAGAAGTGGTTATTGAATGTGCCGAGATATCTCTTCGTGTAGGGATAAAGTCCTTCATCAAGAAGCTTTGTAATGATCTCTCTCTTCACCTTAAGTGAACGGGCAGAAATATCCATCATCTTATCGAGGCGTGCGAAGAAATCTGCTTCGTCTTTAGCAAGATATGCGATTCTGGGCATATTTATCGTAACAACGCCTACAGAACCTGTGCTTTCACCGCTTCCGAAGAAACCGCCGGACTTCTTGCGAAGCTCACGAAGGTCAAGACGGAGTCTGCAGCACATTGAACGGACATCCGAAGGCTCCATATCGGAGTTTACATAGTTTGAGAAATAGGGTGTGCCGTATTTTGATGTCATTTCAAAGAGAAGCTTGTTGTTCTCTGTTTCTGACCAGTCAAAGTCTGCTGTGATTGAGTATGTGGGAATGGGATACTGGAAGCCTCTGCCGTTTGCATCGCCCTCGATCATGGTTTCAATAAATGCCTTATTGACCATATCCATTTCCTTCTTACAGTCACCGTATGTGAAGTCCATGGGCTTGCCGCCTACGATAGCGGGCTTACATGCAAGGTCAGCGGGAACAGTCCAGTCAAGAGTGATGTTTGAGAAGGGTGCCTGTGTACCCCAACGGGAGGGAGTATTTACACCGAAGATAAAGGATTCGATGCACTTTTTAACCTCTCTGTAGGAAAGATTGTCAACCTTTACAAAGGGTGCAAGATATGTGTCAAATGAAGAGAAAGCCTGTGCGCCTGCCCATTCATTCTGCATAATTCCGAGGAAGTTTACCATCTGGTTGCAGAGAGTTGCAAGGTGGCTTGCAGGAGAAGAAGTGATCTTTCCGGGAACACCGCCGAGCCCCTCTTCGATAAGCTGACGGAGTGACCAGCCTGCACAGTAGCCTGTAAGCATTGAAAGGTCATGGATATGAATATCCGCATTCTTGTGAGCAGCGGCAATTTCCTCATCATAAATTTCGGAAAGCCAGTAGTTTGCCGTGATAGCACCTGAGTTTGAAAGAATAAGACCGCCGACAGAATAGGTAACTGTGGAGTTTTCCTTAACTCTCCAGTCGGAAATCTTAACATAGTTGTCAACTATCTCCTTATAGTCGAGAATAGTGGACTTCATATTACGGATCTTTTCACGGTTCTTTCTGTAAAGAATATATGCCTTTGCGATATCTGCATAGCCTGCCTGTACAAGAACCGATTCAACGGAGTCCTGAATATCTTCAACGGAAATATATCCGTCTTTTATCTTTGTTTCAAAATCAGCAGTAACCTTGAGTGCAAGGAAATCTATAATGTTCGGATGTGATTCTCTGTTCTGTGCTTCAAATGCCTTGGAAATAGCGGCTGCAATTTTAGTTATGTTAAACTCTGCTTTTTCGCCGTCTCTTTTAATAACCTGATATGCCATAATTTTTCCTCCTTTAATTTTTCGGTTTAATATAGTAAAGTATTTGCCTCAAAGCAGGCAAAACTTCGGTGTGCTCGCTAATGATAGCATATACCTGATACAAAAATCAATATCTTGTGTTAAGATTTTTATAAATTCGGAACAATGCACAATATCTTGTTGGTTTTTTGTTGCAAATGTCTGTAAAAAAGCCGAAAAATATACTGTTGACACAACATATTGTGTCAACAGCAATATTTCAACACAACATATACCTATGTCAAAATTCCTCGGGTTTCGCATAACCGGACATATTTTTTTGCCTCGGAAGCCATAGCCCGAAGCACCTCGTCGGGGTGTGCGGAGCATCCCTCACACAATATATTGCCCGAATCCATAAACTGCTGAAGATAGTATTTTTCGCCTTTTCCGAGCCACCTTGCAACAGAAATTATGTCCTCTTCCGTGTGATGCTCTCTTACTGCCGTAGTGCGGAATTCGTGGTCGATGCCGCTGTTTTTTATAAGCTCCACGCTTTTTTCTATAAGGGAAATGTCAATATCACTGCCCGAAGTGAGATGATATTTTTCCTTACTGTTTTTTATATCTATCGCAATATAATCTAAAAGTCTCTCCGATAAAAGCTCGCCAAGAACATCGGGTCTGCTTCCGTTTGTATCAAGCTTCACCTTATAGCCGATATCCTTTATTTTCCTTATAAACGGTATTATATCCTTCTGCAAAAGAGGCTCGCCTCCCGTTATTGCCACTCCGTCAAGAATACCGAAGCGTTTATTAAGGTAAGAAAATATTTCTTCTTCACCGTATTCTTCTTCTGCCGTGCCCGTCACAAGGGGGGTATTATGACAGAAAGGACAACGCATATTACAGCCCGATGTAAAAAGTGTGCAGGCTGTGCAGCCGGGAAAATCAAGTAATGTCAGCTTCTGAAAACCGCTTATTTTCATATTATCACCGTAGTGTATTTTACCGTATAAGTCAATTCAAGTCAATTCACATTTATTTACAGACTTTTCGTTAAAAATATGTTTACTTTTTTTGGAAAAAGTATTAAAGTATATAGCAAGAGATAAATAAAGGAGTAGAACTATGAAAAAGCTTATATCAGTTATTCTCGCACTTATGCTTTTCCTTTGCACAGGCACTTCGGTTTTTGCTGCATCTATGGAAGACGGAACGGATGCTCTCCGTAATGAATTTATTTACGGCGAAGGTCCCGAAGCTGACGGACTCTCAATTGACTACCGTTATTTTTCACCCGTAAGTGAAAATGATACATCAAAATATCCTTTAGTTGTATGGCTTCACGGTATGGGCAACGGCTTCTCCGAAGGTGCTCAGTTAGAGGCATCAAATGTTGCTTACTGGGCAAGCGAAGAATTTCAGGCAAGATTTACAAACGGCGGTGCATTTATTCTTGCGGCACGCTGTGATGAATTAAAGGGTATCTGCTGGAATGACGATACAATTGTTCCTCTTAAAGCGGCAATTGACGATTTTATCGCAAAAAACAAGGATAACATCGACCTTACAAGAATATATGTGGGCGGTTATTCAATGGGCGGTAAAATGACACTAAAAATGGCTATAGCTTACCCCGAAATGTTTGCAGCCGCATTTCCCATCTGTCCCGCATGGTCTCCCTCTGAAGCACAGCTTGCATATATTGCTGATATGCCCGTGTGGATAACATCAGGCAAGACTGATCCCCTTGTAAACTACAGCTTATCCGTCACAAAAACATTTAAAAAGCTCTCTGATGCTTCAAATGTACCCGAAGAATGCAGATTGTCAACTCTTTCAAAGGTCTGCTTCGAGGACGGCACAAAAACATCAAGCGGACATCATGCATGGTATGCGGTAAACCACGATATGTTCTCCTCCGAAAACGGTGACTATCCTTATATGACAACCGTAAACGGTCTCGGCGAAGAGGTTACGCTTACCTACCCCGACGGAATGATCTCATGGCTTTGCTCACATACATCCGATTATAACGGTGAACCCTCCACGGGTAAGGGCAATCTCGGAAGCACAGATACCGATAACAATATTCCGGTAATTACCGATATTATCAATTTCTTCAAAAATATCTTCAACGCATTAAAGGATTTATTCTCATTTTAACATAAGAAAAAATCTTACGATTTATCAACCCCCTACCCCCAATCTTGGGGGCTGTAGGTGTTTCTTGTTATAAGCTAAATTGCTCACAATGCGAGCAATTTCCTATATAATAAAAGAATCAGCGAACTTGAAGTTCGCTGATTTTTTTTCTTAAGGCATATAGGGATCATCTGAGGCTTTATAGTCCTCGGGCATAATGTACTTACGCATAAAGCTTATGGTAAAATCAACGCCCCACTGACCTTTTGCACCCTTCCATTTTCCGGAATGAGGTTCTATGGAAAGCACACCGTTATAGTCATTCACATAAAGCATAGTCATAATTGCACCCCACTTGAGCTCATCAAGTCCTGCGGGCGGATCGTCGAAGCCGTCACCTGCCACATGAAGAACTCCTTTTACATGGAAGTGATAAACACGCTTTCCCCAATCACGAAGCTCTTTAAGGTAATCGCCGTTTCTGTTGAAGCAATGAGAGGGGTCATATTTTATACCAAGCTCGGGAAGAGCACCGTGAATGACAGACCAGGCTCTTTCTTCAAAAACGAAATTTGACCAGTCGCAGTTATAGGTTGCAATTTTTACATTCTTTGCCTTTGCATATTCAATAAGAGTTCTGAAATAGTCTATTGCAATAAGACAGTTTTCATAATATGTCTTACCTTCTGTGTAGTTACAGCCCACATTATATACGGGACAGCCGACAATTGATGCAAGGTCGATAAGGTTTTTATCGTGCTGTAATGCTTCTCCGATAATATTACCGTTTTCGTCAACTCTTTCCATACCCCATCTGCCGATTGAGCCTACCATAACACCGTATTTTTCGGAATAGCCCTTGATTTCCTCTGCACGGGCAAGAACAATAGCGGAATCATACTTATCGTTGATACAAAATTCCACTGCTTCAAGCCCCTTAGAGGCTACTGCCTTGAAATGGCCTTCTTCCCAGCCGTTTATAATACCTAATTTCATTTGAATCACCTCACGGACAGTATAACAAAACAAAAGGAGCAAAGTCAACAAAATGACAATAAATAGATAAATTAAAGCAAAAATTTTATTGATTGTGACAATACGGTGTGTTATATTAAAGAAAAAAACATTAAGGAGAAACTACTATGAAAAAATGGCGTGTCGGACTTATCGGTAACGGCGGCATCTGCAAGGGTGCACATTTAAGCACTTATCTTAACGACGAAAGACTCGAGGTTGTCGGTGTTTGCGACATTATCGAAGAAAGAGCACAATTTCTCAAGGATAACTACTTCCCCGATGCCACGGTTTACACGGATTACAAAGAGCTTCTTAAGGATGAAACAATAGATTCTGTTGATATCTGTACCCCAAACTATCTTCATTCAATAATCGCAGTTGCAGCATTCGAGGCAGGTAAGCATGTTTTCTGCGAAAAGCCCGATGCGGTTGATGTTACGGAAGTATTAAAAATGAACGAAGCCGCAAAGAAAGCAGGCAAAACATTAATGGTTATGAGAAACAACCGTTTTGTTGATGCATCCGTTTTTGCTAAAAAATATATAGAAAAAGGCAAGATGGGTGACATATACTGCGGCAGAGCAGGCTGGCAGAGAAGAAGAGGTATCCCCGGCAAAGGCGGCTGGTTTACAACAAAAGCACAATCGGGCGGCGGCCCTCTTATTGACCTTGGCGTTCATATGATAGACCTTGCGATATGGCTTATGGGTAACCCCACTCCCGTTGCAGTTTCGGGTAATACATATATGAAATTTGCAGACAACGATTCTTCCGATTCCGTTAATTCCGATTTCGGCGACAAGAACGCAGAGGGTACATTCGATGTTGAAGACCTTGCTATGGGTATGATCCGTTTTGATAACGGTGCAATACTTCAGATAGAATTCAGTTGGGCTTCCAACATTAAGGAAGAATGCCGATTTGTTGAGCTTCGCGGTACTAAATCGGGTATGAGCTGGAGAAACGGCGTACTGGAGCTCTTCACGGAAGAGGACGGCGAGCAGCTCAACATCACAGCTCCTAACTGCAAGGAAAACAACGGACACGCAAACAACTTAAAGCATTTCTATGATGTTGTCATAGACGGCAAAGAGCCAATATTTGTCGGTCAGCAGGGCATTGATATGATAAAGATTCTCTGTGCAATCTACGAATCCGCAAAGACAGGCAAAGAGGTTATTCTCTAAATCATAATTTAACGGCATAAGCCGTTAAATTATGATTTGAAGTAAAAAGTAAT
>CAYTRD010000110.1:0-5867 GCA_964440255.1 uncultured Ruminococcus sp. | reverse complement strand
ATACGTGAACGTGTCTTGCAGAAGTTTCGACAAGTACTTTTTTATCC
This sequence comes from uncultured Ruminococcus sp., assembly GCA_964440255.1. Classification (GTDB taxonomy): domain Bacteria; phylum Bacillota; class Clostridia; order Oscillospirales; family Acutalibacteraceae; genus RUG806. Next base: position 5,820 of record CAYTRD010000110.1, on the reverse strand, counting down.
ATTTTTGTTTCCTCCAATAATTAATTCTTATTTATTATACATATTAAGTCTCTTATTTACAAGAGAAAAAAAGAAGAATTTTAAAAAATATATAAAATTTTGTTAAAATAATAACAAAAAGGTAACTTTTCTTCATTTTCCCTATGGACTTAAAAAAAACATTGTGATATAATAAACGATGTATGGCTATGTGCCGTAGCATAATTTGTAAATTAATTGAATGGAGGAAATAAAGAATGGAGAAAAAGATCAGTAAACTTCCTTTTATTGATACTCCCGAACAGGCAAAGAAACTCGAAGAAGTAATTGCTGCTGCTAATGGTGACAAGAGTTCACTTATGGCAGTAATGCAGGAAGCACAGGGCATTTACGGCTATCTTCCTTATGAGGTTCAGTGCAAAATTGCAGAAGGACTTGATGTGCCCGTAGAAAAAGTATACGGTGTTGCAACATTCTATGCACAGTTTGCACTTTCACCCAAGGGTAAGTACAACATTTCCGTATGTCTCGGTACTGCTTGCTATGTTAAGGGTGCTCAGCAGGTTCTTGATAAGATCTGTGAAGTTCTCGGTGTTGAAGCAGGTGAGTGTTCTGAAGACGGAAAGTTCTCAATTGAAGCCTGCCGTTGTATCGGTGCTTGCGGACTTGCTCCCGTTATGACAATCAATGAAGATGTTTACGGCAAGCTCACCGCAGATATGATTCCCGCTATTCTTGCCAAATACGAATAATTACGCTTAACTGAAGGAAATAATCAATATGAAAATCAGTACCTTAAAGGAATTACTTGATGCAGACATATTTTGCGGTGAAGAATATCTGGATAGAGATGTTCATTCTGCCTGCGGAAGCGATATGATGAGTGATGTTCTCGCGTTTGTAAAGGATCAGGCTGTTCTTATGACAGGGCTTGTGAATTTACAGGTAATAAGAACTGCAGAGATGATGGATATGATTTGTATCGTTTTTGTCCGTTCCAAGCGTCCCACTCCCGAAATGGTGGAGGCTGCAAGAGAAAGCGGTATTGCTCTTCTTGCTACAAACAAGAGAATGTATGATGCCTGCGGAACTCTTTATACCAACGGTTTAACGGGTACAAAGATATGAGTGAATCATTAAAATTCCACTTTGATGTTGATGGTGATAATTTCGTTTCGGCAGGTCAGGCATCTGTTCAGGTAAAAAAGAACTTAAGACGTCTCGGTCTTCCTCCTGAGATTATCAGACAGGTATCAATCGCTCTTTATGAGGGCGAGATCAATATGGTAATTCACGCTGACGGCGGTGAAGCCGATGTAATAGTTTATGAAGATAAAATTGAGATAGTCCTTTCCGATAAGGGGCCCGGTATTGCAGATATTGACCTTGCAATGCAGGAGGGTTACTCAACAGCAACGGAAAATGTCCGTTCTCTCGGTTTCGGTGCAGGTATGGGGCTTCCGAATATGAAGCGATATACCGACGAAATGAAGATTGAATCCGAAGTCGGTGTGGGTACTACTATTACAATGTGTGTTTACCTTAAGTAAATAAGGTGATGGTTTGAATTCTTACAGACACTCTGTTGTGCTTGATGTAGACAAGTGCACAGGATGTACAACCTGTGTGAGGCATTGTCCTACGGAAGCCATCAGAATTAACAATGGTCACGCTGAAATCAATACTGAAAGATGTATTGACTGCGGAGAATGTATAAGAGTCTGTTCCAATAACGCAAAAAAAGCTTTATGCAGTAAATTTGAGCATTATCTGCACTATAAGTGGAAAATTGCTCTTCCTGCTCCCGCTTTATTCGGTCAGTTTGACGGACTTGACGATGTTGACTCCGTGCTTCAGGGACTTAAGGATATTGGCTTTGACGATGTTTATGAGGTAGCAAAGGCTGCTGAAATGGTATCTAATTACACAAGAGTTTTCCTGAAGTCAGAGGGTATCAAAAAACCCGTTATAAGCTCAGCCTGTCCCGTTATTTCAAGACTTATAAGTCTTCGTTTCCCTTATCTTAAAGATAATATTTTACCTCTTCTTCCGCCTATGGAAATTGCAGCGGTTGAGGCTAAAAAGAGAGCATTGGCACAGCATCCCGAGCTTTCGGTTGATGATATCGGTGTATTCTTTATTTCACCTTGTGCTGCAAAGGTAAGCTACATAAGAAACGGTTACGGTGATTATAAAAGTAATGTAGATGTTGTTGTTGCACTTAACGATATTTATTTTATGCTTCTCAGTGCGATGAAAAAGAATACTGTTCCTCAGATATCCTCGGAAGCAGGAATGATTGGTATCGGATGGGCTTCATCCGGCGGAGAATCTTCTGCTATTCTCAATGACAGTTATCTTTTTGCTGACGGTATTGAAAACTGTATACAGGTGCTTGAATCTATCGAAAACGGTAACATACCGCAGATAGAATTTGTTGAGCTAAATGCATGTATCGGCGGATGCGTCGGCGGTGTTATGACGATTGAGAATCCTTTTATTGCCAAAACACGTTTGCAGACGGTAAGACGGTATATGCCCGTATCAAAAAACTATCTTCCCGGTGATATTAATTTCGTTCCTGACAGTTTTATAACAGAGTCTTTACCTGATTATACACCTATTTCCCGATTGAGTGACAGTATGGCTGAATCAATGAGAATGATGGCGAGAATGCAGGAAATAAGAAAAACTCTTCCGGGTATTGACTGCGGAGCCTGCGGTGCACCGAATTGCAGAGCATTTGCTGAGGATATCGTCAGAGGCGTTAACAATGACCGTAAATGTGTTGTTCTTGAACAATGCAAAAATGTTAAAACACAAGGAGAAGCACCTGAAAATGACAGTTAAAGAGCTTGCTGAAAAATATTCATTGGAAATTCTCTCTATGCCCGAGCCGGACAAAGAAGTAAACGGCGGTTATATCGGCGATCTTCTCAGTTGGGTAATGGGTAGGGCAGAAGCATCAAATATCTGGCTTACGATTATGACAAATATGAATATTGCTGCAGTAGCTCAGCTTTCGGATGTTGCGGCGGTTCTTATATGTGAAGGTGCAAGACCTGATGAAAATGTAATTGCAACTGCTGTTGATAAAGGTGTCAATATCCTCCTTACCGATGATACCGCTTATAACACGGCTGTAAAGATAAGCTCTGATATATGAACAAGTATTATTACGATCTTCATATTCATTCTTGTTTGTCACCCTGTGGTGACAACGATATGACACCGAATAATATTGCAGGTATGGCTGCACTTGCAGGGCTTAATATTGTGGCACTTACGGATCACAATACTGCAAAAAACTGTCCTGCATTTTATGAAGCGGCAAAAAGGAACGGTATTATACCCGTCCCCGGTGTGGAGCTCACCACATCCGAGGATATCCATATGGTTTGTTTATTTGAAGAACTTGATGCGGCACTTGAGTTTGATAAGAGTCTTGAAAACCGCAGAGTTCTCATTCCGAACCGTGTTGACATTTTCGGTGAACAGATGATAATGAACGGTATGGATGAGATAATTGCAACAGAGCCTTATCTTCTTTCCAATGCCACGGATATCTCTGTAGATGATGCTGCTCCCTTTGTTATGTCATTCGGCGGCATATGCTATCCTGCTCATGTTGACCGTGAAGCAAACGGTATTATATCTACACTCGGCATATTTCCCGATGATGAAAACTTTCTGTGTGCAGGTTTTCATAACGGTGAAAAGGTAGCTGAGTATACTGAAAAATATCCCGCACTAAAAACAAGACGGCCTCTTGTTTCATCAGATGCACATTATCTATGGGATATACGCGATAAGCAGTTTTATCTCGAGCTTGATGATGAGCCGTATTCGGGTGATAAGGTGCGAAAAGAATTATTTAAGCTTCTCAGAGGTAAATATTTATGAAAGAGCTTTCTCTGAACATACTTGATATCGCACAAAATTCCGTAAAAGCGGGTGCAGATACGATAAAAATACTTCTTGAAGAAAAGGGCGGTATTTTAACGATCTGTATTGCTGATAACGGATGCGGTATGAAAAAGGAATTTGTTGAAAGTGTTTCAGATCCGTTTACCACCACGAGAACTACAAGAAAAGTCGGGCTCGGAATCCCGCTTTTTAAGCTTGCTGCTCAGCAGACGGGAGGAGATGTTAATATTTCTTCTCGCCATGAGGACGAGTTTCCTGATACGCACGGAACAGAGATAGAGGCACATTTTTATATGGAGCATCTTGATTTTACACCGCTCGGAGATATCGTATCAACAGTTACGGTACTTATTCAGGGACAACCGTCTATTCGCTGGATATTTTCTCATACCACTGAAAAAGGTTCGGTCGGACTCGATACCGATGAACTGAAAGAAGTTCTTGGAGATGTTCCCCTCGATACCTTTGAGGTCATAGTATGGATAGGTGAGTATCTCAAAGAGCAGTATAATGAAATAGGTTATTAATTGATAATAATATAATCCATATAACGAAAGGAAAATTTTTATGAAGTCATTAGCAGAACTTGCAGCAATCAAAGAAAAAATGCAGAACAAAGTTGTGCTTCGTGAAGGCACCTCCGACATCAGAGTTGTTGTCGGTATGGCAACCTGCGGTATTGCAGCAGGTGCAAGACCTGTTCTCAATGCTTTTGTTGAAGAAGTCAACAATCAGAATCTTGCAGACAAGGTAACTGTTACACAGACAGGCTGTATCGGTATTTGTCAGTATGAGCCCGTTATTGAAATTTTTGAAGCAGGCAAAGAAAAAGTTACTTATGTAAAAATGACTCCCGAAAAGGCAAAAGAAGTTGTAGAAAAGCACCTTAAGGGCGGAAAAGTTATTGCTGATTATACAGTAAGCAATATCTGATTTGGTTAAAAAAGTAGTTAAAAAATTGGAGGTATAAATTATGATTCGCGCACAGGTATTGATCTGCGGCGGTACCGGTTGTACTTCATCCGGCAGTAGTAAGCTTATCGCCGAATTTGAATCACAGATCGAAAAGAACGGTCTTGTTGATGAAGTTAAAGTCGTAAGAACAGGCTGTTTCGGTCTTTGTGCTCTCGGCCCCGTTGTTATCGTTTATCCCGACGGTACATTCTACAGTCAGGTTGAAGAGAAGGATGTTAAGGATATCGTTGAAGAGCATCTTCTTAAGGGTCGTATTGTTGAACGCCTTGTTTATAATGAAGTTGCAGATGATGCAGTTATCGAGCACGGTAACGTATCTCTTAATGACACAGTTTTCTATGCAAAGCAGAAGAGAGTTGCTCTTCGTAATTGCGGTGTTATCAACCCCGAAAGCATTGATGAATACATTGCTATGGACGGTTACGCAGCACTCGGTAAGGTTCTTACTGAAATGAAGCCCGAAGATGTAATCAAGGTTGTTATGGATTCAGGTCTTCGCGGCCGTGGCGGCGGCGGTTTCCCCACAGGTCTTAAGTGGAGCTTCACAGCAAAGAATCAGGCTGACCAGAAGTATGTTGTATGTAATGCCGATGAAGGTGACCCCGGTGCTTTCATGGACCGTTCAGTTCTTGAAGGTGACCCCCATGCTATCGTTGAAGCTATGACCATTTGCGGTTATGCTACAGGTGCTTCCGAGGGTTATGTTTATGTCCGTGCTGAATATCCCATCGCTGTTAACCGTCTTCAGAAGGCTATTGATGATGCAAGAGCATACGGACTTTTAGGTAAAGACATCTTCGGTTCAGGCTTCGACTTTGACCTCTTTATCCGTCTTGGTGCAGGTGCATTCGTTTGCGGCGAAGAAACAGCTCTTATGACTTCAATAGAAGGTAACCGTGGTGAGCCCCGCCCCAGACCTCCTTATCCTGCAGTTAAAGG
>CAYTRD010000109.1:0-5931 GCA_964440255.1 uncultured Ruminococcus sp. | reverse complement strand
TCCCACTTTGCACAGAAGGGCTCAAGATTCATAACATCTTCCGTTCTGCCGTCGATCATACACTTATTTCGGTCAACGAAGCTTATCATATTGGTGGTCTTATAATGTACGGCACTCATAGCAGCTTCCCAGTTGGAGCCTTCGTCACATTCGCCGTCGCCGAGAACAACAAATGTCTTATAATCCTTCCCCTGAAGACGGGCTGCAAGTGCAGTACCTACCGCAATCGACATTCCGTGTCCGAGAGAGCCTGTGGAAGCGTCAACACCGATAACCTTATTTGAGTCAAGGTGCATACCCATCTTTGAGCCGTAAAGATTGAAGGTCTTGAGCTGTTCAACATCATTAAAACCAAAGTCGCAGAGTGTTGCGGCATATGAAACACCTGCGTGTCCCTTTGAAAGGATAAATCTGTCTCTGTCTGCCCAATTGGGATCATCAACCTTAATGTTCATATACTTATGATAGAGAACTGTCATAATATCAAGAACACTGAGACCGCCGCCGATGTGAGCCGAACCTGCCCAATATGTAGTATCAAGGGTAAGGTTACGGAGATCATTGGCCTTTTTTTCAAGATTAAGCCATTCTTGCTTTGATAAAGGCATAAGTTATTCCTCCTCTTATATGTTTACAAGGATTTCTTCCCTGTTGTTTAAATATTAATACTTATTTCTTATTGCCTTGAATGCTTCGTCAGCCACATCAAGAGTATATTTTATATCCTCTTCGGTAAGAGAAGCATTGATAAAGTGATTGTGATGACCTGCAAAGAAGATACCTCTCTTAACACATTCCTGTATCCAATCCTGATGAATAAAGAGTGAATCGTCATCGGCAAGTCTTAAGTAGAAGAGTGATGGCTCACCCGAAACTACCATATTGAAGCCGTTTGCTGTTGCAACCTCCTTAAGTCCGTCTGTAAGCTTAAGACCAAGCTCACGGAACATTTTCGGAGTATCAAGAGCCTTCATTTTATTGATACACGCAATACCTGCTGCAAACGGCATAGCACTGAGCCAGTATGAGCCTGTGTATGAAAGTGAGCTTACTGCATTTTTAAGTGAATCCTTACCGCAGAGAGCTGATACATTATAACCGTTAGCAAGTGCCTTGCAGAAGCAGATAAGGTCAGCCTCAAAGCCATAGTAATGGTCAGAACCTGCAAGGTCAAGTCTGAAGCCGCAGCGAACATCGTCTACAATAAGAACTGTACCGTTAGCGGTGCAAAGCTCTCTGACCTTCTTCCAATATCCGTCTGCGGGAAGGGAGTTGTCAAGATAATTGCCGTGCATATAGGGAGTTGAGATAAATGCGGCTATCTCACCCTTGTTATCATCAAAAACCTTCTGAAGCTGGTCGAAATCATTCCAATCAATATAAAGGTTGTTTGCAACATCCTCGGGGATAATACCGGGATAGTCAATTTTCTGTGTCCATGGAGAAACACCGTGATAATAGCCGTTAACAAAAACTATTTTCTTACGGTGTGTTGCTGCACGGGCAGTCATAATAGCTGCTGTTGTAACATCGTTTCCGTTCTTTGCAAAAAATGCCCAGTCTGCACTTGCAACAGTGTCAACAAGCAGCTCTGCAAACTCAACCATCTTATAGGAAGGTGATGTCATACAGTTACCCTTTTTGAGCTGCTCCATAGCGGCTGCATCAACATCGGGGTCATTATAGCCGAGAACATTGGGGCCGTATGCACACATATAGTCTATGAATCTGTTTCCGTCAACATCCCAGAAATATGAGCCCTGTGCTCTGTCTCCCATAAGAGGGAATGAGGTAACAGGCATAAAGTTACCTTCTGCAGGGCCTAAATGTCCGTAAACACCTGAAGGCACTACCTTTGTGGCTCTGTCAAACCACTCACGGCTTTTTTCGTATGTATTGATTTTAGTTGCCATTTATTTTTCCTCCCTTATGCAAGATAGAGTGCAACTCTGTCAAGAATTCTGTTGACATTATCTATCATGGAAATCATACCGCCCATAGTGATCTTACCTTCACCGACACAAGCGATAGAGTTTACATTTCCGTCAAAAAGATCACGGGCAAGCTTTGTTCCCTGAAATTCCATAAGAGCACGGGGATTTCCCATATCCTTCTTGATTGTAACAATATGATGATCCTTAACTCTGAGCGTAGACTTGGGACCGCCCGCAATACTCATAAGAATATCACCGTCAACGATGTGCTCTGCACTAAATCTTCCGATTGCATCCTGATTTCCTATCTGTGCGAGTGCAACAGTTATTGTGTAGAACATAAGATTAGTGCTGATCTCAAAGAATTTTTCATCCTTAAGGTCTTCGGGCTCCGGACGCAGATATTTTGTAAGAAGATCCGTAAGTCCGATAAAGGACTTAAGAAGAAATCCGATATGTAAAAAGCCCTTGCTGGGTATGGGAGTTACGGTACCGTCTATCATTCCGTTGAATTTCTCACATGATGAGAAAGGAAGCTTGATTGTACAATCAGAACGGCATCCGTCTTCCATACGGCAATAACCGTTTTTAAATGTAATCGTAGCTGCAGGGCCGTCTTTAACCTCAAAACCTATAGATACAGGCTTTTTGTTTGTAAGAAGTGCCCTTGCATTTTCATCGAGCTCGCAAAGATTTTCAAGTGTTCCGAAAATACCATACATATTGATATATGCCAGTGTTCTTGCGTCAGTCAAAGCTCATTCCTCCGTTTTCACTTGGTTTTATTCCAAAAATATTAAGACACAATACATTTTAACAAAACATTATAATAAAGTCAACTTATAATTATGTATATTGTCAAAAAAACGACCGCCCGCAAAATTACGGGCGGCATTCTGCTCAATTTCAGTCCTCTTCGATTTCACCGTCATCCTCTGCCGATGAGAACAATTCAGTCAACTGCTTGAAAAGATCAAGAAGCTGTTTAAAAAAATTAATTACCACTTCAAACATCTTATCTACACTCACTTTCAATGTGATTATACTGTATTAAAATGTTATCACAAAAATGTTACCAAACTATTAACAAATCACCGAAAATATACATTTTTATTTCATTTCATTCAACAAACTTTGTAGCTTATATTTATATATTTTTAACAAAATCCCGACACTACAGCTTTTTGTGTTGCCAAACCAAACGATATACCATATAATTTTAAATATTATGTAAGAAGATACATCAATGCAAACACAATAGACTCATCAGTCCCCTCCTTCGTAAGCAAAAGACACAGAGAAAGAATAAACATTTTTTCATAATCATCAGATGTAAGCTCACCGAATACGGAATGTAATGCATTTCTGATATCAAAAGGCAAGGCCTGTGAATTTTTTCTGTGGTGCTCCTGACGTCTGCTCTGATTCTGGAGCTCCGTGGGGTAGCTTATTGCCTTAGGAACTCTTGGCAGCTCCTCGATTTTGCTTTCAGTCTCCTTGCGTTCGCTTTTATATTTTCCGTTAAAGCTGTCAGCGGCATCCCGTGAACGCTTCTGCATTTCAAGAACACGCTTTTTAGCTTCACTTTGCATACGCATCATATCCTGATATGTATAATCGTTCATCTGCCGTTCTCCTGTAAAAGATTTATTATCTTGAAAAATTTCAGCATCATTACGGCATCGTCTGCTTTCTTTTTCCTCTGTTCACTGAGAAGCGGTTTAAGTGCCAATATAAACGCACTTTTTTCGTCGTTTTCATTCATCATTTTTGAAAATTTTGCAACACCCGTTATGAGCTTAGGGTCAAAGGGCATATCAAAACCGCTGCCTTGCAGAACACTTTCAGTTTTCTGCGGTTGTTCTTTTTTCTGTTCACTTTCCTGCGAAGAACCGAAAAACTGCTGTGCCGTAGCCTTAAGCTTCTCTATATCGTCGGGTGAAAGTGAGGATAAAAGCGATGAAATATCCATTATTATTCATCTCCTTTAAGCTTTTTCAGTATCTCCTGTGCCTTCTGCGAGGATAAAAGCGAACGGAGAAATTCGGGATCTGACATTGCCTTTTCAACCGTTTTTTTCTGTTCCTCATTAAGACTTGCCGCAGCCTCGTTTCCGAGCTTTTCAATCTGCTTTGCATCACCGTTTTTTGCGGCTGAAAAAAGAGCGTCAAAGCTGTTCTGTTTCATAAGTCACCCTCCAAAAAATATGTTTTTTTGAAACATCAATATACAATATGCTAAAAAAAGAAGGTTTATTAATGAAGATAATCATTGTTTCCGACTCACACGGTAATTCAGATATACTTGAACGCATCTTCAGAAAAGAAAGAGATACGGATGCGGTCATCCATCTCGGTGACGGTGCTATGGATATGCTCGGTCTTAATGAATATATCGGCAGACTTCCCGTATATCAGATAAAAGGCAACAATGACCTTTCGTGCTTTGACCTGTCCCCGAAGCTTATCTCATATTTCGGTCATATTAAGTTCTTTGCCTGCCACGGACATCTTCTTGATGTGAAATACGGACTTACAAAGCTTTATTATACGGCACTTGAAAATGAATGCCGAATAGCACTTTTCGGTCATACGCATATCCCCTGCAAGGAGGATTATGACGGAATAACACTTTTTAATCCCGGCTGTGCATATAAAGGCTGTTACGGTATACTTAAAATCGACAAAGACTCCTGCTCCTTCACCCACGAAAACATATATTGATATGCGGGGGCAAATATTTTTGCAGCTCGGCTTTTTTCACTATAGGAATTTCCTTTGCCGTGATGTAAAAAGATTATATGCTCCTCCGAACGGCAAGTGGTGTTGAACTCTGCGACGGACTGTCAAAAAAAACGGTTGTCTGAGTCCCCGTGAAGCCGTTTTCTTTCAAAAAATGCGAAATAAAATACACAATATTAATTTATTGTACTTGTAATTAAAAGAATAATATGTTAACATTTATATAAAAGTTTTTATATAAAGAAAGGAACTGACTAAAAAAATGGATACTCGCTTTGCAATATCACAGTACCCCGATGCGGCTGCAATCAATAAGCAGCTTGATGAACTTATCAGCAAACCCGTTTACACAATTGCCCCCGAAGCACTTGCAAAATACGAGGAAGAATATTTTGAAAAAAAATGTGCTACCTCAAAGTCAATGATCGATGAGGCTAAGAAAATCATTCCCGGCGGTGTTCAGCACAACCTCGCTTTTAACTACCCCTTCCCCCTTGTTTTCACTGCTGCTTCAGGCTGTAAGCTTTACGATATAGACGGAAATGAATATTACGATTTCCTTCAGGCAGGCGGTCCCACAGTTCTCGGCTCGAATCCTCCCGAAGTGCGTGAGCAGGTCATCGACCTTCTTAACACCTGCGGTCCTTCAACAGGTCTTTTCCATGAATTTGAATATAAGCTCGCAAAGAAGATTTCCGACAGTATGGAAACAGTTGATATGTTCCGTATGCTCCAGTCAGGTACTGAGGCTTGTATGCTTGCTGCAAGAATCGCAAGACTTGCAACAAAGAACAAGAACATCGTAAAAATGGGCGGTGCATACCACGGCTGGTCAGATCAGTTAGGCTACGGCATCCGTATTCCCGGAACAAAGGCAACACAGGCAAACGGTGTTCCCGGAAGAATTATGAGAGATACACAGGAATTCTTCCCCGGTGACCTCGATTCACTTGAAAGAGTTCTCAGAAAGAATATGCTCAGAGGCGGCACTGCTGCTGTTTATCTTGAGGCTCTCGGCCCCGAAAGCGGTTCCCGTCCTGTTGACAAGGATTTCTGTAAGGGTGTTGAAAGACTTTGCCGTAAATACGGTGCTCTTCTTGTATTCGATGAGGTGGTTACAGGCTTCCGTGTAGGTATGGCAGGTGCACAGGGCTACTTCGGATGTTCACCTGACCTTACAATCTTCGGTAAAGTAATCGCAGGCGGATATCCCGGTGCAGGCGGTGTCGGCGGTAAGAGAGAATATATGAAGTATC
>CAYTRD010000108.1:0-5967 GCA_964440255.1 uncultured Ruminococcus sp. | reverse complement strand
TAAACTTGAAGCCGTGCTTTGTTGCCCACTGACCGTACATTCTGAAAAGCATCTGACACCAGTCCTGTGCTTCCGTTCCGCCGGCACCTGCGTGGAATGTAAGAATAGCGTTATTGTTATCATACTGTCCCGAAAGAAGAGTTTCAAGAGTAAGCTTTTCAATATCGGTCTTTACTCTTTCAACACTTTCGGTACACTCGTCGAGCATACTTTCGTCTTCTTCCTCATTGCTCATTTCAATGAGAGTGAGTGTATCGTCAAAATCTGCCACAAGGTCTTCATATTTTTTCACCTTGTTCTTAAGTCCCGAAAGCTTCTGGAGCACCTTATTGGAATTTGCAACATCATTCCAGAATGACTCGTTTGCAGTTTCGGCATCAAGGGAGGAAATTTCCTCCTTGAGAGCATCTATTGCAAGTGCCTCTTTAAGCTCCTTCAAGGGCGTTTCCTGTTCAAGGAGTGCAAGTCTTAATTCTTCATACTGAAGCATTTATTTCACCTCATAATAAACTGAAATTTACATATACCGATTTATTATATAAAAATACAGGCTTCTTGTCAAATCTTTTAATAAAAATAAATAAACAAGAATATAAAGTTTTTTATTGAATTTTTAAGCTTTATTGTATAGAATAGTATTAAATATATTAAAAATACTAATTTGGAGTAGAGATATGAGATTTACAGGTTGCACCTGCGTTTGCTGTAATAACACCTTTTGTGAAACTGATGATGTTGTGGTTTGTCCCGAATGCGGCTCACCCCATCACAGAGACTGCTGGAATGAAAAGGGTGAATGTGCAAACGCTTCCTTACACGCTGACGGTTATTCATGGGTATTCCCCGAGGAATTAAGACCTAAAGAGGAGAAAAAGCCCTCACAGGCTGATCCAATAAGCACAGATTATAAGTTCAAAAACGGAGAAAAAGCCGTTGTTTGTCCGCATTGCAAGGCTCTCAATTACGGAAATGATGCATTTTGTATGAAATGTCGCAAACCGTTTATTGAGCATAATGAGAATACCATTCCCCCTCAGCAGGAATTTCCGAATGATACACCTGCCGGAATGTACGGTTATGAAAGAATGTCTGATGACAACAGCTATGAATATTTTCAGCGTTTCGGCGGTGTACGTCCCGATATTATGATTGACGGAATTCCCGTAATTGAATACGCCGATTATATCGGAGATAAAAAATCTGGAAGATACATCAGACAATTTCTTAATATGGAACGCTTCGGCAGAAAGCTTTCTGTTTCCATATGTGCATTTTTGTTTGGCCCCATATGGTATTTCTACAGAAAAATGTTCAAGGAAGGACTTATTTTCCTGCTTGCATTTCTTCTTCTTACCTGTGTTCAGGCGTGGTGCGGAATTACCGAAAGCACAAAAGCCGTATATGCTGAAATGGGTAATGTTTATTCCGAGCTTATAAGCGGAGAAATAACACCTGTTGAAATGGAAGAACAGCTTCTTGAGATTCAGGAACGGCTGATAAATACAGAGCCTACCAAAGAGGATGAACTGAAAAACGCCGTAAATACCGTTACTGAGGTGCTTAATATTGTGCTGCTTCTTATTATGACATTCTTTGCAGATCATCTTTATAAGCGAAAAATCACGGCTGATATTATGAAAATACGGCTTGAATGTTCGGATATGCCGACCTACAGAAGAACGCTTCACGAAAGAGGCGGTGTTTCCGTAGGAGGTGCGATTCTTGCAATTGCGGCAAAATTAATAATTGCAGCAATTCCCATTATCCCCGCTTATGTGTATATGTTCAGCTCAATGATGTAAAGGAGAGAGTTTATGAAAGTAACAAAAGCTATAATTCCTGCAGCAGGCCTCGGAACAAGAGTCCTCCCGGCATCAAAGGCGGTTCCCAAAGAAATGCTCAATATTGTTGATAAGCCTGCAATTCAGTATCTTGTCGAAGAATGTGCAGCGGCAGGCATTACGGATATTCTCATTATCACAAACAGAGGCAAGGGCGTAATTGAAGATCACTTTGACTATTCCTTTGAGCTTGAAGAAAACCTGAAAAAGAATCCTTCAAAGAGAGAAATATACGAAGAAGTTCACGCTGTTGCAGATAAGGCTAATATATACTATGTAAGACAGAAAGAAACAAAGGGATTGGGTCATGCAATACTTGCGGCAGAAGCCTTTGTGGGTAACGAGCCCTTTGCTATTTTATACGGTGACGATATTATCATAAATGATGAAAAGCCCGTTATCGGTCAGCTTATTGATGCTTTCAATAAGCACGGTAAATGCGTTACGGGTGTTAAGGAATGTCCCACCGAGCAGGTAATGAAATACTGCACTCTTGATGTTACCGACATCGGGGACAACACCTATGAGGTACATAAGATAATTGAAAAGCCTGCAAGAGAAGAAATTCTGTCTCACTTTTCAATTTTAGGCAGAAATGTTGTAACTCCCGATGTATTTGACCTTATAAGACAGACCCCTCCCAATGAAAAGACAGGTGAAGTATATTTCTCGGAGGCTATTTCAACACTTGCTGAAAACGGAAAGCTTCTTGCAGTTGACTTTGACGGCAAACGCTATGATATGGGTGATAAGTTAGGCATTATGCAGGCAAACTGCGAGGTTGCTCTGAGACATCCCGAAATCGGTGAAGGCTTCAGAGAATATCTGAAGGAGTTAGCAAAAACACTTTAACATAATTTGACAATGCAAAATACAAAATGCAAAGTGCAAAATGAAGAAAGCCGTTTCACGGCTTGTTCCGCTTCTCACTAATGACACAGGCAAATGATTTTTGTGCTTTCTGTTTTGTGTTTTGCATTTTTTCAGGAGATTAATATGTCATTAAGAAAAAACGATGTAATTGAGCTTGAAATAACAGGCTTTTCCTCCGAGGGAAGCGGTGTGGGGCACCACGACGGACAGGCAGTTTTTGTGTCCGGTGCCGCCACGGGTGATACTGTAAAATGTCTTATAATAAAAGCAAAAAAGAACTATGCAATAGGAAAACTTCAGCATATACTAAAGGCCTCACCCGACAGAATCATTCCCGACTGCCCTGCTTTTCCCCGTTGCGGAGGCTGTCAGTACCGTCACATTTCATATGAAGCGGAAACAAGAATTAAAACACAGAAGGTCAGAGATGCTTTTTTGAGAATCGGACATCTCGATACCGTCCCCGAGAATGCCGTTGGTGCAGAAAATACCGACCGTTACCGCAACAAGGCACAGTACCCCGTGGAAACACAGAACGGAAGACTTCTCACCGGCTTTTATGCCCCCTTTTCGCACAGAGTAATCGACTGTAAAAACTGTATGCTGCAGCCTGCAGAATTTTCCGATATTCTGAGGGTGGTTGCAAAATGGAGTGAAAAATATAAAATTCCCTCCTATAATGAAGTCACGCACAAGGGACTGCTTCGTCATATTTATATAAGAAAGGCATTTGCAACCAATGAAATAATGGTCTGTCTTGTTATTAACGGGGACAGAATTTTCAAAAAAGACGAGCTTATATCTGCACTTATAAAAGCAAATGCAAACATCAAAACCGTTCTTCTCAACATAAATACGGAAGACACAAATGTTATTATGGGCAAGGAAGAAAAAATACTTTACGGAAAAGGGTATATTGAAGATATCCTCTGCTCCAAGCGTTTCAGAATTTCTCCCCTTTCCTTT
The DNA here is from genome assembly GCA_964440255.1 of uncultured Ruminococcus sp. GTDB lineage: Bacteria > Bacillota > Clostridia > Oscillospirales > Acutalibacteraceae > RUG806. The sequence goes on along the minus strand of CAYTRD010000108.1, from coordinate 2,287 downwards.
TATCAGGTAAATCACGCACAAGCTGAAAAGCTTTATGAAAAAGCCGCCGAATTTGCCATTACAGACGCAACTAAGACATTGGTTGACCTTTACTGCGGTGCGGGGACAATAGGGCTTACAATGGCAGATAAGGTGGAAACACTTATCGGTGTTGAAATAGTCCCCGAAGCCATTGAGGATGCAAAAATCAATGCAAAGCTGAGTGGCATAGAAAATGCCCGTTTCATATGTGCTGATGCGGCAGACGCGGCAAAAACACTTAAAAGTGAAGGCATAACACCCGATACCGTGATTTTAGACCCGCCGAGAAAGGGCTGTGACGAGGCTCTGCTTTCCACCGTATGCGAAATGAATCCCGAAAGAATCGTCTATGTATCCTGTGACCCCGCAACACTTGCCCGTGACCTCGCAATTCTTGAATCAAAAGGCTACAAAACAAAAAAAGCCGTACCCTTCGACCTGTTTCCGAGAACAGTTCATATTGAATGTGTAACACTTCTGACAAAAGATTAATCATACCTCAGCAGTCACTTTTGCAGGGGATACATCCTACAGATCATAAGTTTTATTTTGTGCCTATCGGGTAATTACATTCCCCGATAAATTATGATTTATTATCAAAAACTGCTTTCCGTGGTTTATGCGGAAAGCAGTTTTTGTTTGTATTAAATTCAGAAAAGGTTTTTGAAAAAGTTTTTGATAAGGTCGATGTATGAACGAAGTATCATCACAAAGTTAGTAAAATTGGGCTGTTTTTTGAACATTTCGGCAGCCGTCAGATTTTCAACCTTATCGAAAGTCATATCAGGGATATTATTCTGCATAAATTGGGGATACTGTTCATATGTGTCCACATAGAACTGTTCTTCCGAGGTGAGCATCAGCTCATAGAATTTTCCGTGACCGTCGTGAGTAGTGCAGTGGAGCATATCCTTTATAAACCATGTCTGCTCGGGAAGTGCACAGGTAGATGCATCAATAGTGAAATCGGGGGAAATATGGTTGTGACCGTCATCAATAGACTGCTCGTAGCCCTCGGGGAGAGTATCTCTTATATCGGCTGTAACCGCACCGACAGAAGCATACTTTGTATCAACTGTGCCGTCAGATGTATTTTTGTGAGCGGTAACAAGAGGTGTACGCTGAATGTCGTAGCCTACAACATTATAAATCTTAATTTCCTTATTTGCTTCTTCGAGAATTTCTTCTGCACGACACTGAACATTATAATGATAGTTATCAAGCATTTCGATAAGTCCTGCCTGTGTTTCCTCGTCTACCATCATTTCCTTTGCTTCTTCATAGTATTCATCGGGAACGAAGCTCCAGATGCCGGGAAGTGTACCGAAAATGGGAATAAGTGCTTCATCATACACTCTGTCAATGAGAGCCTCGACAATCACATCAGCAAGAGAAACAAGCGTTGACCATACACCCAAATCATCAAGTGCCGTTGCAAGTCCGTAAAGGAAGCCCTGCAGGAAGTCCTGTTCAAGAGCGGGAATGGCATCAAGAGCGTAGTTCAGAAGTGCATCCTTGTTTATTTCAAACTTACCGCAGTATAATTCACCTGCAACTGCCGTACCCTTTATAGGGCAATTCTGAAAAATAACCGTTTCAATATCTTCCGTTCCATAGCGTTCAAGATAAGCCATTGTCACAACACCGCCCATACTTGAAGCCTTAAGCTGAACCTTATCGTGACCTGTAAGCTCTTTCATAATTTGAATACATTCATAGAGTCTGTCAGCGTGAGTATAGGGGTCAAGACGGAAATCATAGCCAAAATAATAGGAATGCTCGATTCCGTGTTCGGAGCTTGTGGGATATTCCTCGGGAGCATAAACATTTTCCTTTGAATTGCCGTCACCGTCAAGAGCAAGAGCACCGAAAGCGGAATTCACAAAGCCTATCAGGGCATCACCGAAGGTATCAAAATCCCCTGCCATAAGAGCAGGAATTGCGGGAAGAATTACTGAAACTGCCTCCTCTATAAGAGGCATAGTTTCGGGACGGAAAAGTGCTCTTTCTTCATCCGTTCCGGGATTTTCATATACAGTAGCACTGCCGAGTGCTGCAACATAAATTACAGGATTAAATCCGCAGTCGCATTTTTCCTCGGCTGCAAATACAGGAATGCTTATTGACATAAGCATAACGACTGACAATATAACTGCAATAATCTTTTTCATAACAATTTCCTTTCAAATCATAATTTATCGGTGAGATGTAATTTCCCGAGAGGTACAAAATAAATCTTATTATCTGTAGGGGACGACGACCCGGC
>CAYTRD010000107.1:0-6020 GCA_964440255.1 uncultured Ruminococcus sp. | reverse complement strand
ATGTTACCCATATTTTTTTGTGCGTCAAAGACGGTGATTTGTGAGTATCTTTCCCCCGATAAATTATGATTTAGCCGTAAAGTGCTGTGTTTATCCAACTGTCAAACTCACTCTGTTCGACAGAAAAATCCGACATAAAGGTGAAGCCGTTTACGATCATCATAGCAGGTACTATATTATGAATATCTACGGTAGCCTGTCTGAGGTCTTCCTCTGTGCCGTATACAACGGGAAGCACTGCTTTATCTCTCATATCATAGTCTTCAATAAATGTGAACAGTGCCATAGGCATTGTGCCGTCCCATGCGGGGAAGCAAAGAAAAACTATATCATATTCACTGAGAGTCACGGGTGAATTTTCAAGAGCAGGACGGGCATTTCTGATATGCTCGTCTGCAATCGTTTTCAGAAGCTCTGCTTCATTTTCGGGATATTCCTTAAGAGTTTCTATTTTATGAAGTCCACCCTCTGTCTTTTCGGATATATACTGTGCAACACCCTCTATGGGGTCATTATGAGAAAAATACACGATAAGCACCTTTGCAGGCTCCAATTCTTCCACCTCAAGGCTCTGAGCCGTTGTGGCTTCGGGAGGAAGTGTGGCGGCTTCGGTTGTATTTTCTTCCGCTGTGGTATCTTCCGTCACAGCGGTATTGTTACAAGCACAAAGAAATATAAACAATGATGCAAATGTTACTGCAAATATTTTTTTCATTTTATTTTCTCTCTTTCCTCAATGTATTTTTTGAGCATAAGACACCAGTCGGTCTGTATTATATCAAAGCCCTTATCAATAAGCCAGCCCCAGCCTCTGTCCTTTTCGCCTGTCACTGCTATATTATCTGTATGCCCTGCACTGAGCACTGCCTTGTGATTATAAACAATCGAATTAACCCAAACTATTCTCTCCTTTGAGTGCATATAATCTATATATTCCTTACTGCATACATCGTCACTTTCAAGCTTGAAAAGAACCTCGGCACCTATGCAGTTTACACCCTCTTCCGCAAGCTTATCGGTTATTTCATCTTTTTTTGAGACAATGGGCATAAACATAAAGTCGGGAGCATACTCTGCTACCTGCTTAAGATATTTTTCTGTGGTATCGGTTTTTACAATAACCTGCTTTTCAACACCCGTTTTTCTTATTACCTCAGTAATTCCCGGAATATCTGTCCAGAACTTATCTATATTTATATAACACTTACCCTTTAAGAAGCTCAGCACTTCTTCGAGGGTATTTATTTTGCATACGGTGGGAACATTGTCCTGATTGAGAAAAAGAAACCTGTTTATTATTTTTGCGGGAAGCTTAGAAAGATGCACAGGAATCCCCAGATGTGCAGATTCCATTCCCGGATGAAATACATAAAACTGCCCGTCACGGCTTTTTGATACATCAAGCTCAATTATATCAGCTCCCTGCTCTAAAGCCGCCTTGAATGAGGACATGGTATTACAGGGAATGTCTGCACCCGACACACCTCTGTGGGCACACACAAGCGTGCCTGCTTTTGCATTTTCAAAAAGTGATTTACTGAAATCTAACATTTTCATTCTCCTTTATGCCACGGAATTTACGGAAATGCTTCCGATATTGGGGGCATATGTAACATTATTATTAAAGGTATAGCTGCCGTCATTGGTAAAGCTTATTTTATTGTCGCCCCTTGAAAGCTTCAGAACAACAGTTTTTGTTTTATAATTATCCCAGCAGTATGTACTTCTGAAGAAGAAGTTGCCCTGCTTTTCACCGTTTACGGAAATGGTGATATACCTTTCAACAAGGTCAACATTATAGTCGTGATATCCGCCCTCTTCATTGTTTGCATATTCAATCGTTACAGCGTAATATCCGTCCTCCTCGGCATTTACGGTAAATTCAATTCCGCTTTCCTTATCGGAAGAAATCCAACCTATGTGTCTGCCCGAAGAGGTATTGCTGTCCTCTTGGTCAGTGGCTTCACCGATAAGCTTTATTTCATCAAAGGATATTTTGTTTTCTGTTTCGGCATCAGATATTTCGGCACCCGTAAAGGTGATTCCCTGGGGAAGAACTATTTTATTATAGCCTCGTGAGAAATAGAATATTCCGTCACCGTCGCCGTTTATCTCACAGCCGTTTATTGTAACGATGCTGTCATCGGTAAGGTCGGAAAGCTTATAATAACCGTCCTCGGGGATAACAAGTGAATATGCGTTTTCTTCCTTTGTATTTCTCGAAGTGAGTTTTTCAAAGAATATATTTTCTTCCGTCTTTAAGGTTACATCAATAAAATCAATAACCAAAGTCCCCTCTACAGGCTTTATTGTGAGCTCATTATTGCCCTTCGCAAGATCAACATAAAGAGAAACACATTCCATACAGTCCTCTTTAATTGTAGAGGGACATTTTACCGTATAAACGATATCAAGGTCGGTTATTTCAACATCAATGCTCTTTCTGCCGGAATCCCCCGTGTTGGCATTTCCGTAAACCAAATCGAGTCTGTATGTGCCTGCTTTTTCGGCTTTTATATTAAATGTAACGGGAGTTTCGTTTGTGATACCCTTGACGCACATACCCTCACTTACGGAGTATGCGACGGCATTTGTTCCTGAAAGTCCTTCGGGAAGCTTTGCGTCCTCTGCTTCATATCTTACGGTCTTAACCTCATTTTCGTATGCTTCGGTGTCCCCTTTTGTTATCTCAATAAAGAAAGCCTGACTTTCTCTTTCACAGGGAACGGTAAAGGACAACGAATTTCCTTTGACTGTAACATTCTTGATTTCAGCGGTCACGGGAGAATTAACGACACCGCCGAGTCCCTTGAAATCAACATAGCTTATATTAACGGTAAGCTTATCGCCGTTTTGGAATGTTTCGTCAAGATTTTCAATTTTTATCTTGCTGTCCTTATCACTTCCGCCTGCAAGAATATAGAATTTTTCTTCATTTTCATCGAAAGATGCAAGTGCAATAAAGCCTTTGTTCATAAGAGGATACTTGCCCTTAAGCCAGTTTCCGATATTGGAGTGAAGCATATCCCATTCGGTGGATGCAAGCTCTTCGCCCTCCATTTTTGCATAAAAATTATATACCCAGTAATTACTGTTCGGTGTAACATCATCTGCCACGGTATCGGAAAGGTTATTCGCAAGACGCCAATAGGCAACACAGCCGTAGGCATCCTGTGCTTCAAGACGCTGTATCCATTTGACACTTTCACCGGGGATACCGTTTGTGCTCATAAGTCCGTATTCGGAAATGCAGACAGGAAGTCTTTCAATTCCAAGCTCATCGCACATCCCGTAATATTCCGTAAAATGGCTTTCCATCCAGTATATACACCAGTCCCCCAGCTCATGCCATACCACAACCTCGGGAAGACAGTCATTTTCCTTACAGTATGTTAAAAATTCCTTTATAAAATCATAGTTATAGGCACAGTAGCCGGGGCCTGCAAGCTTTGCTTCGGGATTGATGCTTTTCACAAGCTCATATGTTTCTTTCCACGCATCATAGAATTTATATCTGTTTTCCTCTTCCCAAAAGCTGCCCAGCCACGCTCCGTTATCCATTTCATTATAAATACAGTAAACAAGGCTGTCCTTGTATTCTGAATTTTCCATTTCCGTAACGGTGGTCTTAACTTTTTCGTTATACTCGGGGAGTGAATCAAGCTGATAATACCATGTGTCGTACATATCCTGTGTATACACCATAAGCATTTCTCCGCCCGCTTCTGAAAATGTATCGGAAACATCTCTCACATCGCCTATGGGATGCTGAAGACCGCCTGCGGGCTTTGTTGCAAGTGCATTAATTCCGATGCTTTCGGCAATTTCCGCCGTGGGGATATCATCCTCGGCAAGACCGTATAAAAAGCCCGATGCTCTGCCCGTAAGTGCGGACTTGTCGGAAAAATCAAAGGTTACAGCAGGAACTGTAAGATAAAGAAGCGTTCCGCCTGCAACGAGAGCTAATGCAGCGACAATAATAATTAAGCTTAAAAGAATTTTTTTCACAGTTTTCATATTTTACCTCAATTTATCAATGTGTTTATCATACTCGAATAATATTCGTTTTCGTAAATGGGTATCACATATTTATGTAAGCCGTTTTCGTCTTCGGTAAAATAGTTTTTACCGTCAGCCTTATCTACCCTTGCAGTTCCCGAAACGGTTTTGTAGCCGGCTTTCCCCTCGTCACCGATTACTGCCATAAGAGCTGTCAGGGGATCCCAAGAGCATCTGCCCTTTTCCGAGCCGTGCTCCGAAAAGCCCTTATAAAGAAAATCATCATGGGAAAGCTCATTTCCCGAAATAATACCCACACCGACCTCAAAGCCTAAAAAGGTTACGGGCACGGGACACATTCTGCAGAAAATTTCTGCCCCCTCTCGTGAACGCCGATTGTTGCAGAAATTGTGCTCTCTTCCGCCCTGCTCGTCCCATTTTCCTGCCATAACCCAAACTTTTTTAACCTTTTCACGGACAAGCTCAAATCCTGATTTTTCACTTATTTCATCAGGCTCACTTAAAAGCAGCTCCGAGAAGACCTGTAAAAATCCCACTTCTACCATTTCGACATTACCGTCACTCTCAGAAAGAAGCCGTCTGTAGAGCCGAACTCCATCCTCGGCATCTTCATTTTTCTTATAATTTACGGCACAGGGTGCAAGATTTTTCTGATATTTAAGATGTGTCCCCTCAAAATCTGTTCCTTCAAGGTCAATTCCCAAGGGAATATTTTTTACTCCTTCAAGATTAATAAAGCCGTCAACAGAAGCTACGGAATATTCCATACAGGCATTGATACCGACACCGAGAAGCTTGATTTCACCTTTTTTATGGGCACGAAGAAGTATTCTCATAGCCGCAAGGTCATCACAGTCTGTCCACCAATCCGTACCGAATATAAATTCACGCATATTTTTCACCTAACCGAAATATTGAAATGACTTTTTTCCCGAAACCTGATGCTTACCGGGATGAATATCAACCGTAAAATTATCAATACAGCCGAGCTTTTTATAAATCTCTGTTATCCTTTCTGTGGCTTCACGGGATGCATCTATGGGAAAAAGTCTGTCCCTTTCACCACATTCAATAAGCAGCTTTTTCGGAGCTATGGCAGAAGCGAAGTCATACATATCACCGATTTCAAGAATGCCGGGTATGTAATTGTCCGTACAATGCCATCTTGAAAGCACGCTTTTTCCGAAGGTATTCACATATCCCGAAACCACAGTCTTTTCGATCCTCTCATCAACAAGTGATGTATAAAGGGATATAAGACCGCCTCCCGAAATGCCCATAATACCGAATCGGGAAATACCCTCTTTTTCCAAAATATCAAGACACCTTACAGCCTGATATATGCGAAGCGAAGCAGTCGAAAAGCCGTACATAAGTGAGTGCATTGAAACCGTTTCACAGGAGGAAATATAAAAAGGCTTTTTGCTGTCCTTTTTAAGTCTTGCTTTCCCGAATGCAACAGGCTCGAAGGCAATAACCGTGTTTCCTCTTAATGCAAGCTCTTCTGCAAAATTTTTCTGATAGTTGTCAAGAAAATTTATTCTGCGGTATTTTCCGTTTTTACCTGTTCTTACTATCTGTCTTACTCCGTAGCCGTGACCGCATACTGCCACAACACCCATTCCCGTGGGGACATCGGGGACAAGAAGATAGCAAAGCATATTAAGGCTTTTACAGATTTCAACACTTATTGCTTTTATAACATAATTCTTTCTCTTCTCTTCACTTAACACCGCAGGCAAAAGCTCCGTTATTTTATTTGGAATTTTTTCAAATGCCAATATTTTTTTAAGCTCGCTCTTTATTTCAAGACTTTTATACGGGATATCCTCTGCCCTTATGTTTTCATAAGGAGATGTTCTGTTTTTATATAAGTCCCCGAAAAAAGCATCGGGAGTAAAATCATAGTATTTCATAAAAACTCCGATAGATCATAATTTATCGTGGGAAAGATGCTCACAAATCACCGTCTTTGACGCACAAAAAAATACGGGTAACAT
>CAYTRD010000106.1:0-6057 GCA_964440255.1 uncultured Ruminococcus sp. | reverse complement strand
TAACTTCTGATTCTATATTTTTGCAGGCGGGACGCCGTGGTCGTCGTCCCCTACAGGCGTAAAATTTTTTTTGCGATGTTCTTGGGAAATAACATATAATGTTTTATTTAACTGAAACGGGACGCCGGGTCGTCGTCCCCTACAGATTATAAGATTTATTTTTGTACCTCTCGGGAAATAACATCTGCCCTACAAATTATGATTTACAATTTATTTCTTATTATTTTTCCGCTGGTGGTTTTGGGAAGAGCTTCTCTGAATTCAACAATTCTCGGATACTTATAAGGAGCTGTGTGCTTCTTCACATAACTCTGAATATCCTTCTTGAGCTCTTCCGAGGCTTCTGTTCCCTTAGTAAGCACAATAACTGCCTTTACGACCTGACCTCGTACCTCGTCAGGTGCTGCGGTAACACCGCATTCGAGAACATAAGGAAGCTCCATAATAACATTTTCGATTTCAAAGGGCCCGATACGGTAGCCTGATGACTTGATAACATCATCAACTCTGCCCACATACCAATAGAAGCCGTCTTCATCCTTCCATGCAAGGTCACCTGTATGATACATTCCGTCGTGCCAGGCCTCTTTCGTCTTTTCCTCGTCCAGATAATAGCCTGTGAAAAGACCGCAGGGGCTTTTATCTCCTGTACGGACAATGATTTCACCGGGAGCACCCACATCACAGGAATTGCCCTCGCTGTCAACGATATCAATATCATAGATCGGCACAGGCTTACCCATTGAGCCTATCTTATGATTTGCACCCACAAGATTACCTATCATAAGCGTGCTTTCGGACTGTCCGAAGCCTTCCATAATACGAAGCCCCGTCAGCTTTTCAAGCTGCTTGAATACCTCGGGGTTAAGTGCTTCGCCTGCAATTGTTGCGTGCTCAACGGATGAAAGGTCATACTTTGTAAGGTCTTCCTTTATGAGCATACGGTACATTGTGGGAGGAGCACAGAATGTAGTTATGTGATATTTTGCGAACATAGGCAGAATATCGCCTGCATTGAAACGGTCAAAGTCATAAACAAAGGTTGCGGCTTCGCACATCCACTGACCGTAGAGCTTGCCCCACAATGCCTTAGCCCAGCCTGTGTCGGAAATGGTAAGGTGAAGTCCGTCGGGGTCAACGCAGTGCCAGTATTTTGCTGTAACAAAATGACCGAGAGCATATTTGAAGTTATGTGCGGCAATTTTAGGATAGCCTGTAGTTCCCGAGGTAAAGAACATAAGCATAAGGTCTTCACCGCAAGGGGAATCCTCTTTTCTTTCAAACTTTTCACTGAAAAGTCCGTATTCCTTATCGAAGCTTCTCCAGCCGTCCTTTTCGCCGTTTACTATAATTTTAGTTGTAAGCGTGGGGGCATCCTTTGCAGCCTTGTCTGCTTCGTCGGAGGTCGTACCGTCTGCAGTACAGATGATTGCACTTATTCCCGCCGCATTGAAGCGGTAAGAGAAGTCGTGCTCAAGAAGCTGATTTGTTGCGGGAATTGCAATTGCACCGATTTTATGAAGCCCCAAAATCGCAAACCAGAACTGATAATGACGCTTCATAACAAGAAGCACTCTGTCACCCTTTTTGATGCCGAGGGAGGTGAAATAGTTTGCACACTGATTCGATGCCTTTGAGATATCGGAGAAGGTAAAGCGTCTTTCGGTGTGATTCTCGGAAATATGAAGCATTGCAAGCTTGTCGGGCTTGTTTTTTGCAATTTCGTCAACTATATCAAAAGCAAAATTGAATTTATCTTCATTTGTAAAATCAACCTTAACGGGAGTGCCGTTTTCATTCTTCTGAACGGATACCCACTTACGGTATACACGGTCAGCCTTTTCAGCACCGAGTCTTTTGGGTGAAACAGCAGTTTCAGCCTTCTGTGCTGAAAATTCGGGGATAGGCTCGCCCGAGGGATTGAGAACGATTGCATAGAAAAGGCAGTCTTCATCGCCTACTGCTGCCATACCGTGGGGAGATGCGGAGTCGTAATAGATGCTGTCCCCCTCATGAAGTATCTCAATGTGCTCGCCTACCTGTACCTTAAGCGTACCTCTTATAACAATGTCACATTCCTGACCCTCATGGGTAGTAAGCTCGATATCCTTGTTTTCGTCACCCTCACTCTTTACGGAATGAACATAAAGAGGCTCTGCTATTCTGTTTTTGAAGGACGAAGCAAGGTTATAGTATGTCATACCGTGAGCGTGCTGAATTATCTGTCCCTCGCCCTTTCTTGTTACGGTATATGATGCAAGTGTGGGAGAAGTGCCCTGAATAATATCCGTAACATCAACATTGAATGCAAGTGCACAACGGTAGATAAATGCGAAATTAAGATCACTCTTGCCCTCTTCGCAACGCATATATTCGTCTACGGGCACACCGGTTTTTTGTGCCATTTCCGTATAGGTAAAGCCCGTGACCTCACGAAGCTCCTTGATTCGTGCCGCCATTTCTCTTATCTTGAAATCAAGACCTGTAATACTGTTACTCATAAGTCCTCCTTAAATTGGGGATAGTATTTCATCAGAACAACAAAAAACCGCCCCAAAGAAAATTTCCTTTGAGACGGGAAAATTTACCCGCGGTACCACTCAAATTGCACCGAAAAAGTGCCACTCAGACTCTATCAAGCCTTATGCTTTTACGCAGCCTTACGGGAGAGCTCTACGGCAAATGCTTTCTTCTCTCCGGCTCGGAAGCTACAGATGTTTTTCTTCACCAACGGCTCGCACCCACCGCCGTCTCTCTGAGGCTATTTGAAACATCCCTCTTCGTCATTGCCTTTAATGGGAATATTCTATCACTAAAAGTCGCAGATGTCAATAACAAATCATAATTTGCAGGGCGGATTCCCTACAAATTATGATTTGTTGTAAAGTTCTCGGGAAATAACATATGTTATTTAATTTTACCGAAACGGGACGCCGAGGTCGTCGTCCCCTACAGATAATAAGATTTATTGTGTGGCTCTCGGGATATAACTTATGATATTTTATTTTACCTGTCGGCATCATATAGTGCTTCGCACGCTCCCTTATATAGAGCGAAGCGGAGCAAGACGCGTCAGCGTCTTCCTTACTTCTTCACTATTCACTATTACTTTTTACTTTAAATCATAATTTGCAGGGCTGTGCCCTGCAAATTATGATTTAAAATGCGTCTTTAATTCTCTTAAACATCTTTCTTATTTCAATATTCTGCGGACACATTTTTTCACAAGCACCGCAGTCTGCACATTTTCTCACTCTTTCTTCAATATCGGGCATTGCTTCCTTTACCTTTCTTCTGTCGGAGGATGCACTTAAATTAAAGGCGGCGAAAATTTCGGGAATTGCAATTTCTTCGGGACATACATCACAATAGTTACAGCCTGTGCAAGGAATGAGCCCCAGCTCGTTATGAGCCTTTTTTGCGTTTATAAAGCATTCAAGCTCCTTTTCACCCAATGAACAGGGAGTATATTTTTCTGCAAGAGAAATGTTTTCGTCAAGCTGCTCCATTGTTCCCATACCGCTTAAAAGCAAGGATACTTCAGGATAGCTCCATACATAAGAAAGTGCCGCTTCAACGGTATTCATATTTTCGGGAAGACAGGCCTTCACATTTTCATGGGGAGTCACAAGACTGCCTCCGAGAAGCGGCTCCATAACAACAAGTCCCAGTCCTCTGTCGCTTGCCAGACGAAGTCCCTCAATGCCTGCCTGATAGTCCGTATCAAGATAATTGAACTGAATCTGACAGAATTCACAGCCGTCATATTCTTCAATGATTTTCTGAAATACATCAAGGTCATCGTGGAACGAAAAGCCCATATGACGGATTTTTCCCTCTGCCTTTGCCTGCTTCATTTTCTCAATAAGACCGAACCTCTTGACCGTTTCCCAATGGTCACGGTTAAGAGCGTGGAAAAGATAAAAATCTATATAATCGGTATCAAGTCTTTCAAGCTGTGCGGACAGCAGTCTTTCAAAATCCTCGGGACACTTCACATCTCCCATAGGAAGCTTTGTTGCAACATAAGTCTTTTCCCTGTAGCCGTCCTTAAGTGCCTTACCGACAAGCCCCTCACTTTCACCGCCGTGATAGAAAAATGCCGTATCAACATAATTCACACCGCTGTCAATGGCATGGCGGATAAGACTTATCGCCTTTTCCTCATCAATAACCTTGTTACCGTCTTTTTCAACCACCGGCATACGCATAGCACCGAAGCCGAGTGCAGATACTCTGCAACCTGTTTTCCCGAAATCTCTGTACTGCATAATCTTCTCCCCGAAAAGCATTTTTGATATTATAATGTCATTATAACATACGGATGAATATAAGTAAATCATAATTTAACGGCGTAAGTCGTTAATATGATTCAGTGGGTGCGGAAAAAATTAAACCCCGAATATCCGTTCGGATATTCGGGGTTTGTGCCGGCGACGACCTATCTTCCCGGGCGGCTGCCCGCCAAGTATTTTCGGCACGATTGAGCTTAACTACCGTGTTCGGGATGGGAACGGGTGGGACCTCAATGTTATAGACACCGACTGACACCGGGGTATTCCCTCAAGTGCAAGAGGAATTATAGCAGATACAATTCCCCTTGTCAACACTTTTTTTCAATTTTTTCAAACTTTTTTCACGCTTTTTTCAAAACAGTGATAATTTCACCCACATACATTCTGTGATAGTCCTTTTTCGGGTAATTGTTTTCATCAATGGTACTGTCAATGAACCACTCGGGAGCAACATCTCCTGCGGCTATCTTTTTGCAGATAAATACCGTTTCGGCTTCCTCGGGGTACTTTACTCCGTTCTCGTCACCCACACCGAATCCCGATACGGCATATTTATCCACTTCTCTGCCGCTTTTAGAGCCGAACACAGCCATTTTTGAGTGGAAGCCTTCAGGCATAACAGCAAGGGAAAAATATTCTCCCGCTTCCAAAAACTTATATGTGTATCTGCCGGGTCTTACAAATGCGAAAATACAGGGCTTGCTCCACAGCACTCCCACACTTCCCCAGCTTACTGTCATTGAATTGAAGCCCTCTTCACTTACTCCCGTAAGTATGCCCCAATTCTCCCCTATCGCCTTTGTGGGTGAAAATTCAAGCTCGTTTATATTGATTTTCTCAAAAGACATATAATCTCTCCTTTCACACTACTATATAATATTAGCACAAGGAGAGAAATATTTCAATTAATATATTTGTAAAACACACCCGCACACACATAAAGATACCTCGATTATCGAGGTATGTTGATTCCCGAGGTATCTTTTTCAGATTTTTTATTCAAGGATTCTGAATTCAGGGTTCCGTATTAAGAACTCGGTTTTATCCGATTCCTGTTTTTGCGGCAATCAGTGTGACCGCAAGAGTACATATTGCCTGAAGAATTGAAGCGACAACGGAAGCATTGAATCGGCTTTTTGTATCGATTTTCTCCTTGATGTACTGCAGGTCACGCTGAATTGTAGCAAAATTTGTGGAACCCTCAGCCAATTCCTGTCTTATTCTTGCGGTACATTCACTGCACTCCTTACGGGATATGAATGTTTCGTGCAGATAATCCTTGTCTTCGGTTGTAAGACTCATTTTAACTCCTTTCAAATCATAATTTATCGGGCAGATGTAACTTCCCGAGAGGCACAAAATAAATCTTATAATCTGTAGGGGACGACGACCCGGCGTCCCGACGGTAGGGAGTAAAGATACAAAATTTATGTCCCCGAGAGGCACATAATATATCTGATAATCTGTAGGGGACGACGACCCGGCGTCCCGCTTCGGGAAAATAAAATATCATAAGTTATTTCCCGAGAACCACACAATAAATCTGACAATCTGTAGGGGACGACGACCCGGCGTCCCGTTTCAGTTAAATAAAACATTATATGTTATTTCCCGAGAGGCACAAAATAAATCTTATAATCTGTAGGGGACGACGACCCGGCGTCCCGTTTCGGGAAAATAAAATATCATAAGTTATTTCCCGAGAACCACACAATAAATCTGACAATCTGTAGGGGACGACGACCCGGCGTCCCGCTTCGGT
>CAYTRD010000105.1:0-6061 GCA_964440255.1 uncultured Ruminococcus sp. | reverse complement strand
CTTTGCATTTTGCATTATCATAATTTAACGGCTTACGCCGTTAAATTATGATTTACGGGTTGTTGACAACTCCTGCAAACAGAGGTGTTGCATTATCAAGAGTAATAACAAAGCCGAAGGGGCGGTCAAGGGTAAAATACACCTCATCATCGGGAGGAGCGGGTGAGCTTGCCCCAGGAATAACCGTGTATGCCGCGGCGGATACACCCTCTTCATCAATTTTTACTCTTACACCGTGTGCAACTCCACCTACAAATATGCCCTCGGGGTTTGTGGCTAAAGCTGAAAAGTCAGATTTTTCACCGTCGGCGATATCGGTAATTCCGAGCTTTTTAAGAGAAGTCAAAATATCCTGTTCACTCGTTACATCAAATTTCGGAATTGACATATGAACTTCAATAAATTTCGATTTTTCGTAATTATTTCCGCCAGAGGAAAGTGTAATAAGATTCAGCAGCTCTTCATCGGAAAACATTGTATCAGCATCAATGCCCTCATCGGGAAGAATGAACCACATACAACCGCCGATATCAAGGGAAAGGGAGATTGCTGCGAATTTTTCTCCCCAGTAATAATACATAAAGTCGCTTTTCTTCATAAAGCTTACATCCTTATCGCCTGTGGGGGAACGGAACACACCATTTTCCGTCTGCGATTCGGAAAACTCATCAGTCCATTTTGTCTGATATAAAAGTGCGGAAGCGATTGTCATAACCGTGTCATAATCCATTGTAAGCTCAGGTGATAAAAGACCGCCTGTATTATCCTTTATCCAATTGTTAAGCATCTTATTGTACTTATCGCTACCCATTGTACCACTGTAAACGGAAGCGAAATATTTTTCAGCAATTGTATTTATTGCACTCTTTTTATAAAGAATACTGTCATTGAGCCACAGGGAATTTGCCATAATACTCTTCATATATCCGTCATCACGGTAGTTTTTCTGCCATATCTTATTACTTTGCTCCCGAAGCTCTTCAATACTTTCTGCACCTAAAAGGTCAAGTATCTGCTGTCTTGAATTTCCGTCACAGGTTTCTGCAAGAATGCCCAGTGCCATATAGATATTAAGCGGTGACAGAATATTATTTTCGTCATTCTTTGATGTCAGCACTTCTGACATCAAGGATTTTGAGAAAGCCGAAATATTATCGGTTTCAACCTCAATTTTTCTGAGCTCTCTTATATCCTCCCACCATTCATCATATGAGGGGCTGATCTCTCCTAAAAGAGCAGGATATTTCGCCATTTCGGGATAGACGGCTTCTGCAAGTGTCTGAGGCTTTACTTCCTTCGAGCCGTCATTTATATGTATATTCTCTGCTGCGGCAGTTGTAAGCTCCGGTTCAAGGTATTCTGATATGACCGTAGATGTTTCATTCTCGGGCGTTACGGCTGATGCAGTCTGCTCTCCAGAGGGGACAGCTTCCGAGGTTATGTCCTCAGGTGTATACTGATTCATTGTAACCTCGGGAAGCCTGTGGTCGGGAATTTTCGTTGACACAAAAAGCCCTGAATTTTTCATTAAAAATCCGACGGCTGTAAAAATGACAAAGGCAGCGGCAAAGGATACTGCTACATAAATTAAGGTTCTCTTTTTACCCTTTGCCTTCAGCGGACCGGCTTCGTTTACAAGACTGTCATCAATATTTGTAATAGCATCATAGAGTTTTTCGCTTTTCATATAACTACTCCTTTCTCTGTAAGTTCTTCTTTTAGCTTTTTACGCAAAGCAAAAAGCTGTGAGGAAAGCTTATTTGATGATATGTCAAATTCCGCGGCAATATCCTTCACGCTCACACCGTACCAATACCGCTTTATAAACAAAGCTCTGTCCTCTTCACTTAATGTGCGAAGCCAATCGGAAATGACCGTTGACAGGAAATTTGCCTCCACCTCTTCTTCTACATTATCGGATGAGGGAATACATTCCTCAAGCTCTGACAGTAAAACATATACGCCGCAGTTTCTTTTTGCCGCTTTATTTTTCCTGTAAAGGCTGAGAGCCGCATTTCTTACAATTCTTCCGATATATGCCTTGAAATAATCGGGTCTTTGAGGCGGTATGGAATTCCATAGCTTAAGATATGTATCATTGACACATTCCTCGGCATCTTCGTTCTGTCCCGTAATATTAAAAGCAATATAATGCATAAACTCCCCGTATTTTTTCTGAGTTTCCTTTATTGCCCTTTCATTACGGCTGAAAAACATTTCTATAATTTTTATATCATCCATATTTTTCCCTCCTCACCTATTAAGACGCAAAATAATGTAAAATATTTAAAAGAAAAAAGAAAAACGCTCGAAAATCGAACGCTTTTCTTTTATACAGATCTGTGTTAATAAAAAAAACTTATGCATTTTCGCCTTCAGCAGCACTATCGCTATCAGAAGAACTGCTGTTGAAAAGACCCATAATAATTTCAATAATCTGCTTAAGGAAATCGATAAATACCTGAATGTAAGCGTAATCGCTATCCCATGTCATAATTTTTTCACCTCTTTATAAAGACTCACGCTATACTAACGCATCTTTATATTATCATATTAAAAAAAATTTTTCAACAGTTTGACGAAATTTTTTTAATTTTTTAATATTTTCTGTTACATATTTCAATTTTTTACACAAAAAACGTCTGTTTTGTTAATAATATATTTACTTCTAAAAAGAAAAAACCGACGGGAAATCCGTCGGCTTTTTAGCATACGCTATTTTCTGCCCTTATGGGGCTGACTTCAATTATTCAGCATCAGGAGTTGTTGTTGAACCGCCGAAGTTGCCGAAGAATTCCTTGATCATATTGATGAATGCTACGAGATATTCTGCGAACATTGCGATGTATTCTGTTACACCTTCCATTTTTTTGCACCTCTTTTCGTTATATATTCAGTATAATTAAAAATAATTATTCAGCAAAAATTTCAGAAATTCTATTCCAGAAATTCTTTATGATTTCGATAAATTCTGTTATATAGCCTGCCCAATCGTTAAGGAACTTGATAGCTGTTTCAGCCTTATTTTCTGTTGTTCCGGCTGCACCTGCTACGATTTCGTCCATTACGGAGTCGGGTACTTCTGTATACTGCATTTGTCATGGCTCCTTTCATAATGTTATATGACAGATACTGTAATATAATATCTTGCATACTAATAATAACATCTTGCGTCAAGCAATGCAAGTGCTTTTACATTAAAAAAGGAAGATTAACATAAATGTCACAATTCTATCATATTTCGCAACAATGCCTGCGATACAATGTTAATACAGTTTTCACAAATCGAACATTTCGGGAGAAAAAGATGGATATTTTATTCAATAACAGCAGTATAGCCGTATGTATAAAACCGGCAGGAATATCTTCGCAGGAAAACGGAGACAGCGGTATGCCGAGACTTTTGAAGGATACGCTTTCCTGTAATGAAATATATACAGTTCACCGTCTTGATACCGTCACATCCGGAGTTATGGTGTATGCAAAAAACAAAGAGGCGGCGGCGAAGCTTACAAACCGGATAACAGAAAACGGTTTTGTGAAAGAGTATCTTGCCGTAGTCCACGGCACTCCCGAGCCAAAAAAAGGCATTATGGAGGACTTTCTCTTCAAAGACAGCAGAAAGAATAAATCCTTTGTTGTAAAACGGGAGCGTAAGGGGGTAAAAAAAGCATCTCTCGAATATGAAGTGCTTGAAACAAAAAACGGGCTTTCACTTGTAAAAATAAGGCTTCACACGGGAAGAACACATCAGATAAGAGTTCAGTTTTCTTCAAGAAAACACCCTGTTTACGGTGACGGAAAATACGGTGCCTCCGACAATATCCCTTTTATTGCCCTGTTTTCGCATTCGCTCACATTCATTGAGCCTGAAAGCGGAAAGGAAATGTGTTTTACAGCTCCTCTCCCCGATTGGGAATTTTTCCGATAAATTACAATACTTCTCTTTCAAAAAGTCCTGCGGTTTTTCTGCCTGCAAGGGCTTTTTTATTTTTATAGGTGTTTATGATTTTTGCGGTCTCCGATTTATTCTCCGTGCTGAACATCATCAGCACAAAATCGGTTTCGGCAAGTGCTTTATCACCGAGATACAAGGGTACTGTATTATACAAAACGGAATACTGTCTGTTTTCGCATAAAACCGTAAATTTTTCACCCATTCGGTCTGTTATAACGCCCTTTCCCTTACAATCACCGCAACCCTTTTCACCCTGCAAGGGACAGCATCTGAAATGCATAAGGGGCATAAAGCCGTACACTGCAATTCCTTTTCTCATATGGGTCTTAATATTTCTTATGCCCTTTGAGGAAAGCTCGGGAGAAAGGGTCATATCCCGTATACCCAAAGAATAATAAGCTTCACAGGCATCACTGTTCATAACATTAAGATGAAGTCCGCCTATAACATCAAGTCCTGCCTTTTTTGCAAGGGACACGGCACCGATATTATCACAGTAAGCGAATCTTACGCCCGCTGTCGCAAGAGCCTTCAGCTTTGATAATATCCTTTCTTCCCCCTGAGGATAAATAAGAGCCGGAAGCCTTACACAGAGCTTTTCCTTATATTCCTCGGCAAGCTGAATATTATCGCTTATTTCCTTAACGGGTAAAATTATTTTATCAAAAGATGCATTATCGGGAATCTGCTCTGCACTTCGCAGCATTATATAAAGCTCCGGCTCTCCGATTATGGCTTTTGAAAAAGCAGCTCTTCTGAAAGGCTTTATCTCATAAGGCTGTTTTTCTCCTCTGACCAAAGTGAGCTTTTCGCACGCCTCCCGTCTTAATGCATTGATATCCGATGCACGAAGCATAAGCGAATCTTCAATATCACAGGTGATGCTTTTCAGTTTATAAAAAGTTGAACCTAATTTTCCGAGAGATTTTTCTGCACTTTCGGTGCTTAAGGGAACCTTCTCGGCAGTTTCGGGAACTGCCCCCCTGACACTTACCGTGTTTTTTCCGTCCGAGATTTCAAGAACCGAGCTTTCATTTGCCCGTACCGTGAATTTCATTGTTACGTCTGCAAGAGGATTTTCGTTTCTGTAGGAATTTGCAATGGGAGCAAGAACATCCTGTGCGGCTACAACATCATCCTTTGTTCTGTAGCCGAACATTGAAAGGTCTCTTTTTCCCTCAGCATAGCCTTTTGTAAAACCGCTTCTTGAAAAGACACTCTGCAGAAGCGACACATCGGGAGCAATACCGTTTACGGTATTTTTATATACCCTTACCGCCGCCGACACATATTCGGGACGCTTCATTCTTCCCTCTATCTTAAAAGAGGTAACACCTGCATCAATGAGCTCTTTTGCATTATGAGCAAGGCACATATCCTTAAGGGACAGTGCATATTCTCTGCCTCCCACCTTAAAATTAAGTCGACAGGGCTGTGCACAAAGCCCTCGGTTTCCGCTTCTTGCACCTAAAAATGAACTCATATAACACATTCCCGATGCACTCATACAGTGTGCTCCGTGAACAAACACTTCAATTTCCGTATTAACGGACTCGGCTATTTCTTTGATTTCTTTTATGCTCAGCTCTCTTGCGAGAACAATTCTTGAAAAGCCGAGCTCTTCAAGGCATTTTGCACCCGAAACATTATGCACAGCCATCTGTGTAGATGCGTGTAAGGGTATATCCGGACAACACGCTTTAACACGGGAATATACCCCCATATCCTGAATTATAACCGCATCTGCACCGCTTTTTGCGATAAGCTCAAGAGTCTTATGAAACTCCTCCGTTTCGCTGTCTTTTATAAGCGTATTGAGGGTTATATATGCCTTTACTCCTCTTTCACGGCAGTATCTTACCGCACCGATAAATTCTTCATCAGTGAAATTATGTGCATTTCTTCTTGCATTAAAGGAAGATGCACCGAAATATACGGCATCAGCACCGCTTCTTACCGCGGCTTCAAGCTGTTCACCCCCGCCAACGGGAGCAAGAATCTCAATTTTTACCATTATTATCTCCATTATTACTTATCATAATCTGTAGTACTCTGTTTCATTTAAAACTTTACATTTGAAAATAAATGTGATATAATTAGATA
>CAYTRD010000104.1:0-6405 GCA_964440255.1 uncultured Ruminococcus sp. | reverse complement strand
TATACTTTCTGATGTGCTCGGCATAAAGGAAACAGTTAAGACGCTTGCTGATAAGGATAAGTATCTGGGGACAAAAAAAGAGAACACAAACCTTAAACAGGCTTATGTTCTTCTCAGTGCATTTCAAGACGGTAACAGTATTGTGCCGGTTGAATTTGTAATAAAAGAACTTAAACAACATGCTAAAAATCAGCTTTATGTCTCGGTTAATTTAAAAAGAATAGAAGCCGAGGTCCCTAAGGCTGTAAGGACAGAGTCCCGCAACACCTTTCGCCCGGCTTCTGAAGCCGAGGTCATGAAGGCTGGGAAGAATAATCCTCGCAACACCTTTCGCCCGACTTCCATTTATAAGTTATCAGATATTATTTCAAATGTCAATCCCTTAGATTCGGAGTTTCTGAAGTATATACCTGCATCTATGCTTGATGAGCAGCAGGTCGTGGGAAGAAACGAGGGCATAAGAAAGGAAAAACTAAGAATTGCAGAAATTGAAAGAACAGGGGACGTGAATGTATCTGCCGAAGTCACGGAGGATGAGCAGAAGGCACTTGCTGAAAAAATAGCCGACAAGCGTTCGCCCGGTCAAGCAAAGGGTTATGGCAGGGATGCATTTATTGATATTGCAAAAACAAATGCTGCATCACTCATTATTTTTGAATGATACAGCATTATTTTTATGATTTTGCTGAGTTTGTAATGTTGAGCATTTTCTTTATAACAAGAAGCACGATAATGCCGATGACGGGGAAGATTGCCGCAACGAGCATACCTGCTTTCATTCCTATCTGTTCTGTTGTCAGCGAAAGAGTTGTTGAAAGCTCAGATGCCAAGTCGCTTACTGATACCTTATCTACCACAATTCCCAATAACTGCGGAGCGATTGAAGCACCGAAATCACCGCCTGCCGCCATAAGTGCATATGCGGCAACACCCACATGAGGAAGCTTTTCTTCCATTAAAATGAGAGAGCCGGGCCACAGCATTGCCGTGCATACACCTGTGAGAATACAGGCAATAAGGGAAAGTGCAGGGATTGGTGAAAAGCCCGCAATAAGATAGCATAATACCGAGCCTGTCATACCGAGAAGCAGAACCTTATAAATGTTTTTCCCCTTTTTTCCGTACCATGTTCTTGTAAGTCCGAGACATATCGCAAAAGAAGCCATACCTAAAATATCCCCCACGGCTTTCGGGAGAGTCAATGCATTTTCAATATAGCTTGATATCCAATTTGTCATTGAATTTTCAGCCGCACTGCCGAAGAATATGCAAAGCACCAGGAGAGTCATTATAAGATTCTTTTTACCTGCATTTTTGCCGCCTGCTGAATTTGTGACATTAACATCGGGCATTGGGGAGGAGCTGAACATAATAAATGCAATTACGGGAAGAGCAGCCCAGAAAAGTGTCAGATACATCCAGTTTTCTGTGCCGAAAATTTTAAGAAATGCAGTGCTGACAATTACGACCAACAAAACACCGTAAGCATAAAGAGAATGTAACAGGCTCATATCCTTATCGGGTGTTTCCGACGGAATTGCCGCTACAACGGGACTTAAAAGCACCTCGCTGAGACCTGCCGAAATTGAGAATACGAAAGTACCGATAACAAGTCCCGGATATGCATATTTCGGGAAAAGCCAAGGAACAAGTGCATATATAAGCATACCGAGCGATGTTATTAAGGGCATTGCCGTTACTGTTTTCTTGATATTGAAATACTTCGTGAAGAAAGTAAATATCAGGTCAATAGTAAGCTGTGTGCAGAAATTTACCGCAACGAGCGTGCCCAGAAGTGTATAAGAAACACCGTAGGTTTCGTGGAAAGTATTAAAAAGTAATGGCGGCAGACTGAATATAGATGCCATTGAAAGATATGAAAAATAACAGGAAAGCTTTGTGCGTTTGTAGTTTATCATAAATATCTCCGTTATATCAGTTCAAAAGAGTTTCCGTCTTTTGCTATCTTCATTCTGATAGTTTTATCTCCGTAGGTGAATTTCATTTCACCCTTGTTACCTATAAAGCCTTTGACGCTCTTTTTTGTTTTAGAAGAAAGCACATTGTTTGTGATTATCCATTTTCCTTTACCGTCTTTAACCTCCGAGAAAGAGCCTTTTGCCTGTCTTTTTATGTATTCGGGGGCGAAGCGTCGTGGCGTTACTACCGTAAGTCCGTTTTCCTTTACAAGCTCGATAACCGCACCTATCGTTTCATCGCTGATGTAATATCCGCAAAGGAAACAGAGCTTCAATGTGGTAAGCTTATCCTTTGTGACTCTGTCATCAAAAACAGCAACACCGTTCATTGAGCAGAATGACTTATGAGGGCGAATCGACCACGGGGAAATTCTGTCCCACGCAAGTCCGTTTCTGCAGGTTTCACCGTGTGTTATAACATGGAAAGCACGGGTAAACTCTCTTGCTGTTTTGGTAACCTTAAGATTCTTATTTCCTAAAAGAATAGGTCTCCACATAAAGGGATCGCACTGTCCCCAGTAACTGTCATCATATCTTATAAGACCGATTTCGGGCTTATAATCCTGAACTGTATAATCTCTGTGTTTTCTTCTTTCGTCGGTGGAGAATTTCTTATATTCTTCTGCGTATTCATTGGGCTTGCCGTCTGTAAAGAACTGACTTGCTCCCTCAACATATACTCTTGAAGTACCAACAAGATAAGAAAACCACAGATTATAATACATCTCTTTGGGTGAATGTCCCGGGAATGTGTTGTAGCACCATAGATCAACACAGTTCCAAAGCTCCGTATTATACTGTAACGCCGCACCTGCCGCATTTACATATTGCACAGCCGAATAGCTTTCCTTCTGTGACTTGAAATTCGGAATAATCCCCGAAGCCGCAAAGGAATGGAAAAGAACAGGGAACACATGCTCACCGATAAATCTCGGAGCACCGTTGTTTTTATGAAAATCAGCGAATTCCTTGCATTGCTGTCTTAAAAGCTCACCCTGAACTACAACATCGTTTGCAAGTGCCAGGGGGAATACGGGAAGATGCTTGCCCCTCTTATTTATGGTAAGTGTAAGATTTCTGTTAATTATGGAATGTTCCATTTCATCGTACATAAGTCCGAGGAAATTTTTATCCTTTGAAAGAGTCCTTATAAACTCAGGGGTAAGATTCATTCTGTGACAGCCGTCATCGGTGTTGCACCAGTCATGACCGTCTTCCGTGATTTTTGAGCCGTTCCAGTTTGCAAATTCATTGTTTATAACATACTGAAGACCGAATTTGCTGAATTTCTCGGGAAATGTTGCAATGAATTCACATTCACCCTCGTTACTTCTTTCGGGCGTATAGTTGCAGACTACGAAATCGGTTTCACTTTCCTGATAAAACTTCGCTTTATCGTTTTCTTCATATATATCGTCCCAATGAGCATCGTTACCAACAAAGAAATTCTGTTTTTTTACATCAGCCATAATAATTTACCTCTGTATTTTAGTTAGGTAATTAAAGTATATCAAACCGAAGTTAAATGTCAATTATTTACATAAAATAATTGAAGATTTTCGAAATGTTATATCATTTCACGACTAAAATGCAAAAGTGTCAGCTTTAACTTCCGTACTGCTTATTGACCTGTGTATACATTGAATGATAAAATATAGTGAGAAATTGTCGAGCAGATTTTATTAAGAAATATACAAAAGGAGAAAAATATGCAGGCAAACAGTTTATGTTGGACTTTTGATACGGTTGCTGATACCTATGAAAAACTGCGTCCCGGATATGTTGATGAATTATATCAGGCTATTTTTGAATACATACAAATCAACGGCAAAAGCCAAGTTGCAGAAATCGGAATCGGAGGCGGACAAGCTACATTACCGATTCTTAAAACAGGCTGTAAGCTTACTGCCGTTGATTACGGAGAAAATTTCTGTAAAATCTGTCGTGAGAAATTCAAAGCGTATCCGAATTTTTCAGCACTTTCGGGAAAATTTGAGAATATTGATTTTAATGATAATGAATATGATTTGGTGTATTCAGCTTCGGCTTTTCATTGGATACCCGAAGAAATCGGATATAAAAAAGTTTACAAAATGCTAAAAAACGGCGGTGTGTTTGCCCGTTTTGCAAATCATCCTTACCGTGATAAAGGAAATCCTGAACTGTCGGCAGAAATGGACAGAATCTATGCAGAATATTATTATAAATATCACAATAAAGAACCTAAAACGCTTATTGAATACACAGAACAACAAGCACACGACAGAGCTTTGATTGCAGAGAAATATGGTTTTACAGATATTCAGTATAAGCTGTTTTACCGCACACGCACATTTACTGCAAAAGAATATATAACGCTTCTCGGTACATATTCAGACCATATCGCTATTGAAGAAACCATACGAAATAAATTCTTTACAAAAATAGAAGACGCAATTAACCGACACGGCGGAGAAATTACAATTTACGATACAATAGATTTACAGTTGGCAAGGAAATGAGTGAAGCATATGAAAATCATCAATACCTGTGACAGCATCAAATCAGTTTTTGCTGACGGTTTTGATATTGAGTTATGGCGGAAGTATGCTGAAGAAATATCAAAGGAACTTCCGTCTAAATGTGAAAATGATGCAAAAGAATATGATTTTAATAAAAGTGTTCTTCCTGTTCTTGAAGCTGCTTTGAATGAAGAAAAGATTGATTTCGTGAGCAGAAATTTTCAGACGGTAATTGATACACTGAATGATAATTTGTTAAAGCTTTTTGACACAGAACCCGACATTAACATCATTTTGTATCTCGGACTTTGCAACGGTGCAGGTTGGGCAACTACACTTGACGGCAAGAATACCGTTCTTCTCGGTATTGAAAAAATCATCGAACTTAATTGGGACGATGAAGCAAATATGCGTGCTCTTATATTGCACGAAATCGGTCATCTGTGGCATAAGCTCAACGGCAATCTTCATATCCCCGAATACACAAAACGCAGAAAAGGTATCGCACAGCTTTACTGCGAAGGTATTGCTATGGTTTGCGAACACATCTTATGCGGTGATAATGGTTTTTATCATCAGGATAAAGACGGGTGGCTTGATTGGTGCTATAAAAACGAGAACCAGATAAAAAGAGAATATCTCCGTCGTCTTGATGAAAAAGAAAGTGTTCAGGATTTCTTCGGTGATTGGTGTTCATATAACGGACATTCAGATGTGGGTTATTTCCTCGGTTGTCGGTTTATTGAACATCTTATGCAAACTTATTCCTTGAAAGAAATCGCAAATATGAACTACAGGACTCTTAACAAAGAGTATAAAAAATTTACTGAACATATCTTTTTATGTGATAATCTTCAATACAGTTTGCCTGAATTCAAAATTGAACAGGTAACATTAGAAAATCTTATCAAATACGAAAATATTTTTTATTCAAATGAAGAATACTATATGATTACGGATGGCCATTCGGCAACAAAACAAGATTGTATTGATACGATTGAATATGCAAAAAAATATCCTTCGGGAATGTGTTATTGTCTTGGCATTTCAAAGGAACAGCAGCCGGTAGCATTTTTGTCTTTGCTCGAGGGATACCCTGAATCAACAACATTGTATGTAGGACTCTTCTTAATAGACAAAAGATTTCAAAAAAATTCTATTGGCACAAGAATTATGACTGCAGTGATTGATGACGCTTTTTCTTCAGGTTACACTTCAATAAAACTTTCTGTTCAAGATAACAATGTCAGCGGACATCCGTTTTGGAAAAAACTCGGTTTCAAAGCCGTGAAAAAAACAAAATGTGATGGCTTCTATAATATTTCTATGGAATTAAAGCGTGATAACTAAATAAAAATTTGCGAGGTGATTATAATGAAATTAGGGGTTATTGCCTTCGGTATGCCCACATTGATTGAAACAAGCACTCTTGATGAGTGTGCGAAGCTGTGTTCAGAATCGGGTCTTGATTTCATTGAACTTAATATGAATCTGCCTCAATATCAGCTCCCAAAAATTGATGTTGCTTATTTCAAAAGCATTGCTGATAAATACGGCATTTATTACACAATTCACCTTGACGAAAATCTGAATGTATGTGATTTCAATCTTTATATTGCTGAGGCTTACAAAAAGACTGTTGCAGAAACCATAGAAATTGCAAAGCGACTTGATGTTAAAATTTTGAATATGCATATGGCAAAGGGGGTATATTTCACTTTGCCCGACAGGAAAGTGCTTCTTTTCTCGGAATACAAAGAGCAGTATCTTAAAAGTATTGTTGAATTCAGGAATATGTGCGAAACTGCTATCGGGGAAAATGATATAAAAATCTGCATTGAAAATTGTGACGGATACGAAGATTTCCAAAAAGAAGCCATTGAACTGCTTTTAGAAAGTAAAGTTTTTGCTTTGACTTTTGATGT
>CAYTRD010000103.1:0-6431 GCA_964440255.1 uncultured Ruminococcus sp. | reverse complement strand
ATCGCCTAACCAGAAGCCGTAATATTTCATATCAAGAACGATACCGAAAAGAATCGCAAGACCGAAACGCATTATGATGCCGTCAAAAAGTGCAGTTGCAAAGTTCACCTTCGTGTTTCCGCTTCCGTTGAGAAGTGCGTTCATAAGTGCTCTTAATGCACTGGCATAGAATAAAAGTGCGGCAATACCGAAGAAGTGTTCACCTACTGCAACGACGGAAGCATCTCCGTCGGCAAAGAAGCCTATTATTTCATTCCGGAAAAAGAAGAATATGACAGTAATCGCAGTAGATACGGAAAGACCTATAACGGCAAGAGTTTTCAGTATATTTTTAACCCTCTGCTCTTTTCCTGCGGCAATATTCTGTCCGACCATAGTAGAGCCTGCGGTATTCATAGCGGCAGAAACAAGATTGCTGATGTTTGATATCTTGTTTGCAATTCCCGAGAATG
This sequence comes from uncultured Ruminococcus sp., assembly GCA_964440255.1. Taxonomy (GTDB): domain Bacteria; phylum Bacillota; class Clostridia; order Oscillospirales; family Acutalibacteraceae; genus RUG806. The sequence goes on along the minus strand of CAYTRD010000103.1, from coordinate 5,979 downwards.
CGGAAACCTCAACACCGTAAGAATTTATTTGAGAATTCACAAAGAGCTTTGAAATCTGAACGGAAGCCATTTTTATTGCCATAGGAATACCGAGCTTAATAAGAGAAATGAGCATTGCTTTATCGGGTATTATAAAATCTCTCGGTTTTGCGGTAAGCTCAAATTCCTTTCTTTTTCTGTAAAGAAATACTGCACACAGAATAAAGCTTGTTCCCTGACTCATAACGGTTGCAAGGGCAGCCCCCTTTGCTCCGATGTCGAGAAAAACGACAAATATAACATCAAGCACTATATTCATAGCCGCCGCAAGGCTTATGAAAATAAAGGGATGCTTTGAATCTCCCATACCGCGAAGCACGGCACTGCACATATTGTAGCCGTAAATAAAAACAAGTCCCATCATACAAATGAGAGAATATTCTGCAGCATTTTCATAGGCTTCGGCGGGAGTCTGCATAAATTTCAACAGGGAATCCTGAAAAATTATGCTGATAACACTTATTACAACTGCACTTGACAGTAAAAACGAGCACATGGTTCCCGTGAATCTTCCAAGCTTTTCCTTTTGTCCCGCACCGATATATTTTGCCACAAGCACCTGTCCTGCATTTGAAAAGCCTATTGCAACGAAGGTCAGCAGATTGCAAAGGTCACCGCCGACGGAAACGGCGGAAATTCCCACCTTTCCGTGAACCTGACCTACGATAAACATATCAGCCATATTGTAGACCACCTGCATAAGGTTGCACAAGAACAGGGGAGCAGAAAATGTGATAAGCTGTTTTACTATATTGCCGTTTGTAAAATCTCTTATATGATTTTTCATATATGTACCTCAAAAATCAAAAAAGACGGGCATATGCCCGCACTTTTTCAGTTAATCTGTTATGACAGTAACAGTTGTTTCTTCTGCAAGGGAGATCTCTTCGGCTGTGATAACCTCAAGAGTAGTTTCCTCTGTGAGAGTTGTTTCTTCTTCCTCTTCTGCCTCGGTTACTTCTTCCGTGTTTGCATAAACGGATGTTATTCCGTAGTATTCTTCAAGGCAAAGACCGCTGTTATATATCGCTGTTGCAGTATCAATACCTACATATCTGATATGCCATGGCTCATACATATAACCGGTCTGAGCCTCTTTCTCCTTGGGATAACGAAGGATGAAGCCGTATTTATAGCAGTTTTCGGCTATCCATTTGCCTTCCTTTGTGTCTGCAAAGGCAGATGTGATTTCGTTGAGGTCAATAGCGAGTCCTGACTGATGCTCGGAATATCCGGGGCGGGCAGAATATCTGTCTGCAGCCTCTTTTCCGTCACGGTTGCAATATCTGTTATAAAGGCTTTCCTGTAATGAGTATGAACGGAAGCCTGATGCATTCCATATAGTAAGTCCCTGTGAAGCACAATCAGACTGCATTTTGTTGAATGCTTCTTCACATTCGCTTAAAAGGTCACCGGGATTATAGCTTTCGGGAAGAGAATATGTCTTATTTGCAACAAGCACACCGTCAACATACGTAATACCGTCTTTTTCGGTAATAACATAGCCTTTTGAAGTATATCCGACTACAGTACCTATCAGAGTGGTATCTTCCTCTGTTGTGGTTTCTTCTGTTGTTGTTTCCGCTTCTGCTTCTTTGGTGGTTTCTTCCGAAATATTACCCTCATCACCGTTTACGGGAGTCTCTGTAATTGTATCAATTTCTTCGGTTGTTTCTTCTTCGGTGTTTTCTGAACAGGCAGTAAAAAGCATACCGAGAATAAGTATAAGGGATATAACGCTTATCAGTTTTTTGTTCATTTAATTCAGCCTCGTATGTAATATAAAGTATATATATTATTATAACCGGAAATATTTCAATGTCAATTAAATAAAAACCCTTTAAAAACGCAGATTTTTGTGATAAAATAACAATAATATTTTCAGAGGTGAGATTATGACAGCATTTGCAAATGTGTTCAACAAGGTTTTTTCATTATTTTTTGCAGCTTTACTGCTGCTGACAGGAGGACTCAACAAGGTCTTTGAGGGGGAAGTGTATTCATATGAAAGTGAACACGGTGTAGTGGGACTTGAAACCCTTACCCGTTCACAGGATGTTACAACAGACGGTGAGTATTTTTATTTCAGCGGAAAGCATGCTCTCGAAAAGGTAAGTCTTGACTGTAAAGAGATAATCGTCCTCAATCACGAAGCAATAACTCCCGAGCTGGAAGAAAAATATAATTCACAGCATATCGGAGGTATCAGTTATTATAACGGAATCATTTATGCCGCACTTGAAGACAGCAAGGAATGGAATCATCCGATAATTGCTCTTTATGATGCGCAGACACTCCAATATACAGGTGTTTGTTATGAGCTTCCCACCGAGCTCCAAAAAAGAGGTGTACCGTGGGTTGCGGTTGACGGTGAAAACGGTTTTGCATACACGGGAGATTCAAGAAATTATACGGAGATCTATAAATTCTCCTTTGAAGATTTTTCATATATTGAAACAATAACCCTTTCTGCAGAGGCAGCAAAGATTCAGGGCGGAGAAATTGCTGACGGAAAACTCTATGTCGGCACAAACGATATGACAAGAGCCGTATTCACGGTTGACCTTGAAACAGGTGAGGTCACAAAGCTCTTCGACAGAATTATGTATGAATATAAGCTCATAGATAACTTCGGCGGAGAAGGCGAGGGGCTGACGCTTCTTGAAATGAAAGACGGAACATACATCCACACCCTCCAGCTCGGAGCATTGTTTATCGACAGCAGTTTAAGACACTATAAATTATGATTATGCAAAATGTAAAATATCCGCTCTTGCGTGGCATTTTAAATAGAGGTTGTAATCATTGTAAGGGAAACCGCTCCGAATTATCATAAGCTATTTGAACAAAAAATGAGGCTATATCATAAAATTGATTGGTGTTTTTGATATAGCCTCATTTAACTAAAGTATTTCTGCATTTATTCCTGGTTTTTCTGCATTTGTCATATTTTATTGCGTTTTGGTTAAATATTGATATAGAATATACAATGTAAAGAGTCATTTTTGGAGGTGATTCCAATGGTTTATTATATTGTACCATAGTTTTAGATTGATGCTTTGAAAAAGGAGTGAATAGTTATGAAAAAAGTGCTTTCTATATTTTTGGTATTTGCAATGTTGCCAGTGTTTTTACTTGATTGTTTTGCGATTAGCGTTGAACCTGTGGAAGATTTAATTAAAACATCATATAGTGGAAAGTCAGAAATCAAAGAAATTACCGCTATTAATATGCAAAAAATTAGCAATAATCAATTTGTTGCGGATGATATAAAAATTAAACAGATTTTTAATGAAATTGGTGTTAAGAATATAGAATATTCTGCTATTTTTAATGAGTTAGTTTCTGAAATAGACTATATAGGAGCTGTAATTTCATCATCATCTTATTATGAACTCAATGATAATGATGGAACCATTAGACAAATTGATAAAGCAGAGTGTGTATCTAAAGTAGAGCAAAGTGCTATGCCTATGAACTCTTCTGTTGGAGGGGAAACTGTATCTGATAACGGATATATGGTAATAACAACTTCAGCTGTAGCCAAAACAAATGAAGCTGTTGGCACATATAGTGTTATTGCATATTACGAATGGCTAAAATTACCGATAACGCGTTCAATTGATGCCGTTTCCGTTGCATCTGACAATATAACTTGGGATATGGGTAATTCTACTAATTATTCAGCTGTAATGATAGCACCCTATACTTATTGGGATGGCATAACAACAACTGAAAATGTGTATTCTGTAACAAAATCTTCGCCTGAAGGAATATATTCAAACGGATATTATTATTCATTTGACTTGCCTAACAATACGGTAGCTACTACAAGATCATTGGTCTATGACGGCATTTCTATGATTGTCACTGGCAAAGGAAGAGTAGATGATTATGATGATGGAACTCAAATGTTATGGATAAATGCAAAGTATGCTCATGTTCAAATAAAATCGTTATTTACCATTGAATTTGGATGGGAGATAGGTTCATATCCCGGTGTAACAATAAGCCAAGGGGCAATTACTGAAAAGGAGTATCATAATTATTTGTGTTGGGACTATTCCCTTCATTATAATTTATTCTGAGTAGAATTGAGGCGCTATTTGTGAAAAAAAAAGCTTACACAACAAAGGCAGTAATTATTGCTTTTTTGGTTGTTGTTGCATTTGTTATTTTTGCCGGATTTATAGGTTCAGGTATTGATGAAGTAATTTATATGATGCTTATAGTTGTTATAGCTTTGTTGATCGTTATGATAGGATTTTTATTGAGCATTTATAGGGCTGTGACTGAATTGATGCATCAAAAAGAAGAGAAGCAAACATCAGAAGAAAATTCATCGGAAGAAAACACAGCAGAATGATTTGAGCTTTAATTTACTGCAGTGATGCAAACGGAGAAAAAAGGTGCCTGCCGCTGATCCTCGGTTGGCACCTTTTGTTGCTCTATTCAGATTCAGAACTGAAGATATTTGTCCATGAACTTCTTCATTCTTCCGTTTATGGCGGAAAGCTGCTTAATTGCATCTTCCTTTTCTTCTTCTGTGCCTACAGCACAGATTCTCATAAGTCTGCCTTCTTCCTTACAAAGCTCGTCGTGACGAGGGAAGTAATTATTAAGAAGGAAGCAGGAATATCTCACAAGACGGTTCTCGCCCACAAGCCTGAATTCCGTGCTTATGGTGTCAACTGCAACGCTGTAGAAATCTTTTATTGATGAAATGAGAGCTTTTCTTTCGTTTTCGGGAGAAAAAACTATAGTCGAGCATATAAGTGCGCCGTCGTTTGATTCATATGAAGAATGGCTGTCGGTGCTGCCTACGATAGGATAGCGTCTGCCCTTTGCCTTGTCTTCATAATATCTTATTGTCTGGAAGCCGTTATGCTCGTAGTATCTTTCACCGCCCAGAACCTCAAATGCATCAAAGTCCCGATTTTCCATAATGTATTCAAGGAAAGGTGTGGGGACATGCATTGTATCGCTTATCCAGCAGGGATGCGGGAATATTGCAAGTCCGCCTGCATTTTTGATTTCGGAAAATGCCCACTTCATAACCGCAGCAGGAATTTTGTCAACCTTTTCGGGAATGGGAGTTGCTTCTGCAAGAACTTCCATTTTATCCTGCCATACTTCTACAGTATCTGCTTCGGGCGGAATGACACCCGGCATTGAGCGTACCCATGTATCGCCTGTTTCTCCGAAATATTCATCCTTAACTAATGCATTTATCGAATATTCACCGCCGAAGTTTACTATATGTGCATCGGCTTCTTTTCCGTGTACATCAGGAAGATGCACCTCTTCACCGGGAACGATGTTGAATTCAGTGGGAATGTTTTTGTAAAATTCAATTGCACGGATGGAGGGGTAATATCTGTGATGGTCTGTGATAGCAAAGAAATCATAGCCGTGACTGCGGTACATTCCGCAGACAACTTCGGGAGTTTGTCTGCCGTCAGAGCAGTTTGTGTGCATATGAAGGTCGCCTCTTAAAGGATATCTTCCTGCAAGGTCGCTTTCAACAGCATAAACGGGGAACTGTTCTATCCTTCTGCCCTCATCATTCAGAATTCTGATAAAATACTGTTGTTCGCTGTCATAAGTATGTGTGACATCAAATCCGCCGATCTCGTTACAAATAACGGTCTTTTCTCTGTAATCACCCGATGAGGGATAATCATAGGGCTTGCCGCCTTCAAGAGCACAGATAAGAATCTTATATTCCTTACCGGGAACAAATTCAGGTCTGCCGCCCGTAGGTCTTATGTGAACAGTAACCTCTTTTCCCACGGGGAAAACGAGGGGAAATACATCGTAGTTAAGTAATTGGTCAGTCATAGGAAATGTCATAAAAAACTCCTTTCACTAAATCATAATTTATCGTCGCAAGGGGTGCAAAAACCAACCCGTTTGACGCACAGTAATTTTTTATGGAAT
>CAYTRD010000102.1:0-6468 GCA_964440255.1 uncultured Ruminococcus sp. | reverse complement strand
GCGACATTCTTGCAATTGTTGAATAATTTATTTCTATCAGGAGGATTTTTTCATTATGGCAAAACAGTTACTTTACGGTGAAGACGCAAGAAAGGCTCTTCAGGCAGGTATAGACAAGCTCAGCAACACAGTTAAAATTACCCTTGGCCCCAAGGGCAGAAATGTTGTACTTGACAAGAAATACGGTGCTCCCCTTATCACAAACGACGGTGTTACAATTGCTAAAGAAATTGAACTCGAGGATGCATTCGAGAATATGGGTGCACAGCTCGTTAAGGAAGTTTCCACAAAGACAAATGATATTGCAGGTGACGGAACAACCACAGCTACTCTTCTTGCACAGGCACTCGTAAATGAGGGTATGAAGAATGTTGCTGCAGGTGCAAATCCTATGACTGTTAAAAAGGGCATACAGAAGGCTGTTGATGCAGCAGTAGCTTCCCTTAAGGAAAACGCAAAGCCCGTTTCCAGCTCTTCCGATATCGCAAGAATCGCAACAGTATCTTCAGGTGACGAAAATGTAGGTGCTCTTATTGCCGAAGCTATGGAAAAGGTATCTGCAGACGGCGTTATCACGGTTGAAGAATCAAAGACTGCCGAAACATCCTGTGATGTGGTTGAAGGTATGCAGTTTGACCGTGGCTACATCTCCCCTTATATGGTTACGGATACAGACAAGATGGAAGCTGTTATCGACGATGCTTTCATTCTTATTACAGATAAGAAGATTTCCAATATTCAGGAAATTCTTCCTCTCCTTGAACAGATTCTTCAGGCAGGCAAGAAGCTTGTTATCGTAGCTGAAGATGTTGAGGGCGAAGCACTTGCAACAATTCTCGTTAACCGTCTTCGCGGAACATTTACCTGCGTATGCGTAAAGGCTCCCGGATTTGGCGACAGAAGAAAGGAAATGCTTCAGGATATCGCTATTCTTACAGGCGGTGAGGTAATCACCTCCGATCTCGGTCTTGAGCTCAAGGATGCACAGGTATCGCAGCTCGGCCGTGCTCGTCAGGTCAAGGTTACAAAGGAAAATACAATTATTGTTGACGGTGCAGGCGAAAAGACTGAAATTGCAGCAAGAGTAAATCAGATAAAGTCGCAGATTGAAACTACAACCTCCGAATTCGATAAGGAAAAGCTTCAGGAAAGACTTGCAAAGCTTGCAGGCGGTGTTGCCGTTATCCATGTTGGTGCAGCTACAGAGGTTGAAATGAAGGAAATGAAGCTTCGTATTGAAGACGCACTTGCAGCTACAAAGGCAGCCGTTGAAGAAGGCTATGTAGCAGGTGGCGGTGTTGCTCTTCTCAATGCTATTCCCGCTGTGGCTTCACTTCTCGAAAACAATGAAAACACAGACGAAATCACAGGCATCAAGATAGTTCTTAAGGCAATTGAAGCTCCCATCCGTCAGATTGCAGCAAACGCAGGTCTTGAAGGCTCCGTAATCATTGATGCTATCAACCGTTCAGGCAAGAAGGGCTACGGCTTCAACTTTGCAACAGAAGAATATGTTGATATGTCAGAAGCCGGTATTCTTGACCCCACAAAGGTCACCCGTTCTGCTCTTCAGAATGCGGCATCCGTTGCAGCAATGGTTCTTACAACAGAATCTCTCGTAACAGATAAGCCCGACCCTGCAGCAGACGCTGCAGCAGCAGCCGCTATGGCAGGTGCACAGGGCGGAGGAATGTATTAATTTATACCAATATATAAATTAACACAAATGCAAAATACAAAACGCTGAATACAAAATGTAAAGCAAAAAGCTCTTCGGGGAATTTCCCTGAAGAGCTTAAAAAAATCGAAAAATAATTGAAAAAAGTTGTTGACAAATCAGTTTGTTTGTTATATAATTCTATTTGTTCCGAGCGAACATCATAGAGAGGTATAGTGTAACGGTAACACTCCGGACTCTGACTCCGTCATTTAAGGTTCGAATCCTTATACCTCTGCCAAAAATCGACAAGCTTCGAAAGAAGCTTGTCGATTTTACTTTTTCACTATTAAATCTTCACTTTTCACTCTTCTCTATCGAAACCTGTCAATCAGGCAATAAGTAATAGTGAATTGTGAAAAAGTTGTGTAACGGGGCACCGTCCCTACGCCGTCATTTGCTTTTATATCTTGTTTCACTTGTTTCATTAAATACTTTTGCACATATAATGAAACTGATAAAAGAAAGGATATAAATAATAAGCGAACACCAAGGACTAAAGGACACCGAGGACTCGGCTAATACAGCTATTTCCGTGCCGTCGTTCTGCAAGACAGGAAGAAAAACTTTATCTGCAAGACGGATAAGAAGATAAATAATTCCGACAACATCAAGGATTATCGTGCTTATTATAAGCCTTTTGTCCCTTTTACAGAATATACAAATAACCGTAAAGAAATAACAGCAAAAGGCGGGAAGAGAAAAGATAATCAGAAGTGTGACAAATACGGGATGTGTCATAAATGCCATACTTCCCCACACAAACTGTGCGGCGGTGATGAGAAGATTAAAAACAGGAAGTATCCAAAGTACCGTAAAACCGATGTTTTCCCATACATGTTCACAGAAAAGTGACGATGTGGTTCTTACAAGATGCACCTCTATGCACATTATTATAAGAATGAGCAAGGTATTGATCGACTCAACAGTACTGTTATTCTCCCATATTCTCGGCAAAAAGAAGGAAACAATAAGAAGAATTGACATAAATGCACCTGTAAGACCGGGCTTCGGGGTGAATTTTTTCTGTTCAAGCATATTGTTTCCTCCGTAAAACTTTTAATTAATAGCTGACTTTAAGTGTCTTTATTTCAAAGGGTCTGAATGTAAGCTTCACATCATTTACGCAAAGCTCTTCAATTTCTTCCTCAAGCATATTTGTAACAGAAACCTTTTTTGCTCCCTCGAAGAAGCTCATTTTGGTTTTTGTATATGCACCTTCAGCTTCGTATACACGAACGATAAATGCATTTTCGGCATCCTCGCAGGGCTTTACAGCCTCAACGAAGCAGTTATCAGCATCAATACTCATAAGAGAAGCAAATTCAGCAGTTCCCTTTGTCTGAATAACGGGAATATTGAGCATATAAGAGGGCTTAATAACACTCTCGGAACCGAATGCACTGTCGTGAGGAAGAACTGAGTATACACAGCGGTGAAGTCCGTCAGTATCACCGATATGGTCGGGACGGTTACCGCCCTTATGAAGCGAAAGACGAAGAGAACCGCCCTTTGCACTGATACCGTACTTACAGTCATTAAGAACCGCAACACCGTATCTTGCTTCCGAAATATCGGAATACTTGTGATTGAGAACCTCAAACTTTGCCTGTTCCTCGGATGTGTTTCTTGTTGTGGGACGCTTAGCATAGCCGAACTGAATTTCGTGACGGGCAAAATCATCAAAAACATCACTGTCGAATGCTGCCTTAAGGAACTTATGGTTATCATTCCAATCCATAACCGTATCAAAACGAATCTCTGCGGAATCTGCAAAGAACATCATATCCTGTGTTACGGTTGACTTATCAGAAATCTGATACTTATTTCTGATAATGTAGGCAACTCTGCCGAAAGATACTACTTCACTTTCAACAAGCTTTGAGACATTTTTGAACTTAAGCTCATAGTCAGAATCAACATCCCAGTTATCCCAGTTTGCGGGTACATCCTCTGCCATAAGAAGTGTATTATAGTTTTCACCGTTTACTATCTGTCTGCCTGCACGCTTATCGAAATATTCACTTATTGTGCCGTTCTCGGCAAATGTAACCTCATAAAGAGGAGTTGAAAGCTTGTTGCCCTCTCTTAAGAAGTTTGAAGAGAATCTTACATCATATTCCTTAAGAGGAAGTGTTACGGCGGAAAATGCGGGAATCTTAACTCCGCCCACAAGAAGAATATCCTTGCCGTCGAGATTCTTATATCTCTGCTGATTATACTTTCCGTCTACCATAAGTCCTTCGGGGACTTCAAGGAAGAGAACATCATTTCTTTCAAAGGAAAGAGTGTTTATAACGGTAATTGTATTATCGTCGTTGCCCTTAACGAGAAGACCTGTCTTTTCTTTAGCAGTCTTTATAAGATTGGTTGTCTGCTCACGGCTTTCAACATGAGCCTTGTTGATACAAGTACCGGGAAGTATATCGTGGAACTGATTCATAAGAAGAGTTTCATATAAAGGTGCAATTTCAGCACTGTCTGCAGCCTTACCGCACTTTACCGCATCATTTACCGTCACAATCTCAAGGTCACGAAGAGCCAGCTCTGACTTTCTGTTGTTTCTCTTTATTGTGTGCTGATTTGTAAGTGTACCTCTGTGAAGCTCGAGATAAAGCTCGCCTCTGTATGTATTGGGATTTACGGCACTTTCTTCAAGCTCCTTCATAAAGTCACCGACCAGCTTATAGCCGGTCTTCGGAACACCGTCAAGGTCCTCAATTCTTCTTGCCATTTCAATCATTTCAAACTGAGGTCCGCCGCCTCCGTCACCGAAGCCGAAGGTAAGCATACGCTTGTCCGTTACACCCTTCTGCTTGATGCCTGCTTCATTGTTGATTCTGTCATAGACATCCTTAACATCGGGGTAATGATGAGTTGTGTTGAAATGAGTGAATACCCTTGTTCCGTCAATTCCCTGCCAATAGAATGTATCATAGGGGAATTTGTTGGTATCGTTCCAGCTGATCTTAGTTGTAAGGAAGTAGTCAACTGCACAGCCCTTCATAATCTGGGGAATTGCTGCGGAATAACCGAAGGTATCGGGAAGCCAGAAGCAGTTTGATGTATAGCCGAAGTGCTTACGGGTAAATCTCTGTCCCCATAAGAACTGTCTTATCATTGATTCGCCCGAAGTGATATTACAGTCACATTCAACCCATACACCGCCGTTGGGCTCATATCTGCCCTCTGCTACCGCCTTTTTAATATCCTCAAAAAGCTCGGGATAATATTTTCTGATCATATCTCCGTGACAGGCTGATGACTGAATGAACTTATATTCGGGGTACTGCTGCATAAGATTTATCTGATTTGCATATGTTCTTGCACACTTTTTAACAGTTTCGCCCACATGCCACAGCCATGCAGTATCCATATGTGAATGACCTATTATTGCAGCCTCGGGTGCGGTATCGCCGTTCTTATTGGAAAGAACCTCTTTGATAACGGGCTTCACGGTACGAAGAGCTTCAATTACATCACAGAAAGGAACATCGTCTGTTGCGGTTGGAATGTTTTCATAAACCTTGAGAAGAGCATTTATTGCCTTTGCTCTTGCGAAGCTTCCCTCGGGAAGAGCCTCGGTCAACTGATAAACAGTCTTAAGGTCAAAATAGAATTCCTGAACCTCGTAATTCTTTACACAGATATCAACACCGTCGTAACGGAACTTATATTCCGTTCTGCCTGAATTTTCAAAGGGCATACAGCCGGGTACAAAATGACCTGCATAATATTCGAGAGCAATATCAAGCTTCTCCCCTGCCTTGGGGTCAAATTTAATCATATCGCAGTAGTGGTTGCCGTGTGCGGTCACAACAATTTTTGATGCAAATGTACCGAAGGGCTTACCGTTTACAAATAAAAGAGCTTCATATCCGCCGATATGGGGTTTTATGAAAAGAGTCTGACCTGCAAGGCTTTCGGGAACGGTAAATTCGCCCTTGAACCAGCAATATGTACCTTCTCCCTCCCAATATGTGCCCTTTTCGGCAGCTTCAAAGGGAAGCTCGGGCAGAGCGTGATATCTCTTATCAACATGGCACTTTGTTACATTTTCAAGCTCGCCGACCTTCTCGAAAATATGAGGCTCCATTCTTTCAATGAAACTGCCCATTTTTCCGAGAAATCTTTCAATTTGTTTATCATTAAGCATACAAGATTCCTCCGTAGGAAATTTATATTTTATATTATTTTATTATATAAGCTCTGTTTTTTCAAGACTTACTTTGAAAATATATTAAAAATACCGCCTGAACCCTTACTTTTAGACTGTATGCTTACGACATTTTTCACGAGTATAGTCTCTTCCCCGATAACCACAATATCACACCAGTTTATTCTGAAGCTTTCAGGCTTCTTAAAGGAAAGCACCCTTTCCGTCGGACAGACAATAATAGCGGATATGTTCCCCGAAACCACATCCGCTTCAACATCAATAACATATCCGATTTTACATCCGTTTTCAATATTTATAACATCCTTGTTCTGCAGTTCTTCTATACAGCAAGTCATAATATCACCCGTATAAACATATGCAGAGGTAAAGGAAAATATATACAAACAGACAAATTATAATTTAACGGGCAGATGTTATTTCCCGAGAGGTACAAAATAAATCTTATTATCTGTAGGGGACGACGACCCGGCGTCCCGTTTCAGTTAAATAAAATATTATGCGTTATTTCCCGAAAGGCACAAAATAAATCTTATAATTTGTAGGGGACGACGACCTCGGCGTCCCGTTTCGG
>CAYTRD010000101.1:0-6526 GCA_964440255.1 uncultured Ruminococcus sp. | reverse complement strand
GCACAGAATCAGAAAAAGCTTTGAGCTGTCTTTATATTTGTCGATAAGAAGCTGAAGCGTGGATGCAAGGCTCTTTGATGCTTTTGCCGCGTACGGATATTCGTCTATACAGAGGATGATTCGTTTGTTTTTGGCAAGTCTGAAAATATATTCAAGTGCAGACTGAAAGGAAGAAAATGTGTTTTCGCTTTCAATTCCCGTGCTGTATTCGAGAATACATTTGCTGAGATTTTCAAGATTTTGCTTTGCATTTGATTCAATTCCCGTAAAAAAAACAGCCTCTTTGTCTTTTATGAATTGATTTATAAGAGCAGTTTTTCCTACACGTCTGCGCCCGTATATTACAGCGAATTCAAATTTGTCGGAGTTATACATTTTTTCAAGATGCGCTAATTCCTGCTGTCTTCCGATAAACATAACTTCACCTCTTTAGTAAATCGTGTTTTACTAAATTATAATTTACTAAAACATAAAAGTCAATAGGTTTGTTGAAAATAGATAAATCGTGATTTACTAAATTGCAGAATCGTTTTTAATGAAGTCTTAAACAATAATTAAACAAACTTTGCTTGTAAATTGTATTTTTACGGGTATAATGGGGAATATACAGAAGAAAAGGAGCATATATTAATGATAAAATCTTTTATTAAAGATATTTTTCCTTTACATAAAAATAAAAAGCTTCTGTCCCGTGAGGAAAAGCTTGTAGCATTGAAGTATAATCTGATTGCATTCGCATTTCCTTTTGTTATTGTGATAATCGGAGCTGCTGTCTGTGATGTGGCTCCCTTTGGGGAAAGCACGCTTATGGCGATAGATGCCTGGGGACAGTATTTTCCTATGCTTCGTGAAATGAAGCGTGCCTTCAGAAGTCTTGATTTCAGCTATTCATTTACGGGGGCTTTGGGCTTTGACCTTACGGCACAAAGTGCCTATTATACCAACAGTCCCTTGTGGTATATCCTTTTTCTGCTTCCCGGTGAGCTGACACCGGGTCAGGTGGATATGATGGTGTTTATCCGTTTCGGACTTGCAGGTCTTACATTTTATTATTATCTTTCCGAGCATTACGGAAAGAACAGCGGTTTTATGTTTGCTTTTTCCACCTCATATGCACTGTCGGGCTATACGCTGGCATTCATAAATCAGTTTATGTGGATGGACGCTGTAGTACTTCTGCCCCTTGTGCTTCTCGGAATCGAAAGACTTTTCAAGGGCGAGGGCGGTATTGTTCTCTATACCGTTTCACTTTTCCTTACTATTTACTCAAACTTCTATATCGCATATGCAGTATGCATTTTTTCGGTATTGTGGTTCTTGCTTCAGAGTGTATGTCACTTTAAAGGCATAAGAGAGTGGTTTTTGAGCGGATTCCGTTTCGGAATATGCTCCCTTGTTGCAGGTGCTTTGAATCTCGGAGTGCTTCTTCCTCTTCTTACGGCTGTCGGCAACACCCTTGCATCTGATATCGGCTTCGGTACGCAGTTCAAGCTTTATCACACTATGAGCGAGATGCTCGTAATGCTTTTGCCTTACCGTGCTTCTTCTCTTGCGTTCGGTGCTCCCAATCTTTATTTTGGTATTATATGTGCGGTTCTGTGTCTGTTTGCTGTTTTTTCAAAGGAAAAGCTGAGAAAAAAGATAAGCTATCTGCTTCTTTTTGTTTTTATGTTTGTTTCCTTTAATTTTAATCTTCTCGATTATATTTGGCACGGCTTCCATTTCCCGAATCAGCTTCCCGGAAGACAGAGCTTTCTGTTTATATTTTTAGGACTGGTTATTGCCTACAGCGGTTATCTTGCCGTTAAAGAGTTTTTTGCAGAAAAAGAAAATGTTTCGTTGATAGTGACTGCTGTTCTTTGTACTCTTATCTGCGTCGAGGTCGGCTCAAATGCAATTGAAAAAATAGCAAGAGACGTAAAGTATGTTAATGAAAGCTCGGTGCTTCGTAATGACGATGCATTAAGTGAGGTCAGAGAAAATTATACAAGCGACAAGGATGAAAACGAATTCTGGAGAGTGGAGCTTGCTTCTCACAGATATAACGGCGGTCAGCTTTACGGCTATAACGGAATCTCCCATTATTCGTCAACAATGTCCGGTGCTTGCTATAACTTCTTTACAAGGCTGGGAATGAGCATATATGCTAAAAATGTAAGTATAGAATATGCCCCCAATCCTGTGCTAAACTCACTTTTCGGTGTGCGTTATATCGTATCGGATTCTCCCGTGACAGATGAGGTCAGTGAAAATGCCGGAATGGCAAAAAGCTTTTATATCCACGAAAACAAAGCTTTGCTTCCTCTTTTCTATGTAGGTGAAAAAACCGTTCTTGATGTTGATATGTCACTTTCGGGACACGCATTTACAAATGATATCTTTAAGAAAATTTCGGGCTCGGGCGATGTTATCAGCGGTAACGGAGTTTTCAATCAGGACAATGTTGAAGGCTATATTCTTCAGACGGAAGAATTTCTTAAGGGTATAGAAAATATACTTGAAAGCGAATGTGAAATAACAGATTTCGGTAAAACCGAGATCAAGGGTACTGTTGATTCCGCAAAAGACGGAATACTGATAATTTCACTTCCTGCCGCCGATGTGAAAATAGAAATAGACGGCAAAGAAACGGAGGTTCTCACGATTGCAGGCTATATGGCAGGTGCTGAGATTTCCGAGGGCTTACACGAAATTACAATAAAATTACCGTAAAATTTTCCTCGGGTACTTGTTTTTTGCAGTGCCCGAGGATATTATATTAACAAGAAATAAGGAATTGTAAAGGAGCGTGTTTTATGGACAGAGAAAAGTATTTTGGTACGGCGTCTTGGGTGGAATTTCCCGAGAATCCTGTGTCTGTGCTTGCACGGAAGGATTTTACTGCAGAAAATGTAAAAAAAGCAGAAATTTCCGTTATTGGTCTCGGTTTTTTTGAGGGATACATCAACGCAAAGCCTATTTCCGAGGACAAATTTTTACCCCTTAATACCGATTTTCATAAAAGAGAGCTTCAGAGAAAAAACGGTCTTTGGGGGGAAGTAACAGCACACAGAATATATGTAAGTCGGTACGATGTGACTTCTTTGATAAAAGACGGAAAGAACAGTCTTTGCTTTATGCTCGGTAACGGCTGGTATGCCTGCACTCATCAGGAGAAGTTCGGCGACAAGAAGCTGATTTTTTCACTTGTAATTACAGATAATAACGGTAATGTGCAGACAGTAAATTCCGACGAAGCCGTGCTGTATAAAGAGGGCTTCATAAAAGAGTACGACCTGACCGAGGGTGAAAAGCACGATTATTCCGATTACAGTGACTGCTGGCTTTATCCCGAAACGGATTGCTCTCGGTGGAAAAATGCGATGCCCTGTGATTTCCCCGAAACCCGTTATATGACAAGCGAATGTCCCGCCGACAGAGCTGCTGAAATTTTATATCCCGCCGTTATAAAGGTGACAGATACATATAAGGTATATGATATCGGAAAAAACTGCAGCGGCAATCTTGTTATTCTTCTGCCTGCCGATAAGGGAAGAGCTGTAGAAATAACGGGAAGTGAAGAAAAGCTTTCTTCAAATGATATCGACCCCGATAATATAAGAGATCAGCACGCATCCTTTGTCTGCGGTGACAAAGAAAGGGAAGTGTCGCAGAAATTTACATGGCACGCATCAAGATTTTTCAGAGTGCCTGCCGATATAAAGGTGCTTCGTTTTGATGTTATAAATACCGATGTCAAGGTGAATTCCTCCTTCGATTCGGATAATGCCGTTCTTAAGTGGCTTTATAATGCATTTGTAAATACACAGCTTTCAAATATGCATTCGGGTATTCCCTCAGACTGCCCCCATCTTGAAAGAAGAGGCTATACGGGTGACGGTCAGTTAGCGGCAGATGCCGTTATGACAACACTTGATGCAAGAAAATTCTACGATAAGTGGATAGAGGATATCTCCGACTGTCAGGACAGAATTTCGGGACATGTGCAGTATACTGCACCCTATACCCATTCGGGCGGCGGCCCCGGCGGTTGGGGCGGTGCAATAGTCCATATGCCTTTTATGTATTATAAGCACTACGGTGATCCCTCGTTTATGATAAAGCTTTATCCGCAGATGAAGGAATACTTCCGTTTTCTTGATGAACATTCGAAAGGCTTGCTTGTATGGTATGATGTGCCCGATGAATGGTGTCTCGGAGATTGGTGCACTCCCACAAAAATCAGAATCCCCGCCCCCTTTGTCAATACATATTTCTATATAAAGCACATAGACGAAATACTCTTGTGTAAGGATGCTATGAAGCTTTCTAAGGAAGATGTAAGGTGGCTTCGTGAAAAGAGAAAGGTTCTGGCGGCTGCAATTAAGAAACGCTATTATGACCCGAAGACAGGGGACTTCTGCAGAAATATTCAGGGTGCAAATGCGTTTGCGGTTGATATCGGCATCGGCACAAGGAAGACCTTTAACAATATGTGTGCAAAATATGATGAAAAGCATATGTATTACAATACGGGTATTTTCGGAACGGATATTCTCACCCGTGTTCTTTTTAGGAACGGGAAAGGCGATATTGCAGTAAGACTTCTTTCCTCTGAGGGTAAGTATTCATTCGGAAATATTATGAATCAGGGGGCAACATCTCTCTGGGAATACTGGACGGGCAGACGCTCACATTCACATCCCATGTTCGGTGCAGTTGTGTCTTATCTTTTTGAATATGTTTTAGGTATGACACAGGAAAAGGATTCCTTCGGCTACGAAAAAATTATAATAGCACCCTCGGATATAAAAATGACGGGTACATTCAGCGGTAAAATGACCGTTCCCGCAGGTGAAATATCCGTAACGGCAGAATACGGCGAAAACCGTGCTCATTTTGAAATAAAGCTTCCGACAGAGGGTATATTCAGGTATAAAGATACAGAAATATCCCTGACATCGGGAACTAACAAGATAATTATTGAATAAAGGAGAATGATTTGTAATGAAACCTTGCTTTATTGCCCACAGAGGCTACAGCGGAAAATACCTTCAGAATACAGAAGAAGCCTTCATCAAGGCGGTTGAGCACGGCTCGGGCGGTATTGAAACAGATGTAAGAATAACAAAAGACGGTGTGCTTGTTGTAAACCACAATGAAACTGCAGTATTTTCCGACGAAACGGAGCTTGCGATTGCCGATGCTACTTACGAAGAGCTTACCGCAAAGCCTCTTCTCAATAAGTTTACCGATACTGAAATTTATATTTGCACCTTCCGCCGCTATCTTGAGATATGCCGTGACGGAAATATGGTGTGCTTCATTGAATTCAAGGGATATTTCCCCGATGAAAAAATCAAGGAAGCATTTCAGTTGGCGCAGGAAGTATATGACCTTAAAATGTGCTCTCTGCAGTCCTTTGATATTGATAATCTTATCCGTGCACATAAGGCCTTCCCCGATTTGCAGATAATGCTTACCTGCGGAGAGCCCAATGAGGATGTTTATAAATGTCTTGAACTGGGGTTCGATATTGATATGGCTCATTCGGGAATTTATAAGTCCCTTGTTGACCGCTTCCACGAAAAAGGACTGAAGGTAGGTCTTTGGACTGCAAATCAGCCTCACGAATTAGAGCTTTGCAGACTTATGCAGGTTGATTACATAGAATCTGACTTTTATTCCGACTTTATAACAGAATAATGGATATCAAGCTTGTAGTTTATTATATTTGTATCCTTATAGGTTCGGTGATATCGGCTGCAGTGGGATACTTGCTCGGAAAACGGCAGGGCTTCAGCACCAAAACCGTCATAATTTATATTATGCTTGCACTTATTTTTGGCTTTTCAGGTGCCGTGCTTATGGGACAGCTGCAGAATTTTATTATGTCACTTACGGGACTTCCGTACTATGTCAGCCGTATGAGAATTTTCGGCGGACTTCTGCTTTCTCCCTTTTTGCTGTATTTCCCCGTGAAATATCTGGCGGGAGATTATTCTCTTGTGACGGATATTTTTTCACCGGGTATGTATCTGCTTCTCGGCTTTTCAAAAATCGGCTGTGCGGTATACGGCTGCTGCTACGGAATCGAATGTGATTTCGGTGTCACAACCCGCTTTGAGGAGCATACGGTTTTTCCCGTTCAGCTTCTTGAAAGCCTTCTCTGCTTCGCTCTTTTCGGTGTGATGTATTTTATCGTTACAAAAAATAAGCACCGAAAAGGCACGGCATATCCTATATCGCTTATCCTTTACGGTACTATGAGATTTTTCGTTGAATTTTTAAGATACTACCCCGAAGAACAAAGAACATACTTTTTCGGAATGAACTTCTGGCAGATGATGTCGGTTATATGTACCATAGTCGGTGTATGTTGGCTTCTTGCTTTACTTTCAATAATAAGAACAACGAGAATAAATTAAAAGACGAATTTGAAAAACATCTCAAAATACTTGTAAAATTAAGAAGATTGTGGTATACTGAAACAAATGCGGAGGTATAACTATGGAACAATATATTCAACTGTTGAAAATGGGATGCT